>CAYHHL010000290.1:0-6221 GCA_964356325.1 uncultured Enterobacteriaceae bacterium | reverse complement strand
ACGACGCGCGCCGATCGGGCATGATCACGGCCCTGCCGACGGACCTGCCCATGCCGCGCCTACTCGCCCCGACCCTGCCCGCTTGCCTGCTTTCGGCGGCGCTGTCGTTTGCCGCGCTGCCGGCCTACGCCGATCTCGACACCGACGTGCTCGCCTGCGAAGTCGTGGACTTCCAGGCCTGTCCGGCCCTGCTCAAGCTGGCGGCGACGCGCGGCACGGCAGCGGTGCCGGCCTTGGGCAAGGTGCTCGCGGATAGCCAACAGCCGATTGCGCAAAGGCTTCGCGCGGCGACGGCGCTGGCGATGCTCGACGGCCGCGAGCAACTGCCCGCGTTCAAGGCGGCCGCCGCGTCGCTGCAGGGCAAGCCGGAACTCATCGACATCTTGGTGAATCAGTCCCGGCTCGGCGACGTCTCGGTGGCACCGGTGCTGATCGGCCTGACCAAGGGCGACCAGACGCCGCGCACCCGGACGCTGGCCGCGGGCGCGCTGGGGTTGCTGCACCACAAGCCCGCGGTGCCGGCGCTGCTCGAACTGCTCAAGACCGACGACCAGCCGCGCGTCCAGGCCGAGGCCGCGCATGCCCTGGGGCTGCTGGGCGATTCGACGGCCGTGCCGGCACTGCTGGCGATGGCCTGCCTGCCCAAGCTGTACGTGCCGGCGCGGGTAAGCGCGATCGACGCGCTGGCGGCGTTGCATTCGCCCCTGGCCGTCGTGCTGGCGACACAGTTGATCGACGCGCCGACGCGCGATATCGGCCGGGCGGCGCTGCGCGTGCTGCAGGCCGCGCCGACGCCCTGGGCCGCGCCCGCGGTGCTGTTCGCCTTGGATACTCCGGGGTTGCGCGGCGAGGCGGCACGGGCGGCGGTGGCGATGCGGCTGACCGCGGCGCACCAGAAGCTGATCGATGCCGCGGTGCGCGACGATCTCGACGCCCAGGAACGGGTCTGGCTGCTGCACGCCCTGGGCAAGCTGCAACCGGCGGGCGCGGGACCGGCGCTGATGAAGCGTCTGCAAACCGCGACTTCCGAGGAGAAGGTGCAGATCCTGCACGCGTTGCCCTCGGTCGCGGACAAGACCGTGGTGCCCGACCTCGTGACGCTCTTGCAGACCACCCAGGCGCAGGAACCCGCGGAGGCGCGCGCGCTTGCCAATCACGTCATCTTCGCGCTGGAGAACCTGACCGGTCAAAACCTGGGCCCCGACGTGAAAGCCTGGCGCGTGTTTGCCGGGATGACCAAGGCGGACCCGCCCGCGCGGCCCGGCAAGATGGTCGCGCCGCCCAGCAACACCTTGAAACCTGGCAAGTAAAGGACGCACCATGCCCCTGTCGCGCACCGAAATCGCCGCCCGCGTCGCCGAGGAATTGCGCGACGGCTTCTACGTCAACCTCGGCATCGGCATTCCGACGCTGGTGGCCAACTACATCCCGGCCGGCATGGACGTCATCTTGCAAAGCGAGAACGGCATGTTGGGCATCGGCCCGTTTCCGTTCGAGGGCGACGAGGACGCGGACCTCATCAACGCTGGCAAGCAGACGATTACCGAGATCCCCGGCTCCTCGTACTTCAGTTCCGCAGAATCGTTCGCGATGATCCGCGGTGGCCACGTCGACATGACCGTGCTGGGCGGCCTGCAGGTCTCGGCGCAAGGCGATCTGGCCAACTGGACGGTGCCCGGCAAGATGCTCAAGGGCATGGGCGGGGCGATGGACCTGGTCGCGGGCGCCCGCCGCGTGATCGTGACGATGACGCACTGCGAGAAGGGCCGCGACGGCGAGGTGGGCGGCGAACCGAAGATCCTCAGCGAGTGTACGCTGCCGCTGACCGGCAAGGCGGTCGTGCACCGGATCGTGACGGATCTCGCGGTGATCGACGTGACACCCGAGGGTCTGGTGCTGCGCGAAATCGCTTCGGACACCACCGTCGCCGAAGTCGTGCGCCTGACCGGTGCGCCGCTGACCGTGGCCGCGAACGTGCGCGTGCTGCAAGTCGCCCCCGTGGCGCCCAAGAACCCTGCGAATCCGGCGGGCCCGGCCCGATGACCACCACCAGTCCCGCCGATCGCCTGGTGTGCGCCGTCATGGCGGGCGGCAGTGGCACGCGCTTCTGGCCGCTGTCGCGCAAGGACGAGCCCAAGCAACTGCTCAAGTTCTTTGGCGACAAGACGCTGCTGCGGGTGACGATCGATCGCATCGCGCCGGTGTGCCCGCCCGAGCGTTGGCTGTGCGTGACCGCCGCGCACCTGACCGAAGCCGTGCAGGCCGTGCTGCCCGAGCTGGGCCCGGGGCAGATCATCGGCGAACCGATCGCGCGCAACACCGCGCCATGCATGGCGGTCGCTGCGCTGGTGGCCCAACAGCTGACGCCCGACGCCATCCTGGTGCTGCTGCCGGCCGATCACTATGTCGCCGATGCCGAACGCTTTCGCCAGGCTCTGTTGCGCGCCGCGGTGCAGGCCGATCTGGGCCATATCGTCACCCTGGGGGTCACGCCGACGCAGCCGGAGACGGGCTACGGCTACATCGAACTGGGCCAGAGCGCGGACGACGGCGTGTATCCGGTCCAGCGTTTCGTCGAAAAGCCCGATCTCGGGACCGCAGAGCAATACCTGCAAAGCGGGCGATACCTGTGGAATGCTGGAGTATTCGTGCTGCGGGCCGACGTGGCGCTGCGGGCGTTGGACAGCCACGTGCCGGCGATCGGCCAGGCCCTGGCCGACCTGCGCGCCGGACCTCGCTACGATTCCGAGGCGTTTGCCGCGATCCTGAAGGTGGCGTTTGGCCACTGCCCCTCGGTCAGCATCGATTACGGCGTCATGGAGCACGAACGCGACCTGCGGGTGGTGCGCCTGGATGCCGGTTGGTCCGATGTCGGCACCTGGCAAAGCGTGCTCGGGCTCAAGCCGACGGGCGCGGCCAACTTCGTGCACGGCTCGGTCATCGAGCAGGATTGCCAGGATTGTGTCCTGATTTCAGCGGGTCAAGTTCAGCTCGCCGCGGTGGGCCTGCGCGACATGGCGGTGGTAGTGACCGACAAGGCGACGCTGGTCCTGCCGCTGCAGCGATCGCAGGACGTGCGCGCGGTGGTCGCCGAAGTTCAGCGCCTGGGCCGCAACGACTTGCTGTAGGCTACGTGCCGTCTTCCTGAGGTGCCGCATGAATCCGCACATCTTTCGCGCTTATGACGTCCGCGGTGTCGCCGATCGCGACCTGACCGACGATCTGGCCCGCCACTTGGGCCAGGCCATCGGTTCGCTCGTGGTGCGCCGCGGCCTGCATCCTGTCCTCGCCGTCGGCCGCGACGCTCGCCTGTCCAGCCCCAGGCTGCGCGACGCCTTGGTCCAAGGCATCACCTCGACCGGCGTTTCCGTCATAGATGTAGGCGTTTGCGCCACGCCCATGCTGTACTTCGCCGCGTTCACGCTCGCGGTCGGCGGCGGCGTCATGGTCACGGGCAGTCACAACCCCGCGGAAGACAACGGCTTCAAGATCACCCTGGACCAATGCAGCCTGCACGGCGAGGACATCCAGGGCCTGCGCCGCGCCATCGAACAGGCGGGCAGCGACGGCGCTGGCTTTGCCCACGGTTCGGGCGAAGTCTCGTTCCAGGACATCCACACCCCCTACGTCGACTGGATCCTCGGCAACATCACCATGGGCGACAGGCCCTTGCGCGTGGTCGTCGACGCCGGCAACGGTCCCACCGGCCCGGTCGCTCCAGGACTCTTGCGCCGGCTGGGTTGCGAAGTGCACGAGTTGTTCTGCGAGCTGGACGGCCGCTTTCCCAACCACCATCCCGATCCGACCGTCGCGGAGAACCTCGTGGATCTACAGGCCGAAGTCGCCCGGGTCGGCGCCGACGTCGGCATCGCGTACGACGGCGATGGCGATCGCATCGGCGTGGTCGACGCCAACGGCGGCATTCTCTGGGGCGATCGGTTGATGGTTCTGTTGTCGCGGGCCGTACTTGCCGCTGAGCCCGGGGCCGCCATCGTCGCCGAAGTGAAGTGCAGCCAGACGCTGTTCGACGACATCACCGCGCGCGGCGGTCGGGCGATCATGTCACGCGTCGGCCACTCGCTGATCAAGGAGCGCATGAAGCAGGAGGGCGCGCTCCTGGCCGGTGAAATGAGCGGGCACATCTTCTACAAACACCGCTACTTCGGCTATGACGACGCGATGTACACGACCTGTCGCCTGCTCGAGATCCTCAGCGGTCAGCCCGAGCCTTTGGCAGACCTGCTGGCCGACGTGCCGGCGACGTTCTCGACCCCGGAGTTGCGCCTGCACTGCCCGGACGAGAAGAAGTTTCGCGTCGTCGAGGCGGTCACCCGGCATTTCCAGCGCAGCCACGAGGTCATCGACATCGACGGCGCGCGCGTGCTGTTCGCCGACGGCTGGGGCCTGGTGCGTGCGTCCAACACCGGGCCCATCCTGGTGTTGCGCTGCGAATCGACCAGCCGCGAAGGCCTGGAACGCATCCGCTGCGACATCACCAGCGCCATCGAAGCCGCCGAGGGCAAGCCGGTCAGCGCCGGAGCACACGCATGACCGAGCTGCATCCTCATGCTGAGCCGGTGCGCATCGACGCCGCGGTCGTGGCCCATGTCGCCCACCTGGCGCGGCTGCGGCTGGAGCCGGAGGAAGCGGTGCGCCTGGAGCACGACCTTGCGCGCATCGTGGCTTACGTCGCGGAATTGCAGGAGATCGATACCACGGGCATCGAGCCGATGCTGCACCCGGGCGATCAGGCGATGCCGCTGCGTCCCGACCTGGTGGCGGCGAGCCTGGGGGCGCAACTGGCCTTGCGCAATGGAGTTGCCGTCGAAGCGGGCTGTTTCGTGGTGCCCAGGGTGGTGGGGTAGGTCATGCAAGTCGCCGATCTGACGCTGACCCAGTGCGCCGATGCCATCGCCCGCGGTGACCTGACTTCGGTGCAGGCGACCGAGGCGGCGCTGCAGCGCATCGACCAGTACGACGGCAAGCTCCACGCGTTCCTGCACGTCGACCGCGAAGGGGCGCTGCGCCAGGCTCTGGCGGTGGACCAGTCCTTTCGCGCCGGCGAGAAGCTGGGGGCGCTGGCTGGCGTGCCGCTGTCGGTCAAGGACCTGATCAGCGTGAAGGATCTGCCGCTGACCGCCGGCTCGAAGATCCTGCACGGCTATGTGCCGCCCTACGACGCGACCGTGGTGGTGCGGCTCAAGACCGCGGGCGCGGTACTGCTGGGCAAGACCAACCTCGACGAGTTCGCGATGGGCTCCTCGAACGAAAACTCCGCGTTCGGTCCCACGCGCAATCCCTGGAATCTGCAGCGGGTTCCCGGCGGCAGTTCGGGTGGCTCGGCGGCGGCGGTGGCGGCGCGGCTGGGCTACGCTTCGCTGGGCACGGACACCGGTGGCTCGATCCGCCAGCCGGCGGCGCTGTGTGGCGTCGTAGGCCTGAAGCCGACCTATGGGCGGGTGTCGCGCTACGGTTCGGTAGCTTACGCCAGTTCTTTGGACCAGATAGGCCCCCTGACGCGGACAGTGCGCGACGCGGCGCGGCTGCTGCAGGTCATCGGCGGCCACGATCCCCACGATGCGACCAGCTTGCTGAACGACCAGCCGGACTACGAGGCGGCGCTGACCGGCGACGTCAAGGGCCTCAAGCTGGGCGTGCCGCGCGAGTACCTGCAGGAAGCCGAGGGGTTGGATGCCGGCGTGCGCAAGCGCATCGAGCAGGCGCTGGAGGTGTTTCGCGACCTGGGCGCGCAACTGGTGCCGGTGTCGCTGCCGCACACCCGCCTGTGCGTGGCGACCTACTACGTGGTGGCAACCGCCGAGGCCTCGGCCAACCTGCAGCGCTATGACGGCGTGCGCTATGGCCATCGCGCGGCCCTGACGCCGAGCGCGGGCCTGGACGAATTGTATGCACGGACGCGCGGCGAAGGCTTCGGGCCCGAGGTCAAGCGCCGCATCGTGCTGGGGACTTTCGCCCTGTCCTCGGGCTATTACGACGCGTACTACAAGAAGGCGTGCCAGGTGCGCCGGCTCATCCACCAGGATTTCGCGCAGGCTCTGGCGCAGTGCGACGCGTTGGTCGGGCCGACCTCGCCGGTGACCGCGTGGCCACTGGGGCAAATGAGCGACGATCCGCTGGCGATGTACCTGCTGGACATCTTTACGCTCTCGACCAACCTGGCCGGGCTGCCGGGCCTGAGCGTGCCGACGCCTTTGCACGAC
>CAYHHL010000289.1:1542-6249 GCA_964356325.1 uncultured Enterobacteriaceae bacterium | reverse complement strand
TCGCGGCAGGTCTGGAAGTGGGGCTTGGACTGCTTCACGGGCGACATCGGCAGGCGTCAGGCCTTGCGCCGGCGGTGAGCATGCGACCGTCGCTCAGCGCCTGCAACACGCGCCGTTATCTGCTTGCACGCCGCGACCGGCCGGAGCACACTGCCAGGTCATGAGCAAGTCCCGCTGGTTGACGCTTTTTCTTCTCATTTTCGCTGGTTGTACGAGCAAGGCGACGGCGCCGACCGCGAGTCCCGACGTCCAGGCCGACGTGCCCGCAGCTCAGCCCGACGTCACGAGCGCGGACGTGGCCGCCGCTGGTCCGCCGACGCCTGCCGCGCGCGGTCTGGCCTGGTCGCGCAACGTCGTGCACATCCACAGCGCTTTCAGCCACGACGCTTGCGACAACTGGATTACCGACCACGATGGCGACGTGAACCAGACGTGCTTGCTCCAACTGCGCGAAGGCTTGTGTGAATCTGGGCTGGACGTCGCCTTCATGACCGATCACCCCGGGCGCATGAAGGATCACACCTTCGACGAGTTGCTGTTCATCCATCCGGAGTTGGGCGATACGCCGATCGGTCCCGCGGGCCAGCACCACGGCAACGTCATCCACTGCCCGAAGTCGGCGACGATGCCGGCGCACGATCTGGTGACGACCGTGGGCTATGAAGGCACGCACGATCTCGCGGTGGGCCTGCACGGGCACTTCGCGAACCAGGATCTGGAGGGCACATCCTTCGCAGATCTCGGGTCTTTGGCTGAGGGCAAGGCCGCGGTCGCCGCCATCCACGAAATGAAGGGCCTGTCGCTCATCGCCCATTCCGAAGAGGACGACATCTCGGTGCAGCGCCTGGTCGACCTCGGCATCGATGGCATGGAGGTCTATAATACCCATGCTAATTTCAAGACGATCGTCGGCGTGTCGTCCAAGGGGGCGACCGGCAACATCGGCCGCGTGCTGCTCCTGGACAAGCTGCTGGGCCCGGTGGGCACGACGCCGCACCCGGATCTCGCGCTGATGGTCATGCTGGACGTGCAGCCCGAGCAGGCCTTCCTCAAGTGGCAAGCGGTCAATGCCCAACGGCGCGTGACGGCGGTCATCGGCAACGACGTACACCAGAACGTGGTGATTCCCGCGTTCTGCAAACCGATGGAAGGCAGCATTTGCGAAGGGTTGCAAGAGGACTACCCGCACCTGACCAAGCTGCTGGCGGCGGGCGGGCCGATCATCCTGGCCGACGGCAAGCGCATCGATCATTACACGCGGCTGCTGCGCTGGGTCTCCAACCACACTCTTTTGCCAGTGAATACCGCGGTGACCGAGCGCGCCGAAGCGACCAAGACGGCGATACGCGACGGTCAGACCTGGGCGGTGTTCGACGCGCTGGGCCACCCCGAGGGCATGGACTGGGTGGCGCAGGACAAGGCGACCGGCAAGTGGGTCGAGGCGGGCGGGACGGTGCCGCTGGGTTCGCCGCTGTGGGTGACGCTGCCGACCTGCGTGGCGACGCCGTGGGCGCCGTGGAAGACCGCGGATACGCTCACCAATGACGGCAAGCCGACGATCCAGGCGGTGGTCTGGCGCATCGTGGCGGGACAGGCGGTGGCGCAGAAGCTGGTGACGGTGTCGAGCGCGACGGCCCAGCCTGGCATGCCGTCGGTGCTGAAGATCGTGCCGGACTTGCCGGGCCGCTACCACGTCGAACTGCGCATCACGCCGCGGTACTTGCGACCTTTCCTCAAGGGGATGGAGGACTTCGCGGACAAGGAGCAGCGCTGGGCGGTGGGCAATCCCATCGAAGTGAAGTAGCCGATGGCCTTGCTGGAGCTGCCGCGCCTGACCGTCCGCGGTACACCCGAACAGCTGGGCGCGGCGCAAGGCGCTGCTTTTGCTGAGCAGATCCGCGACTTCGTGCCGATGCGTTTCGACGCGACGCTGGAGTACCTGGCGACGCTCGGCTACACGACGGTCGGGCCTTTGGTCGACGTCGGGCGGCGCTGCCTGGCGGTGTACGAAGGCTGGCATCCCCAAGGATTCACGGAGCATGTGGCGATCGCGCGGGCGGCGGGCGTCGATCCGGGCGAACTGTACACCGCGGCGAACATGACCGACGTGCGCGATGTGCTTGCCCTGGGCCACCCGCCAGCCGGCGCGGATGCCGAGGGCTGTTCGGCGCTGCTGCTGCCGGGCGGCATGACTGCGGACGGGCTGGCGATCGGCGCGCAGACTTGGGATCTCAATCCCCAGGATCTGGATTATGTCGTGGCGATCCAAAGGATTCCCGACCAAGGCCCGCGGACCTGGAGCGTCACCTGCACGGGCTGCCTGAGCCTGGTGGGCATCAACGACGCCGGGCTCGCGGTCGGCACCACCAACATCAAGACGCGCGGCAGTCGGGTCGGCGTGGGCTACATGGGCGTGTTGCACCGGATGCTAGCCAGCCGCAGTTTCGCTGAAGCCGCGCAGGCTTGTGTGACCGCCCCGCGCGCCGCCGCCCACACCTACTGGCTCGCCAGCGCGGACCAACTCGCGGAATGGGAGACCACGGCCTGGACCGCCATCCGCCGCGACGCCCTGACCTCGCCGCTGGTGCGCACCAACCACTGCCTCGTGCCAGAACATAGCGCCAGTGAAGGAGAACCGCCGAGTGCGAGCAGCCGCGCCCGCCTCGCCCGCTTGCAGGACCGCTTGAGCGCGCGCGGCCAGAGCGTGGACAGCGTGCGCGCCCTGTTCGCGGATCGCTCCGATGGCATCGACAGCGTCAATCGTTTCGCGGAGGACGGCCAGGGCACCTCGACCAACAGCTGCGTCATCGCCATTCCCGCGCGCCGCGAGATGTTCGCGTGTCGGGGCTCGGCCGATCGCGGCGAGTGGATCAAGCTGGAATTCTAGGGCATTTTACCCCAGAGCTGCCCGCGCAACATCTTGCCGTACATCTTGTAGTCGCCGCGCAGGGACCACAGCGGGTACTGGAACGTCGCCGGGCGGTTCTTCTCGACCACGAAATGGCCAATCCACGCACCGCCGTAGCCGAGCAGCGGACACGCCAGCAGCCACAGGGGCCGGCCCGCCACCAACGCCGCAAGCGCCGTCAGGTTCACCAGCGTCGTGCCCACGAAGTGCAGCCGGCGGTTCAGCGGGTGGCTGTGCTCCTTCAAGTAGAAGGGCCAGAACTCGCGGAAGGTCTGGTATCGCTTCGTCATGGGCTCCTCGTAGCGGCGACGCCGGGGCCGCGCCCTGCCCTACTTCGGCGGACAGGCCACGGTCGGGTCGGTCAGCTTGCGGATGCGGTGGTTCAGTGCATCGGCCACGTACCACACGCCCGGCGAAAGCACCACGATACCCACGGGTTGGTTGAACTGCGCCTTGGCCAGCGTGTCCTCCTGGTTGCCCGCCGTGCCCGTGCCAGCCAACGTCGTGACCGTGCCCGCCACCAGCTTGCGAATCGTGTGCCCCAGCCGGTCGGCGATGAACAGCGCGCCGTCACTGCCAATCGCCAATCCCCACGGCTGCTTGAACGTCGCCGCGAGCGCCAGTCCATCCAGGCTGCCCGACGCGCCCGAACCGGCCAGGGTGGTGACCGTCCCGTCGGCGGCGATGGCGCGAATCCGCAAGTTCCCTGTATCCGAAACGAAAATCGTACCGTCAGCCGCCACGGCAATGCCCGAGGGCGTGTTGAAGCTCGCCGCCGCGCCCTTGCCATCCACGAAGGCCGCCGTGCCCGAACCCGCCACCGTCGTCACCGTACCGTCCAACAACACCTTGCGCACCCGATGGTTGGCCGCATCGACGACGTACAGCGCCAGGCCGTCCGCGGACAACGCGATGCCGGCCGGCTCGTCGAACTTGGCCGCGGTGCCCTGGCCGTCGGCAAACCCGCCCTCGGCCTTGGCCGCGCCGAAGTCTGGCTTGGCAGCATCGCCCGCCAGCGTCGACGTAGTGCCATCGGCCAATACCTTGCGAATCCTCTGGTTCAAGCGATCGGCGACGTAGACTGTGCCGTCCGCGGTGACCGCGACCGCTGCCGGATCCCAGAACTCTGCCACGGCGCCGGGGCCGTCGGTGAAGCCGAACGTGCCGACGCCGGCCAACGTGCTGGCGGTGCCGTCCGGCGCGACCTTGCGGATCCGCTGGTTGCCGGTGTCCGCCACATAGATCACCTGGCTGGGACCCAACGCCAACCCCGCGCGGCTATTGGGCGATTCCGTGCCGGCGAGGGTGAACTTGGCGACAGTGCCCTTGCCCTCGGCAAAGCCCGCGCTGCCATTGCCCGCCAGCGTCACCGTGCTGGTCGGCGGGATGGTCCCTACGCATTTCCCGGCCTTGCACGCGTCGGGCGTAGTGCAGGGGTCGCCGTCGTTGCAACTGGCCGCGTCGGCCGCGGGGGTGAACACGCATTTGCCAGTCTTGACATCGCAACTATCCGTCGTGCAATCGCTACTGTCGTCACACTTGATCGCCGCGCCCGGTAGGCACGCCTTGCCACTGCACGCGTCGGCCGTACACAAGTCGGCGTCGCCGTCGCACGTCCCGCTGTTGGCCAACTGGACGCATCCCGCCACCTTGTCGCAACTATCATCCGTGCAAGGGTTCTTGTCGTCACACGACCCCGCGCTGCCCGCGCATGCCCCGCTCGCGCACGCGTCTCCGGTCGTGCAGGTGTCCGCGTCGTCGCACGGCTTGCCCTCGTTGACGGCCTGCAGCGCGCACTT
>CAYHHL010000289.1:0-1442 GCA_964356325.1 uncultured Enterobacteriaceae bacterium | reverse complement strand
CCGACCGTGCAGACGTTGGCGTCGTCGCAACTGCCGGACTTCTCGACGTGCGCGCAACCGACCTGGGTGTCGCAAGCATCCGTGGTGCAATCGTTCTTGTCGTCACAGGTGGTCGAGACGTCCAACGGCGTGCCCATGCACTTGCCGGCCTGGCATGCGTCGCCGCTGGTGCACGCGTTGCCATCGCCGCAGGGCGCGACATTGGCCCCGTGCTTGCAACCCGCGGTAGCGTCGCAGGAATCGTCCGTGCACGGGTTGGCGTCGTCGCACTGGATTGCCTGGCCCTGGCACTGCCCGCCCTTGCACGCGTCCGCGCTGCTGCACGCGCTGCCGTCCGAGCACACCGTGCCGTTGGCCTTGGCCTGGCTCGCGCACTGCCCGGTGGCGACACTGCAAAACGCCACGAGACATTCGTCAGGACTCGCGCAGGCTTTCACCGCTCCTCCCTGGCACTTGCTGGCCGAGCACGCCTCGCCGGTGGTGCACGGATTGCCGTCGTCGCAGACGCCAGTACCGGCGGAGTGGGCGCACCCAGATTTCACATCACAACTATCGACCGTGCAGGGGTTTTCATCGTCACAGAGTTCCGGGACTCCCACGCAGCTGCCGCCCTTGCAGGTGTCGAACGTGGTGCACGGATTGGCGTCGGTACACGCGCCGCCGTCGTAGGGGCTGGACGCGCACTGGCCGGTCGCCGGGTCGCATTTGTCCTCGGTGCACGGGTTCTTGTCGTCGCAGACGACCAGCTTGCCCGTGGCGCACTTGCCCGCCTGGCACAATTCGCCCGCGGTGCACGGATCGCCGTCGTCGCACGGGGTGTTGGCGGCGAAGATGTGTACGCAACCGGACAACTTCTCGCAAGCATCGTTGCTACAAGGGTTGTTGTCGTCACATGGCGTCTTGACGCCCGCCGCGCACGCGCCGTCCTTGCAGGCGTCGCCGGTCGTGCACGCATCGCCGTCGGTGCAGGTCGCGTCCTTGGCCAGGTGCTTGCAACCCACCGCCGCATCGCAACTATCCGTCGTACAGGTGTTGTCGTCGTCGCAGGTGAACTCGTCGGTCAGCCCGTCGCAGTCGTCGTCGGCGCCGTTGCACTGCTCCTGGGCGGCGGACTTGGCGCTGCAGGCGGAGAGGCCCGTTTCACTGCACGAGCGAACGCCTTTGCATGCACCATCTTGCGCACGACAGACGGTCGAGAGGCCGGCGGCGATGGCATGGGCATTGCATGCGCATTCGCCCAACGCCGCGCCCGGTCCGCTGCGGACGCACTGCTGGACCTGGCCGCCCTCGAGCTTGTCGACCACCGCGCACCGGTAGCCCTCGCCGCAATCGCTGTCGCCCAGGCAGCCTGCGCCGCAAAACGCCCCGACGTGGCCGTAGTCCACGCACGCCGCGCCGGGCAAGCCTTCGATGGCACAATCTGTCGTAGCAGTGCAGGGTTC
>CAYHHL010000288.1:1862-6312 GCA_964356325.1 uncultured Enterobacteriaceae bacterium | reverse complement strand
CGACCGACATCGCGCAGCCACCGCCGCCGCCGCCGCCCGCGACCAAGGACGCCGGCTCGACCGACATCGCCCCGCCTCCGGCTCCGGACGCCGGCTCCACGGACATCGCGCCCCCGCCCCCGCCGCCGCCGCCCCCGCAAGGCACCGTCCGATTCGCCGCCGTGGGTGACACGGGTCACGGCAACAACTTCGAGTACGCGACCGCCAAGGCCATCGAAGCGCGCTGCCAGAAAGGCGGCGGCTGCGCGACAGTCCTGTTGCTGGGCGACAACATCTATCCGAGCGGTCCGTCCACGGTCACCGACCCGCTGTTCAAGAAAGTGATCGAGGACCCGTTCGCGGTAGTCAGCTCGCCCATTTGGCTGACGCTGGGCAACCACGACTACGGCGGCGGCACCTCGGGCGCCGGCACCGAGTTGTGGAAGGGCCCGCTGTGGTTGCAATGGGCCGCCCTGCATCCCAAGTTCGTGCTGCCGTCGGTCACCTGGGACAAGACCATTGGCAACGTGCACTTCTTCGATCTCGATTCCAACCTGATGAACCAGGGCAAGCAGCAGGCGCAGATTGACCAATGGCAGGCCAAGATGTCGGCAACCGAGATTGGCGGCTGGAAGATCGCGTTCGCGCATCACCCCTACCGCTCCAATGGCGACCACGGCAACGCCAAGAACGGCGTCAAGGCCGGCTACGACGCCTTGCTGTGCGGCAAGGTCGACCTGCTGCTGTCGGGCCACGATCACTCCATGCAGTGGCTCAAGGCCTTCCAAGGCTGCGGCAACATGGAGATGATCGTCGCGGGTTCGGGTGGCGAGCACACCAGCCTGGGCGGGTCGAATCCCGTGTGGTTCGAGAACGCGAGTACCTATGGTTTCGTCTACGTCGAGATCACGGGCAACAAGCTGCACGCTGAGTTCATCGACCTGAACGGCAAGCAGTTGTTCACTCGTGACATCACGAAGTAGCTCGCGTGTGCCCAGCGCGACGCCCCGTCCGGCTTTCACGTCGGGCGGGGCGTTCGCGCGTTCGGGAGCACGTACCCGGAGCCGGAGCCGGAGCCGGAGCCGGAGCCGGAGCCGGAGCCGGAACCCGAACCCGACCCCGAACCCGAACCCGAACCCGAACCCGCTCCCGCCCCCGACGGTTGCCCCGGCCCCGCCGCGATGCTACCTACGTGTCCGCCACCACCGCCGCGAGCCCGCCATGCTGTCCCGTCGTCTTGCCCCGGTCCTCGCCTTGCTTCTCCTGGCCGCGCCCGCCTGGGCCGTCCAACCGCTCACCCCAGAACAGAAATCCACCTTCTGGACCTCGCCCGAAGATCCTCCCGCCAAGACCCTGTTCGGGGTCAGCGACGAATTCGTCGGCCGCCACTACACCACCGGCGACGAGTGGCACGCCGAGCTCTGGTACCCGCACATCAAGGACCTCGGCGGCGGTTACATGGGCGTCGGCTCGGACCAGGCCTACCTCTACATCGGCTGGGCTCGCCCTGAATTCGCGTGGTTGACGGACTACGACCCGCTGGTCGTCGATCTGCACGCCGTGTACCGCGCGTTCTTCCTGGAGGCAGAAACGCCCGAGGCCTTCATCCGCTTCTTCGCGCCCGGCCAGCAGACCACGGCCCTGAACCGCCTGGAGAGCCAGTACGCCAGCGAGGCCAAGCTCAAGACCTACAAGCAGGTGTACAACAGCCAACGCGGCAACGTGCACTACCGCCTGACACTGCTGAAGAAATCGATGACCAAGGCCAAGACGCCCAGCTGGCTGACCGATCTCGCGACCTACACCTACATCCGCGATCTGGTCAAAGCCGAGCGCGTGCGTCCCATGGTGTGCGACCTGCTGGCGGGCAAGGGCGTGCAGGGCGTAGCGGCGGCGGCCAAGCAGCTGGGTGTGCCCCTTCATGTCGTGTACCTGAGCAATGCCGAGGAGTACTGGCCCTACAGCCCGCAATTCCGCGCCAACCTGCAAAGCCTGCCGTTCGACGACAAGACGCGGATCCTGCGCACGCTGTCCTCGTTCTCCAAGAACAAGGACTACCGGTACAATGTCCAACCAGGGCTCTTGTACCAGGCGTGGTTGCAGCGTCCGGCGCTCAAGGGCGTGCGGCAAATGGTCAAGCGCCGGCTGCTGAAAGGTCCCGACGACGTGGAAATCAGCGTCACGGACACCGACCCGGCGGCGATCGAGGCCAAGCGCAAGAAGCCCAAGAAGTAGCATCACCTGTACGGGAGAGGGCATGGTCGGTCGCACGATCGCCATAGGAGACATCCACGGCTGTGCGGACGAGTTCCGCGCGCTGCTGGACCGACTCGCGCCGGGAGCACAGGACCGCTTGATCCTGCTGGGGGATCTGGTCGATCGCGGCCCCGACTCTGGAGCCGTAGTGCGCGAGGCGATGGCGTTGCAGACCGCGCTGGGCGACCGACTCAGCGTCCTGCGCGGCAACCACGAGCACAAGCACATCCGCTTTCGCCTGCACGCCCAGCAGGTTCCGGGGCGGCGCAAGAATCCCGTGCGGTTGGACGACCACCTGATCGCGGTACACGCCCAGGTCGGCGAGGATGGCTGGGAGTGGCTGGAACGACACGCGGTCCTGTTCCAACGCGTCGGCCCGGGCTTGCTGGCGGTGCACGCCGGCGTCCTGCCCTCAGTGCGCCACTGGCCGGAGCGCGCAGCCGATCTGGAGGCTTTGACTCCCGAGGCGCAGAAGCGCTTGGTGACCAGCGCGTTGTACGTGCGCGACGTCGACGAGCGGGGACGGTTCGTGGCGCTCGGGGCGATCGTGCCGGGGCAGCGGTTCTGGGCGGATGCGTACAACGGTCGGTTCGGCTACGTCGTGCACGGCCACAGTCCGACGCGCGGTCCAGTGCGAACCCACCGATTTTCGACCGGAATCGACACCGGCTGCGCGTTCGGTGGCGCGCTGACGGCCGCGGTCTGGCAGGGCGAACTCGACCAAGCGCGGGCCCCCGACTCGTTCGTGCAGGAACCGGCGCGCGGCGTGTATGCGCAGTGGCACGGACATGACTGACCGCGCGAGCATTCCGATTGGCGCATTCGCGTGCAAGCCCTACACTCACGGCCGCCGGACGACCGGTCGGAGATTGCCCATGCCTCGCTCGATGTCCTTTCGGTTCGGCTGGCTCTGCTCGGCCGCGATCCTGCTCGCTTCTGCCACCGCTTTCGCCGCGCCGCGCTGGGTCCGCATCACCTTGCCGCCCGAGCAACCCGCCACCGGCATGGTCGTCGCCTGGAATTCCGATGCGATGGCGGACGCTTCCACGGTCGAGTACGGCACTTCGGCCGGCGCCCTGACCCAGTCGCAAGTCGGCGCCTCGTTCACGGCCAAAGGCGCGCTCGGCGTCGTGCACGAAGTCACGCTGACCAGCCTCAAGCCTGGCACGACCTACCACTACCGGGTCGGCGGCGCGGGGGCTTGGAGCCCGGTCCACACCTTCAAGACGGCGCCCACCGAGGGCTGTGGCCCGTTCAAGTTCATCGCGAGCGGCGACCACCGATCCGACGACAACGCAGGGCCCAATCCCAAGTGGAAAAGCATTCTTGGCGAAATGGCAGCGACCGGCGCGACCTTCATCCTGGAGACCGGCGACCTGGTCAAGGATGGCGCGGACCTGAAGCAGTGGCAGAACCACATGGAGATGGGCGCTGCCCACATGGGCGAAGTCGCGCTGATGCCGACGTTCGGCAACCACGACTCGGACGACGTGCAAGGCGCTTCGGCGGCGTTCAACCAGCTGTTTTCACTGCCGACCAATGCCTCCACGGGAACTGAGGACTTCTATGCTTTCGAGTACGGTGAAGCGGTGTTCGTGGCCATGACGACGGCGACCTATGCCGACGCGGCCGGCCTGGCCATGCAGGCGAAGTGGCTGGACGAGACCTTGACCAAGCATGCCAACAAGACCTGGAAGTTCGTGTATTTTCATCACCCTTGCTATACCAGCAGCATCGACCTGAAGATCATCGACCTGAACCACCCGGCCAACGAGAAGGGCCAGAACACCGCGTTCCTGCCCGTGTTCGACAAGCACCACGTCGACATCGTGTTCGCGGGCCACAACCACTTCTACGAGCGGTTCGCACCGATCAAGGGCGGCAGTCCCGTGGCCTCGACCCAGGCCGGCACGGTCTACATCACGACCGGCGGCGCGGGGGCGTTCACCTACGACACCATCGACGTATTCGGCTTCAAGATCGAGCCCATGAAGATCATCTGCGGCGACGGCATCCTCGGCATGAGCGGCAAGGCCAAGGGCAGCCAGTTCTGCACGGGCAAGCACCACTATGTCGAGGTGGCGATCGACAAGCACGTGCTGACCGCGACAGTGCGGGCGACTTCAGCACAGAACTTCTCGGATGCGCCGGCCAACAAGGCGGTGATCGAGACCTTCCAGATCGTCAAGCCGGCCAATGTCGCGGGCAATTGCTC
>CAYHHL010000288.1:0-1762 GCA_964356325.1 uncultured Enterobacteriaceae bacterium | reverse complement strand
GCTGACACGGTGCAAGCTGCGGATGTGGTGACGGAACCGGATACTGTGGCCGCGCCTGACACCACAGCTACCTCGGACACCGTGGCGGCGCCGGACAGCGCCGAGGCCCCGGACGCGACCTCGGCCGATGCGCAGTTGGCGGCCGATGTGCTGAAGGAGGCCGATGGCGCCGAGGCCGATGTCGCCGCGGGCACCGATGCCGTTGCGCCGGAAGACTCGGGAACTGTGGCGAAGACCGACGCTGCCACGGGTTCGCCATCGGCCGACGTGGCGGGAAAACCCAATGGAATCGGGCAGGACACCACGACGACTACGCCGACGCCGGCCAGTTCGACCAAGGGTCAGGCGAGCGGTTGCAGCGCGGCAAGCGGATCCGGTTCGCAGGCAGGCCTCGGCTTGTTGGGACTTGCAGCGATCCTGGCTGTGCGCGGGCGCAGGCGTTGGGTCAGAAATTAGAGTTTTCCCCAGCACTTCTCGCGACCTTGCGCCCTGGCCCCTTCACGTCCCACGCCAGCCCGATCGCCTGCAGCGTGCGGATCACCCACCAGGACACGTCCAACTGCCACCACCGCAGCCCATGACGGGCCGAGCGCGGGAAGGCGTGGTGGTTGTTGTGCCAGCCCTCGCCAAGCGCCAACAGGCCGACCGGCCAGAAGTTGCGGCTCTGCTCGCCGGTGTCCCAGGCCTGGCTGCCGAAGCGATGACTCAGTGAATTCACAGCATAAGTACTGTGCATCCACAGCACCGCCGGCAGGTAGAAGCACAACGGCACCGCGCGCCAGCCCAACGTCAGCGCGATGACCGCCACCACAGCGACGTGCGGCACCAGGCGAAACTTCAACAGCCAGTGGTAGTAACGATCGTGCGCGATGTCCTTGCACCAGGTCTGCCAGTCGTCGTCGCGCGTCGAGGCCTTGTCCATGATCCAGCCGATGTGCGCATAGGCCAGACTGCGGCGCGGCGAGTGCGGATCGCGCGCCGTGTCCGAGAAGGCGTGGTGCTGCCGGTGCGTCGCCGCCCACAGCAGGGGACTGCCCTGCCCCGTCGGCATCGCCAGCGAAATCAAGACGTACTCGAGCCAGCGCGGGCACTGGAACGAACGGTGGCAGATGAGCCGGTGCAGCCCGACCGTCGTGCCCAGGCCGAGCAGCACGTACATCACCAGCGCCACCGCGACGTAGGTCGATGGCACCGGCAAGAGCCACGCCGATGCCGCGAGACCGTGCACCAGGAGCATGAAGGCCACCACGGCCGCGTTCCAACGCATCACCGGCTTCGGCTCGGGCGGTTGCGGTTCGGGCAGGTCGGCGGCGTTCGGCTGGTGCTGGCGCGGCGCGTGGGTCATGGCGCACCGCCTTAGCAGAAGGTTGGCCGACTGCGCAAGTGTGCATGGATGCCCCAGTCCTCCGCGCTATCGATGGCTGAATCCTTGCGGTAGCCGGCCCGGCACGTTACCGTTTCCGCGGCGATGCACGGGCTGACTGCGCGCGCCGGTCCAGTCGAGCCAGGGATTTTGCGCATGACCGCCCCCGCCGCGCGCTTCACTCCGCTGCCTACCTCGCGCTCGCACGAACACGCCGCCGATCCAGAAATCGCCTTGCGCGACAGTGGCTTGCACCAAGCACAGCCCAGCGATCTGCGCAACGTCCTGGCCTTCCTGGCGGAACAGAACTTCACCCGGATGTTCTCGGCGCAGAACCGTGACCTTTTCGCCAGCTTGCTCGAGTTGCGCAGCTACCGGGCCGACGAAATCGTCGTGCTG
>CAYHHL010000287.1:0-6360 GCA_964356325.1 uncultured Enterobacteriaceae bacterium | reverse complement strand
GCGCGCGGCATTGTCCCACAGCACCCGCTTGCGCTCCGCCGCGTCGTCCGTGGCCAGGAACACCTTCGCGAGTCCGATCGCCTGGTGGTAGAACGGCCAGTCACTGCCAAAGACGATGCGATCCGGCGGCGCTTCGGCCAGGATTCGCTTCACGCTGGACAGGGACTGACTGGAGAGTTCCAGCACCACGTTCGGGTACTTGCGCGCAAAGGCCAGCGCTTCGGGCATCTGCAGCGCGCCGCTGTGGCCCAGGATGAACGTCGTTTGCGGACACTCTGCGATCGAGCGTTCATAGAAGCGGACCTGCGACAGGTAGCGGCCCAGTCGGGTCTCGATGTCCACGGGACCGCAGTGGAACAAGACCGGCAGGCCCAGTTCTGCGCACATCCGGTACAGCTTCATCGCGCGGGCGTCGTCGGGCCGCACCATCTGCACCGCCGGATGGACCTTGATGCCACGGGCGCCCAGATCCACCTGCCGCGCCAAGTGCTTGCGCATGCCCGGCTGGTACGGGTGGACGCTGCCGAAGCAAAGCACGTCGGGCCGACCGCGCGTTTCCCGCAGCCAGTGGCCGGCGTTGTCCGACAGCAGCGGGAAGTCGATGGGCAGCAGCGCGGACTGGCGGATGCCCAATTCCTGCATTTCGCGCGCCAGGTTGGCCATCGTGTGCGTACGCCGCATGCCACCGGTGCCCAAGCTGCCCGTGGACAGGTCGCGGGTCAGCCGCGCCAGGTCGTCGCCCGCGAAGTTGCGGTTGATGTAGACCTCGAGATCGAAAGGCCGATCCTTGGGCAGGTAGTGCTCTGTTTCCGCGTGCAACTGGTGCAGATCGATACGTGGCGCCACGATGAACGTCAACGCCAGGTGCGTGTGCATGTCCACGGCGGGACCCAGCGCGGCGTCGGCCAGGACCAACCGGCCCTCGCGCACCTCGAAGAAGTCCAGGCGGGCAAGATCGTGCAGTCCTTCGAAACGCGTCGGAATCATGCGGAAACCTCATGCAACGTGCGCCACAGTAGGCTGACCGCGGCGACCAACAGCAAAGCGTACACCAGCACGCGAAAAGGCGCTTCCGGCACGCGATGGTGCAGCTTCTCCCCCATCAGCAGGGCGAGCCCGAGCGCGGGCAGCAGCGACACGCTGGTCAGCAACGTGGCGGTCGTGAGCTGGCCGAGCATCGCATAATGCGCCATCAACACCGCGCCGAGCACCAGCCACAGGGCAGATAACGTGACGCGGAATGCTGACTTGTCCGCGATCGACTTGCTGGTCGCGTAGACGATGAGCGGCCCGCCGGAACCGTACACGCCATGGACGATGCCGCCGGCTACGAGCGCGACGCGGGTTTGCCACACGCCGGGCGGGCGGCCGGGGGCGCGACGGGCGATGCGCCACAGTTCCAGCGCGGCCAGCAGCGCGACGAATGCGCCAAAACCGATGAGCAGGGACTTGCCCGGTTGCAGGCGATACAGCAGCAATCCCAGGACCATACCGGAACCGACCAGAGGCAACACCCGACGCAGCAACAACGGCCTGTCCAGGTGGCGGTGATGGCGGGCCAGCAGCCACGCGGAAAGCAGGAAGTTGACCGGCACGTAGGCGGGCAGCAGCACGGCCAGCGGCATGAGGTGCGCGCCCATCGCCACGGTTAGGACGGTAGCGCCAAAACCCGTGATGGCTTCAGCGGAAAACGCGACGGCGACGATGACCATCAGCGCGACCGGCGCCACGTGAGCGATGGCCTCCGGCAAGCTCACTTCATGTCCAGGGAATCCAGGAACTGCACGATCAAGTCGTTGGCCTGGCCGCGATCCGGCAGCGAGCCGACCATGCCGTACATCGCCGCGGCGCCGGCTTGGGCAGGCGGTCCGTGCCGCACTTCCTCTGTCGCGGCGCGCAGATCGGTCAGGAACTCAGCGACATGGGGCGTATGCGCCGGCGTGATCATCGCGTGCAATGCGGGCGGGGTCTGTTGGCGGTCCAGGTGCCAGCCGCGTGCGTCCATCGCGTCGCCCAGGGCGTAGATGTCGAAGCCGTCGGCCGTGAAGGCGAAAACACTCGCCACAGGCTGGCCCAGGATGCGCAGGCCAGGCACCGCGGCGATGCCGTCGATCAGTGCGCGAGCTGTGTCCATCGTTTGCCTGGCCAGGCGCAAGTAGCCGTCTTCTCCCAAGTAATGCATCACGGCCCAAGCCGCGGCGATGGGGCCTCCAGGGCGCGTACCGGCCGCGGTCGGGGAGCCCCACAAGCCGCCGGGCCAGTCCGCGTAGCCCATGAACTGGTAGCGACGCAACGCGCGATCGCGGTACAGGATGACCGAGGCCCCCTTGGCGGCCCAACCGTACTTGTGCAAGTCCGCGGACATGGAGGTCACGCCTGGCACAGCGAAATCGAACGGCGGCAAGGGCTGGCCCAACTTGCGTAGGAACGGCAGCAACATGCCGCCCAGGCAGGCATCCACGTGACACGGAATCCCCGCCGCCAGCGCCAGGGCAGCCAGCTCCGGGATCGGGTCGATGACGCCGTGGGGATACGCGGGCGCCGAGCCGACGACCAGGATCGTATTGTCATTCAGCAGTTGGCGCGCGGCTTCGACATCGGCACGAAAGTCCGCCCCGACAGGCACGTGCACCGCGCGGACGTCGAAGTACTGCGCGGCCTTCTGGAACGCCGGGTGGACCGTGATAGGCACCAGCATTTCCGGCTGCTTGACGTGCGGACGGTGTTCCCGCGCCCAGTCGCGCGCCGATTTCACCGCCATCAGGATGCTTTCGGTGCCGCCCGACGTCAGCGCGCCGACGGCCTCCGGTGCGCCCAACAGATCTGCGACCATGCCCAGCACGTCGACCTCGAAGCGCTTGAGGCTGGGGAACGCCATCGGGTTCAACGCGTTTTCGGAAAAGCAGCGCAGGAACGCGGCCTTCAGCAGGTCCTGGACGTCATCCCCTGCGAAGTACACGAGGCTGAAAGTGCGTCCGTCGCGCCAGTTGGCATCGCCAGCCCGCGTGGCATCCAAGAGCGCAAGAACGTCATCGTGGCTGCTTCCGGTCGCGGGCAAAGGCATGACGGCTCCTGCGGGTCCTCCTGAATCGATTCACGATCCAGGACATTGATGCATGAACTAGCGGCTGAAATACGATTGCAGCGGGGCCACGTCAAGGGCTCCGTCGGACAGCGCAGAAATGGCCGTGACAGCCGCCTCCGCCCCGGTCAGTGTGGTGAAATGGCTGATATTGTGTGTCAACGCTGTCCGACGGATGGCGAAGCTGTCTTTCAACGCCTGCGTGCCGTCCGTGGTGTTGACGACCAGTTGGACATGACCGGAGATCATCTCGTCCACGCAGTGCGGGCGGCCTTCCATGACCTTGTTGACCAATTCGACGGCAATACCGCGCTCGGACAAGGCTTTCTGTGTGCCCCGGGTGGCGATGATGTTGAAGCCGAGCTTCTGCAGCTTCTCGGCGACCCGGACGGCGGCCTCCTTGTCACTGTCGCGCACGGACAGGAACGCGGTGCCCTTCAGCGGTAGCAAAGTACCGGCGCCGAGCTGTGCCTTGGCGAAAGCGCGCGGGAAATCGCGGTCGATGCCCATGACCTCGCCGGTCGACTTCATCTCGGGCCCGAGGACGATGTCGACTCCAGGGAAGCGGTTGAAGGGGAAAACCGCCTCCTTCACCGCGACATGGCGGCCAGCATCGGGTCGGGCCTCGAAGTCCACGCCCAGTTCGAAGTCGGCGATCTTCGCTCCGGCCATGACCCGGGCCGCGAGTTTGGCGACGGGCACTCCTGTGGCTTTGGCCACGAACGGCACGGTTCGGCTGGCGCGCGGATTGACCTCGAGGATGTAGACCGTGGCGTCCTTGACCGCGAACTGCACGTTCATCAGGCCGACGACGTGCAAAGCCTTGGCCAATGCGATGGTTTGCCGCTTGATCTCAGCGACGATGGTGGGGCGCAGCGAGTGGGGCGGCAAGGAGCAAGCGGAATCGCCGGAGTGGATGCCGGCTTCTTCGATGTGTTCCATGATACCGGCAATGTAGACGTCGGTTCCGTCGGCCAGCGCATCGACATCGACTTCGATGGCGTCGGACAGGTAGCTGTCGACCAGCACCGGATTGCTGCCGGTGACCTTCGCCGAATCGCGCATGTAAGCCTGAATGCCGGCCTCGTTGTAGACGATGCGCATCGCCCGTCCACCCAGCACATAGGACGGGCGCATCACTACCGGAAAGCCGATCCGCGCCGCGACCGCGCGGGCCTCCTCCACGGTTCGGGCCGTGCCGTTGGCAGGCTGATGCAACCCCAAGTCTTCCACCAACTTCTGGAAACGCTCACGGTCTTCGGCCAGATCGATCGCGTCGCGCGCTGTGCCCAGGATCGGGATGCCGGCCGCTTCCAAGGCATGGGACAGCTTCAGGGGCGTCTGGCCACCCAACTGGACGATGACTCCGAGCAGCTTGCCGTTCTTCTGTTCAGTGGTGATCAGCTCGATCACGTCTTCGGCGGTGAGCGGTTCGAAATACAGGCGGCACGAGGTATCGTAGTCGGTGGATACGGTCTCGGGATTGCAGTTGACCATGATGGTCTCGAATCCGGCGTCACGGAGGGCAAAGGCCGCATGCACGCAGCAATAGTCGAACTCGATGCCCTGGCCGATGCGGTTGGGCCCGCCGCCCAGGATGATGATCTTGGTCTTGTCGGTCGGCTCTGACTCGCACTCCGCAGGATTGACGCCATCGCCTTCGTAGCACGAGTACATGTAGGGCGTGCGCGCTTGGAACTCTCCAGCACAACTGTCGATGCGCTTGTACACCGGCCGCACACCCAGGGCGCGGCGGATGGCGGTCACCTCGCTCTCCTTGCGTCCGCTCAACTCTCCGAGGCGCTGATCCGAAAAGCCCAGCTTCTTCAAGGCCAACAGACTCTGTCGGTTCGTCGGCAAGCCGGACTTCCTCACGCCAGCTTCGGCATCGACGATGCCTTTCAGTTGGGAGATGAACCAGGGGTCGTACTTCGCCGCGGTGTGAATCTCTTCGACGGTCAAGCCGGCCCGCAACGCCTGCGCGGCGATCAGCAGTCGGTCGGGGCGCGGTTGAGTCAAAGCGACTCGCAGCGCGTTGCGATCCACGGTCGGCGCACCGCTGTCGTCGATATCGATTTCGTTGAGACCCGTCAGCCCAGTCTCCAGGGAGCGCAGGCCCTTCTGCAGGCTTTCTGCGAAGTTGCGCCCGATCGCCATCG
This sequence comes from uncultured Enterobacteriaceae bacterium, assembly GCA_964356325.1. Taxonomy (GTDB): domain Bacteria; phylum Myxococcota_A; class UBA9042; order UBA9042; family UBA9042; genus CAYHHL01. The sequence goes on along the minus strand of CAYHHL010000287.1, from coordinate 1,119 downwards.
CCTCGCCCACCGACTTCATGCTGGTAGTCAGCATCGGGCTGGCATCGGGAAACTTCTCGAAGGTGAAACGCGGAATCTTGGTGACGACGTAGTCCAGCGTGGGTTCGAAGGACGCCGGCGTCGCACCTGTGATTTCGTTGGTGAGTTCGTCCAGGGTGTAGCCCACCGCCAGCTTGGTCGCGATCCGGGCAATCGGGAAGCCGGTCGCCTTCGAGGCCAAGGCAGATGAGCGCGACACCCGCGGATTCATTTCGATTACCACCATCCGCCCGTCCGCGGGGTTGATGGCGAACTGGACGTTGGACCCGCCGGTGTCGACGCCAATCTCGCGCAGGCAGGCGATCGAGGCATTGCGCATCACCTGGTATTCTTTGTCGGTCAGCGTGAGCGCCGGGGCCACTGTGATGGAATCGCCCGTGTGGATGCCCATGGGGTCTATGTTCTCGATCGAGCAGATGATGATGCAATTGTCCTTCTTGTCGCGGACTACCTCCATTTCGAATTCTTTCCACCCCAGCACGGATTCTTCCACCAGTACGGTGCCGACCGGCGAAGCGGCCAGGCCCGTGGCGACGAAGTGATCCAACTCATCGGTGTTGTAGGCGATACCGCCACCTTCGCCGCCCAGCGTGAACGATGGTCGGATGATGGTCGGCAAGCCGATGGTCTGGATGGCTTCCCGCGCTTGCGCCAGGCTGCGCACCATCTGACTGCGCGGACTCTCCAGCCCGATCTTGGCCATGGCATCGCGAAACAACTCGCGGTCTTCCGCCTTGGCGATGACGTCGCGGTTGGCGGCGATCATTTCCACGCCCAGTCGGGCCAGCACGCCCCTATCCGCGAGTTTCATGGCGGTGTTGAGCGCGGTTTGGCCTCCCATGGTCGGCAGCAGCGCGTCGGGCCGCTCCTTTTCCAGGATGCGCGCAACGGTCTCCGGGGTGATGGGCTCGATGTAGGTCGCATCCGCCATGTCCGGATCGGTCATGATCGTCGCGGGATTGGAATTGACCAGGATGACGCGATAACCCTCCTCGCGCAGGGCCTTGCAGGCCTGGGCGCCCGAGTAGTCGAACTCGCAGGCCTGGCCGATGATGATCGGGCCGGCGCCGATGATGAGGA
>CAYHHL010000286.1:0-6376 GCA_964356325.1 uncultured Enterobacteriaceae bacterium | reverse complement strand
GCGCCAGGTTGCCGCGCTTGGGGTGCCAGACCTCCCAGGTGTTGGCCGCGCACGCCACTTCGTTCTTCGCGCCATCCAGGCACGGGAAGGTCGCATCGTCGCCCTTGCCGCCCAGGATCAGGAAGTAGTTGTCGTCCTCGAACATGCGCACGACCGAGGCGCCCGAACGCGCGAACACCAGCCCGGTCGTGCACGAGGGACATTCCGGCGTGCCAGTCGCGACTTGGCGAAACGTGTCCGGGCCGGGCTGGGCGACGGTCATGTCGAAGTATTCGATCAGCTTGGTCGGCACCGGGTTGCCCTTGTCGTCCGCCACCAAGCCGCCAACCACCGCCACTGCGCTCAGACCGACCGCGCAGGAATGGAATGCCCGGGCAACGTTGAGTTTCGCGCCGTACTCTGACAAGAGAATGGTGCCACGGCTGTCCGGATCGTAGCCCACCGCGGACGGCGAGAAGTTGGTCCAGTTCGCCTGTGAATACGGGTCCTTGACGCCAGATTTGCCCGCCGCGCCGCCGATGAACAGGATCTGCCCCGCCGGCAAGGTGACCGCGCACTGGCCCGCGCCGCCCGAATCGAGCGTGCTGGTCGAGCCGTCGTCGGGCATGGCCGGAGCAAACCGATTGATGCGCGTCACATAAGGGTGTCGTGTCTGCGCCGCGCCGCCTGCCGCGACATCGATGGGCGCCGACATGCCGCGGCCGAGCACCGGGCCGATCGGCTGGCCAGACTCGTTCTTCTGCCAGACCTCGACGCGCACCTGGCGACCCGCGCCAAACGGCACGTTCGACAGGTCGAGCTTCATGCCCGGGTGGTACGGCTGCACACTCGGCGCTGCGTTCACTCCCTCGGCCGTCAGCACCACGAAGGCGGCTTCAGGCAGGTTGAACGGGTTGTCGTCCGGGTTCTGTGGCGCGCGCACCAGCAGGCTGAGACCGAGCTGGGGGGTCTCGGCGGTCTGGGAACACGCGGCCAGCACCAGCAGTCCGGCGACCATCAGCTTGGGAGCGAAGGGTTGCACGGTTCGGAGCTCGTTCTTGCTCAGTTTCATGGTCATCGGCGCCTTTCAGGTCGGTTCAGGGCAGCGTGGGCAGGCCGGTTCAGGGCAGCGTGGCGGAAACGGTGAAACCACCCGCTGGCTGGGACTTTTGCGTGGCGAGGTACGCGGCCGTGCCACCGCCCGCCGCAGCGAGCACACCGATCGTCGTCCAGAACCACCATGTCTTGTAGAACGGCTTGCTCGCGGTTTCGTCTTGGCCGAGCAGACCCGCGTAGGGATCGTCCTTGTTGACCTCGACTTTCGGTTCGACCTTGACCACGCGCTTGGGCTTGACCGGCGGCTCGACCTTGGGTTCCTCGTGGGTCTCGACCTTGGGCTCGATCTTCGGCTCGGGATCCGGCGGCGTCGGCAGCACCGCAGGGGCCTCGGCGCTATCGCCTCCGCGCTCGAAGACCTCAGGCAATACCTTGACTTCGCGATCGGGGCCACAGCCATTGAGGGCACTGCGCACGCGCCCTTCGGCATCGAGCGTCTTCATCTGCAGGTCGGTCAAGTTCGGGGCATAGTCGATCTTCTCGATGGAGCAGGTCTTCTTCAGTTTGGCGTTGTAAAGGAATAAGTGCAGTTCCAGGGATCTGGACGTCTTGGCGACGATGCCGTACAGCAGGTGCGAGGCGCGGATCTGCTTGGCGAACATGGCCCCGGAGTTGCGGAACAGCTTCTCGTGGAACTTGCCGCTGGTCGCATAGCCGCGGATGTCTTCGGGCGAAATGTCGAGGTCGATTTCGCTGCCCGGCACCTCGTCCATCTGCAGGATCGCCTTGACTGTCGCTGCCTTGCCCTTCGCCTCGACCGCCTGGCCCCATGGCGACGCGCCCGGCTTGCGCACCTGGACGTAGTGCTTGCCAGGCGCCAGATCGTGAGCCGTGGCCGGTGCCGTGCCAATCTTGACGCCGTCGACGTAGACCTCGGCATCCTTCTGGTTGCTTTCCACGGTCAGCGTGGTCGTCGACTTGCTGGCCAGATCCTGGCGCACTTGCGTAACCAGCGTCTGCAGCGCCTTGTTGGACTTGCGCGCGTCGACCACGAAAGTCGGCTGGATCGTCAAGGCCTTGGCCACCCACGCCTTGGCTTCCTTGTCTCGCTTGAGCAGCAACGTGGCGGCGGCGGCCTGTGCGTAGGCGTCGACCAGCTTGGTGAAGTCGATGAGTTCGGCGAAGTTGTCTTCGTAGCGCTGGGCAGCCGCGGTCAGGAGCTTGAGCGCGTCCTCCGCATCCTCGCCCTCCTCGAGCATGGTCCGCGCGGTCACGGCGAGCTTGTCCGCCTTGTCCAGCGCCTTGGTCGCCGCCGTTTCCTTCTGCGGGCCCGCAGCCGACGCGGAAGGCGCGGGGCCGATCGGCTTGCCGGTCTCGACCACCTTGGCATTCAGGAGCTTGACGCCTCCGCCGGCGTCGAGCATCTGGCGCAAGTACTCCTCGATGCGCGCTGCCGCCAAGGTGCCGACTTCACCGCGGCGGGCAAACGAGACGATGCCAAGCGTGGGCTTCTCTTCCTGTTGGGCAAGCGCCACACCGAAGTGCAGCGAGCCGAGACGCACCGGCAAGGTCAGCGTCGTGACCAGGAAGGGCAGCAACAGCGCAAGCGATACGCCCTGCCTCGAAGGCATCGACGGCAGCCAAGAGCCGTTGCGTTGCGTCGGAACCTGCTGAGCCATACCTGGACCTCCCTGACGCCGGTGGGGACCAACACCCTGTCCGACTTGACCTTTCGCGCCCTGTCCGACTTGACCTGACGGCGCGCAGCGCAGCAGTTTGCACGAAGATGCGCGCGTTTCCAAACGTAGCCATACTCTTGCCGTTCTGCACAGGTTGCGATGGGGGTTCCGCGCCGTCACGTCGAAGCGAGGCACATTGACAACCAACAAAGATTACTAGCTAAGTCAGAAATCGCCGTTCGCCTTGCGCGCCACCACCGCGATGCCGACCGGCACCTGCACCGCCGATCGGACCGCGACCTGCACGGGCCCGGCGTCGACGTCGAGCATGGTCGAAGACCCGCCGTCCAGGTTCAACGCCAGCGTCAGGCCCGGCCCACCGCGCGGTTCCGGCGCCGCCAGCAGCCTGGCCAGGTCCGCCAGCGTCATCACGCCCTCGGTCACTGCCAGCACCACGCGGTCCTGGGCATCCGCGCCAATCGCCACCCGCCGCGCAGCTCCCGCTTTGAACCCAAGGGGTTGGCTGTCTATCAGCAGGCGTGGACCACATTCGACCGCGAACTCGAGGCCTTGCGGCGGGTGCCACGATCGAGCGTGCTGCAGCCCCGCGCGGCCGTTGGCAATGTAGAAGATGCCGTGGTCGACGTGGCGCACCCGGCTCAGTTCGCGGCCCTGGCTGACCAGCAGTCCCAATGGCTTGAATTGTGGGTCGAAGTAGCCGCCGTTGACCGCCGCCAAGCCGTGCGCCGCCCTGCGAAACCCCGCCGCGTCGCCCAGGGGACGGTGCAAATCACCTGGAGCAGTGACCACTTGCAGCGCGAGACGCTTCGGGTCCACGCGCACGAAGTGCACGGTAGCCTCGGACTCGTTCGGATTCGGGCGCAGGGTAACCTGGCTGTACTCGAGCCCGGGCGCTGCCCGCCGCCATTGCAACGGTTTGGCCTTGCCCGATCGCGCGCAACCCTGCGAAAGCGCAAGAGTCAGCGCGAGACCCGCCCATACGCAGGGCATTCGCACGGTGGCAGCCAGGCCCATCCTCTACAGCAGGGACTCGATGGCGCTGCGCAACTTGCCGAGCTGTTCCTCAGGCTTGAAGCCGGTGTCCATGAAGCGGATGACGCCGCTGCGATCGACCAGGAACGTCGCGGGCATGGAGTACACGCCGAATCGTCCCATCAACTCGCTGTCCTGGTCCTCGATGATGGACCAGGTCGTCCCGAAACCCTTGGCGAATTCCAACGACTTGGCGCCCTCGCGGTCCACGCCGATCGAGACTATCTGGAAACCCTTGGCTTTGTGCTCCTTGTACAGGTTCACGAGTTCGGGGAACTCCTTCTTGCACGGGCCGCACCAGCTCGCGAAGAAATTGACCAAGGTGACCTTGCCCTTCCAGGCCTTGCTGTCGACCGCCGCGCCCGCCGAGTCCTTGGCCTCGATCGCCGGCACGGGCTTGCCGATCATCTCGCCGCCGGTGTCCGCCAAAGCCGTGGCGTCGACCTTGGCTTGCTGCACGTCGGCGTCGGCACAGCAGCGGAAGCCCGTGGTCATATTGCGGTTGCCGGCGCCGAAGCTGGCCGAGCGCTGGTTGCACGCCGCCCGTTCGCCCGACGAGTTGTGGCCGCCCATCAAGCCCGCGGTTTCCTTGCTGATGCCCGACCACTCGCCGATGTTGCCCGCGAGGTCGAAAAGCCCTGACGGCGTACGGCACTTGTCCATCGTGCCAGTCGTGCCCGCCTTGCCCTTGTACTTGTCCTCCTGGTCACGGCACTGGCCGGCCTCGTAGAAGGAACCGTACGGATACATGGTGCCTTCCACGGTGTCGTCGGCGAACTGGCTGTTGTTGTTGTCGTCGACCGCGGGCACGCCGGTGCAGGCCGAGACCCACTCCTCTTCGGTGCACATGCGCTTGCCGGCCTTCTTGCACGCCGCATCCGCCTCGATCCAGCTGACTTGCGCGGGTTCGACGTCGGGCAGGGAGATCGCCTTGCCGTCCTTGGTCAGCGACGCCTCGTAGGGATCCATGAAGAACGCGGCCTTGGCGGTCTTGGCGGCAATCATGTGCGTGCCATCGGGCTTGGGCGCGACCGCCTTCTGCTCGCCACCGCTCGGGGCCGCGTCGGGATTCTGCAAGGTCTTCTCGATGTAGTACTCGAGGATCGCGGTCGAAGCCGAGCCCGTCACCAACCGGCCGTTGATGTAGGTCCGCGGCGCGCCGTTGATCCCGGCTTCATGCGCTTGCTCGATTTCGTCCTTGATCTGGGCCATCGTCGCCGGGTCCTTCAAGCAGGCGTCGTACTTCGCCAGGTCCAGCTTGAGCTCCTCGGCGTACTTGCGGTTCTCGTCGGGCGACAGCTTGGGCTGTTCCGCGTACAACTTGTCGTGCATTTCCCAGAACTTGCCCTGACGACCCGCGCACACGCCAGCCAGCGAGGCATTGCACGCGTTCGGGTGCTTGTCGTAGCCCTGCATGTAGCGGTTGCACAAAGGATTCATCGGAAACTGCTTCATCACGAAGCGGACCTTGTCCTTGTACTTCACCTTGACCGGTTCCATCGTCATCGCCAGGTACTTGCAGTACGGGCACTCGTAGTCGCTGATCTTGACGACCGTGACCTTGGCGTTGGGATTGCCATAGGCGTAGTCGGTGTCGGTCACGGGGAACAGCGCGAAACTCCAGCCATCTTCCGCGGTCATCTTGCCGCCGACCTGCACGCCGTGCGGCGTCTTCTTCAGGCCTTGCAGTGTCGGCAGTTCACGCGCGGGCGGCGCCGCCACTTTGGCCGAGTCGCTGCCTTGCGGGGCCACGCTGCCGACCACGGCCGGCTGTGCCTCCGCGGGCTTCTCCGTGCCTTCCATCGCCTTGAACTTCTCGTCGATTTTGGCCTTGTACTCGCCCTCGAGCTTGAGCTTGGTCGTGTCGTAGCCGTAGTAGGCGACACCGCCGGCGATGACCAGGACCGCCAGCGAAATCGGCACGGGTTCGGCAAAGCTCGTCAAGGCCTTGAACGCGTTGGCTATAGCCTTGCCCACGGTCTTCGGACCGGCGTGGATGGCCAGCGCGGTCATGCCAAAGTTCACGGCGTACAGCGAGATGCAGTACAGGCAGTAAGCCTCGACCTTGACGGTGGAATACCAGGCCAGGTACAGCGAGGACGCGCTCGCCAGCAGACCGATGCCCGCGACCGCGTTCAGCGCGGTGGCGCCGATCTTGCGCACTGCCGCGTCGGTCGAGCCGATCGCCCGCAAGCACAGCACGGAGAGATAGGCCGCCACCGCGTAGGTCGGGATGGCATAAAGCGAAATCGGCAGATGAAACAGCTCGGAGTGCTCCGAGACGTTGACCTTGTCGCAGTTGATCGCGCCGCCCAGGTTGCAGCTCGACACGTACGTCGGGTCCAGGGTGATGTGCAGTTTGTGGCGCACGAGATAGACGGCGACGCCCATGCCCACCACGCACAAAGCCAGGATCCCGTACAGGAAACCAGGGTTGCGCGGCAGGTCGGAAGCGGTCGTCTCGGCGGGCGTGGGCTGGGTCGGCTGGGACATGGGCGGCTTCTCCAAGAAGGCAAGGCAGGCGCCTGTGGCGCGGCGAATATAGGACGAGTTACGCCGTGCGCAAGCTGGCAGGCAGGGAAATTCACCGCGCGGCCGGAGTATTCCTG
>CAYHHL010000285.1:0-6381 GCA_964356325.1 uncultured Enterobacteriaceae bacterium | reverse complement strand
ATCGTTGATTCGGCGCTTTTGCCGCGGACCCCGACCAAGATTTCGGAACCTCACCAGGAAAGCAAACTCGCCCTTGTCGCCCAAGCCCGGTTGCCCTACCCTGCGCCCCGCGCACGGTTCGCCCCTGAGGCCTGCCGCCGCGCCCGCCCCCGGATCCGCGTTCCCGCCCCACCACCCACCTGAAACGCCGTGGAGGTGCCTGAGAGATGGCCATTTCCGTCAAGCCGATCAAGAAGCTGAAGCTACAGGGCTTCAACAACCTCACCAAAACGCTCAGCTTCAACCTGTACGACATCTGCTATGCGCGCACAGCCGACCATCGCGCCGAGTACATCCGCTACATCGACGAGGCCTACAATGCCGAGCGATTGACGGAAATTCTGCTCAGCGTCGCGCGCATCATCGGGGCGAACATCCTCAACGTCGCGCGCCAGGACTACGATCCGCAAGGCGCCAGCGTGACGATCCTGATTGCCGAGGATGAGATCGCCAGCGTCCAGAAGACCATGATGGACGACATGACCGACGAGGAGCCCGGCCCGCTGCTGCCCGTGCCCGCCAAAGCCAAGCAAGCCAAGCTTGCGTCCGAGGCAGTGGTCGCGCACCTCGACAAGAGCCACATCACCGTGCACACGTACCCGGAAAGCCATCCGGACAACGGCATCTCGACGTTTCGCGCCGACATCGACGTTTCGACGTGCGGGCGCATCTCGCCGCTGAAGGCGCTGAACTACCTGCTGCACAGCTTCGAGACCGACATCGTCACCATCGACTACCGGGTGCGCGGCTTCACGCGGGACATCACCGGCAAGAAGTTCTTCATCGACCACAAGATCAATTCGATCCAGAACTTCATCGACAAGGACACCCGCCACCACTACCAGATGACCGACGTCAACGTGTACCAGGAGAACATCTTCCACACCAAGATGATTCGCCAGGATCTGGACATCGCGAACTATGTGTTCGGCACGGGCGTGGACGCCATCGAGGACGGCGAGCGCAAGACGGCCCAGAAGCGGCTGAAGCGCGAGATGCTCGAGATCTTCTACGGTCGGCGCATGAAGAAAGGCCTGGCGTAGGCGTCACGCAGGCGGCAGCGGTTCGTCCAGCAACGCGCGCACCGCACCCTGCAACTGTCGGGCCGAGAATGGCTTTTGCAGAAAGCCCGTCTGTGTTTCCGGCAAGCCCCGGCGCACGATGACGTCGTCCGTGTAGCCCGACATGAACAGCACCCGCAGCTTGGACCGGCTCGCCATCAGCCGTTGCGCCAGTTCGTTGCCGTTCATCCGCGGCATCACCACGTCGGTCAGCACCAGATCGATGCACAGGTCGTCGTCGTCCGCCTGGTGCAGCGCATCCTCGCCATCGCGCGCCACCAGCACCTTGTAGCCCGCGAGTTCGAGCATTCGTTGGGCAAGTTCCCGCACGGGCGCTTCGTCTTCGACCACCAGCACGGTCTCATGGCCACGCCGCAGTTGCACTTCGTCGCCGGGGGACGTCTCGATGGGCTGGCGTCCGGGCTGAACGCGCGGGAACCAGATGCAAAATGTCGAGCCTCGCCCCGGCGCGCTCTCTACCGTGATCGCGCCGCCGCTTTGCTGGATGATGCCTTCGACGGTCGAGAGCCCCAGGCCCGTGCCCTTGCCGAACTCCTTGGTCGTGAAGAACGGTTCGAAGATGTGCGACCGCGTCTCCTCGTCCATGCCCCGGCCGGTATCGCGGACGGTGAGCTGGACCCAATGGCCGGGCTGGACCACCGGAATGCCGGAATGGGTCGAGGAACTCGGCGCACCCGGATCGAGCGCCGGCACCAACGCATTGGCTGTCTCGATCACCAGCCGACCGCCTTCTTCCATCGAGTCGCGGGCATTGACCGCGAGATTGACCAGCACCTGCTCGATCTGGCCCAGGTCCGCGTGCACGATGCCCAGCTGCGGCTCCAAATGGGTCACGAGTTCGATGTGTTCGCCGATCAGCCGCCGCAGCAGCTTGTCCATCTCGGCCACGACGCTGTTGAGGTTGAAATGACGCGGAGCCAGCACTTGCCGCCGGCTGTAGGCAAGTAGTTGCCGGGTCAGGGAGGCCGCGCGCTCGCCCGAACGGCGGATCTCGGCCAGGAACGGGCGCGACGGATCGCCGCGGGGCATCTGTTGCAACAGCAATTCACTGTAGCCGTTGATGGCCGTCAGCAGATTATTGAAATCGTGGGCAATTCCTCCCGCGAGCCGACCGATCGCCTCCATCTTCTGGGCGCCGCGCACACGCTCCTCGGCTATGCGCAGATCCGTGACATCGTGCAGGATGGTGATGGCCAGACGCACGTCGCTGCTGCGCGTTGGCGAAATCGGCGTCGACTTCACGGTGAGCCAATGGTCACGGCCCTCCGCGGTACCCTGACGCAACATCGCTTCGGGAGAGGGCAGACCGCGCAACGCCCGAGCAGGCGGCAGGTTATGCGCCGGCGTCACACTATCGTCCGGCGCACGCAGGTCGGCCATGGCGCGGTCCAACGCTCCCGCTGTCTCCCGCAAGGCCGCCGCGTCGGCCAACCCCAGCAGGTGCGCTGCCGCATCGTTGGCGAATACGACCGTGCCGTCCTCGGCTTGGGCAAAAATGCCGTCCGCAACGCTGCGCAGGATCACGTCCAACTGGTCGCGCGCCTGACGCAATTCTTCGACTTCAGCCGTGCGCTGCTGCAGGAAGGCAAACGTGCCCATCCAGCGCTCGATGCTACCGTCAGCCGCGCGCACAGGTTCGGCGCGCAAGGACGCTTGCCTTGCGAGACCCTCGACGTTGCACACGTGGGCCTTGGCGGCCCAAGGCACACCTGCGGCCAGCGCATGTTGCCAGCCAGTCAAGAGCGCATGACTTTCTTCGGCGACGACCCGATCGAGCAAGCCTCGGCCCTGTAACTCCTCCAGGTCCAGTCCCAGGTCGCGACCGAGCGACGCCCCGAGCCAGAGCAGCTGCCCTCGCACATCCGCCACCCAAAGCGAATAGCCACCGAGCGCATCCACGGCGCTCAGGGTTCGCTGCAGATCCTCGGCAAGTGGTCCGGGCAACAGCCCTTGAACAGCAAGCAGCATGGCATCGTCCGAAGTGGAGAAGACAGCGTAGGCCCTGCCGATCGCAACGGCAAGCGATGCTGCTGGGCGTCGCGCTATGCCTGCACATCTCGGCGCAATCCCTTGCGTTGCGGTGTCAGACCTTCGATGAGGCGGCCGGCCCGACCCAGCCAGGATCGACCATCCACCGGCGCCAACGCCTGCCCCGGATGGCGCCCGAACCAGGCGAGATGAAGCGCCACGTCGCCAACCAGAGGCTCGCGACGAATCAGCCACGCGTCACACCATGCCGCAAGATCCTTGTGTTTGTCTGCACGGGCGGCCGATCGCAGCAAGTGCACGAGATCGACGCCGTGACGCATGCTCAGCAGAGTGCCGCGGTAGGATCTCTCCCTGTCGATCAGCCGATCCGCGACGGTGGTGCGCAAGACGGAAAAAAGCGTGCCCATCGAAATGCCGGCGGGACTGACTGGCAAGCCCATCTTGCGGCACATCCCCGGCAATTCACGCAGCACGGCATCGGCGTCGCGGGCCACGGCACGCATGGCCGACGCTGGCGGCACGGCGCCCAATCGGTCCGCCTCCAGCGCGCCGTGACGCTGGGCCGATCGCTCGGCCTGGGACAGCTCGCGCACCAAAGTATCCAGTAATTTCCGTTCACTCATGGCAAGCTCCTGGCAAGCCGAGGCACGTACCGGCGTCCGCCCCGGAAGTCCGAGGTGGCGCGAAGTCAGCGCCGAGGTCGTGGCTTCATGGTACGCGCGCCGCCACGTGTACGGAAACTCGGAGCTACGCGGGTGGAGCTGAGCAGGTCGCCGTGGTCAGCAGGGCCAGCGGCACAAACCGGTGCGCGACCTTGAGCCCGCGCGCCGCCCCCGCTAGCATGACGGTTTCCGGTTCGCCGGACAGGGCAATTCCAGGCCCAACGAGGTGCGAACGATGGCGCAATGGGCGATGGGCTTGCAGATTCGTGGCGACGACGTCGACCGCACGGGGACGGTTTCGGCGGCGCGGTTGCTGAGCCTGCTCGAACACGCGCGCTGGCAGGCGTTGCAGGACCCGGAGATGGGTCTCGGCTCGCTGATGCAAGGCGGGCACAAGCTGGTGGTGCGGGCGCAGTTGCTGGAGTTGGGGGCGCGTGCGGTTTACGCCGACGAGGTGCAGATTCGCCTGTGGCTTCGGCGCGTGGGCGGCACGAGCGTGGAACTGGGGCACGAAATCAGCCGGAACGGGCAGCGCGTGGCGCAGGCCATCGTGACGGCGGTGCACCTGGGTCCGGACGGTCGACCGGTACGCGTGCCCGAGGCATTGCGCCAGCTGGTGCAGGACGTGCCCCTGCCCGAAACGCTTGTACGAGCAGGGCCGCCGGACCAGGAACCGCCACTCGATGCCTTCGTGTTTCGCCATACCGTGCGACCGAGCGAGACCGACCTGTTCGGCCACGTCAACCATGCGCAATACCTGAATTTGCTCGACGACGCGCGGCTGTTCGGCGAGGCGGCGCACGCGTTCGGGCCCGACTGGCTGGACGGGCAACCGCTGCTGCGGGTGGCGCTCGATTATCGCCAGGAAGTGAAGGCGCGGCAGACGGTCACGGCGCGCGTGTGGGCACTGGACGCGACTTCGCTCGGGGTCGAACTGACCCGCGAAGGCAGCGAAGGGCCGCTGACCAGGGCGACGCTTTGGGTGCAACACTCGCACCTGGTGCCGGAAGCGCTTATCCGGACCTGAACGGATAATCACGCGCTGTGTCGCCTGGTTGCGCAGGTGCCTCGGCGGGTTCGGCAAAGCGGGCCTGGGCGCCTATACCGCTGCGTCCCGACAGTGTCGCGACAAATACCCTTAGCATCATATACTTACCGACATCGCAGCGAATCCTGCGCGATTCGTGCAGCACTGATTCTGCTTGCGTCACGCGAGACTGGGCAAAAAAATTTGCAACGGCCGTGCGTAGATTATCGTCACCTCGGATCCGCTGCACGTCCGCCAGCCTGGGATCCCGACACACCGCACGCCGCCTTCGAGCTCAGGAGCTTCCATGAATCCGCCGCGTTTCAGCAAACAGGCCATCGCCTACGTCCTGTTGGGCTGCTCGGTCCTGCTCAACATCGTGCTGCTGGCTACCCGCGCCTCCAGCCCGGCGCCGCACAAGACCAGCGCCCAGGCAGCGCAAGCCAAGCCCGCCGCGGTCCCGACCGTCGCAGCTGGGCCGGAAGTGGCCGCTGGCGACTGGAAGATCGTGCGCACGCCGTTGAAGTCGTCGCCAGCCCGGTCGTTTGCCGAGGCAGCGCCGGACGACGGCGACGCTCTCTCAGCGGTGTACGCGCGTTTGTTCATGTGGGACGTGGACATGCGCCACGACCTGAGCAACGGCGACCAGATGGACGTGGCGTATCATCTCAACGAGGAGGGTCTGCCCGAAATCGGCGCGGCCCGCCTGAACGCCAAGAAGAAGGCCAAGACCTACCATGCCTACCGTTGGCAGGCGCCCGGCGACAAGTTCGCTTCGTACTGGAGCGAAGAGGGCAACGAACTGCCCCTGCAACTGAAGAACGGTCCGCTGACGGAATACCAGCAGATCACCTCGCTGCTGAAGGACCGTCCGACGCACAAGGGCATGGATTTCAAGACCCCGGTAGGTACCGAAGTGCACGTGCCGTTCGCGGGGACGGTGGTGCGCTCGAACTGGAACTGGGGCGCGAATGGCAACTGCGTGGAGGTCGTGTACCCCGATGGCACGCTCGCGAAGTTCTTGCACCTGAGCGAGAATCGGGTGAAGCCGGGCGACAAGGTGGAAGTCGGGCAGGTGATTGCGCTGACCGGCAATACCGGCCATTCGACGGCGCCGCACTTGCATTACCAGTTGAACCAGGGCGAGAAGGTCGTGGATCCGATCGACTACCATGGGACGGTTCGGCGGAAGCTGGATGATGCGGCGATGGTGCAGTTCAGGCCGACGATGGTGAAGTTGGATGGGTTGCTCGCGGAGCGTACTGCTGGTCTCTGATCAGCTGCAGGCAAAGAGAAACCAAGTGTTTCTCTCTGCACTCTCTTCCTTTTGGGACCGTTCGCTCGGTCGCTACCCCCACGCCGGCCGATTGCGCCGTGCGCAATCGGGCGGGCGCGAGGGCCCCTGCTTCCGGCTCTACCGGGTTACTGATCCGCGTAGGGGTGTTGGACTGCGGGGGTGTCCTCTCGCCCTCCGGCGAGCCTCGATGACTCGGCATGCAATTCCGGGCTCGATGGGGTGGAGGGAGGACGGCTCGCGCGTGAGGCACGCTGACTCGCCGGCTGGAGGACGGCTCGCGCGTGA
>CAYHHL010000284.1:0-6388 GCA_964356325.1 uncultured Enterobacteriaceae bacterium | reverse complement strand
GGATTGCCATTATGGTCCCTGCCAATTGAACTCGACGAGAGCGGGAAGTGGGAGGTGAGAGACAGACTCGATGGCGGCGTCTATTTTCGCAACCTCGTGGGACAGTCTCCTCTGCTTGGAGTGAACGCTAAGGGCTCAATAGACTGGCAAGTCGATATCGGCGCGGCCACGATCCGTTTTGCATCGCCCGAAGGCGTTGTCGCACAGGACAAGCAAAAAAAGGCGTACTGGATTGCTTCGGACGGCAAAACAATAGTTTCGGTAGAACAGCACTTCATCGTTCCTGTGAGCTTTTCTGCACAGGCCGACCGTTTTATCAGCGTCGACGCGGCCAGCGGGCCTGATGGCTGGGGATTGGCGTCGTCTACAGGTTCGATACGTTGGATGGCCGCAGGCGGAGTTGAGGGCAACCTGGTCGGTCCAGAGCCCGCGACGCGTCGCCTGACTACAGGCGGGTTCGCTCACGTCGCTTGCACGAGCGGGGGTGTGCAGACGAATGCAATCTGCGGTGTGCATTTCTATGATATGCGAGGAACTTTCGCAGCCACACCGTAGATGCCAAAATGGAGACGCGTACACTCTCGCAGAAAAGGTCACATGCAAATCGGAAGTAACTATCTCGCAGATGTACCATCGATTGAGATGGTTGGGGTGCGGACATGACCATCTGGATAATTGCTCAAGTCAACGGTAATGGAATCGGCACCGATGACGGCTCTGACTTGGTCACCGGAGGAAAGGGCACCGCGGCTGCACCCTGGTGGTGTTTCACTCCCACGCGCTGTGCGCTGATTCAGCCAGGTGATGTAACAGAGGTTCATGATCTGGATTTTACTGACTACGACTTCACGAAGCGGTATAGCACGCCAACATACGACAAGACTAATGTGGAGATTGCCGAAAGGAGCCGAACGGGCAAGAAGTATTAGAGCATAGCCCACGCAAGCGGTCCTACCTTCAGAAGCTCCAGCATTTCGCACCGCCACACTGGGCACTTCAGGCCTCCAGCGGTCGAGCTTGGCGCTGTTCCCGGGCTCCGGCAAGCGGTTTCTCCGCATCGCGCGCAAACCGACGTACGCGCGGCGGCCGAATCCAGGCTACGCCGCGCGCGGCCCGTCCCGCAGTTGGCCGCGGTCACGAAGCATCTGCTGCAACATGCGCGGGCCGAGTTCCAGGCCGTTCGGCCAGCAAAGGCCACCGGACTCCACAAAGCACCGGGCGAAGTACGCCGGTTCCCGCAGCGCGACCAACAGCGAGCCGGACTGCCGAACGAAGTCTCCCGCGTCGAAGACCCCTTCGCTTCCGTCCGAGAACGCTAACCGGAGACGAAAACCGCCGACAGATTCGACACAAAGAAGCTCAATCACGATCGGCTCCTGGAATGACGTTTAGCGGTTCGAAGGACTGGGCCAGGGTCCAGTCGGCCAACAACTCGTCGCGATGCTCCAAGCACCAGTCTCGCACGATGGTTCCCGCCTTGCGAGGCAGGCTGCCCGCGGCAATCGTACCAGTCTGGATCTCCACCAGGGCACGGTGACCCTGATACTCGGCATGGATGTGAGGTGGTGCGTGGTCGCCGTGCCGCATTCGGATGATGATCCCGAAGAATGTCGGAATGACGGGCATGAGCGACCTGCGCGGATGTTCCATGGCTTCCGGGCGCCACCGCCTCCAGCATCACCGCGATGTCGAGTGTGCCCCAGTCCCGCCGGGCGTCAATCAGCACATCACGCCAAACGCACAGCCCGGTGCAAGTGGCAGCGTTCCGGCGCGCAGACACACCTGCCAACTGCCGCGCCCGTTGCTTCATCGCTCCAAGTATTCGCGCGCAACGGGCTTGCCCGCCGCGGCACTTGACGCAAAAACCCCACCGTGCGATTTCGTCCCAGCCAGGCCACGCCGGCCGCCGGAGTCCGCCATGTCCACCGAACTCGCCACGCCGCCTGCAGATCTCCCCGCGCCCGACCCCGCCCTGGTCGACCGCGCCGTGCTCTTCCTGAACCGCGCGATGCACGCCTCGGGCCTGCAACTCGCCACCACGGTCAGCGCCTACGTCACCGAAACGTTCTTCGCCGGTGATCCCGCGGCGCTGAGCAGCAAGGACTCCCGCAAGACCGCGAGCTTCCGCGCCTTGTGCGAGCGCGAAGACCTCCAGATGGGCGTCTCGACCCTGCACCGCCTGGTGCGCATAGGCCAGCAAGCCCGCCACCTGCCGGCCGATCTGGCCGAGCGCCTGAGCCTGGCCCAGCACCGCGCGCTATTGCCGGTCCCCAACGCCCTGCACAAGCAGCACCTTGCGCGCCTGGCCGTGCAGCACGGCTGGACCACCGAGCAATTGGCCGCCACCGTCGCCGCCGAGCACCCGCAGCCGCCGCGCCACGCCGGCCGCCCCAAGAAGGCCCAGGTCCTCAAGTGGCTGGACGGCCTGCAGCGCGCCGCCCAGGGTCGGCAAGATCCGTCGAGTTTTGCCGCGGGCTACGGCGCCTTGCCGCCGACCGAGCAGGCCCGCGTCAAGGCCGACATCTCGGCACTGCACCGGGACCTGACCGCGCTGCTGGCGGCGGTGGCCGGTTGACGGTCGGCGTCACTGTATCACGATGGATACAGTGACCTCGGCTGCGAATCCCATGGGTTAGCTATTATTTCGCAAAGAATGCTTTGAGCAAGAGGTGAGAAGCGATGCACGCACGCTGGACCCTGGTCATCCTCGCCGTCGCGCTGAGCGGATGTGGCGACACCAGCACCGCGACCAAGGCTGGCGACACCAGCGGCGCGGTCGATGCCGGCGCGGACACGGCCGCCGATGCCAGTGCCGACGCCACGTTGCCCGACGCCGCAATCGCGGACACGGGGCCGGGCTACCTCGCGTCGTTGACGGATTGCTGGACGGACTTGAAACTCGCGGCCATGCCACAAGCCGCCCTCGACTCGACGCCCGTCCTCGCCCAGGCCGAGCCGCCTGGCAACGCCTCCCTGGCATCGATCCGGCTGGCCCATCTCGACCGCGAGGCGACCGTGCGGGCCTTCGGCTTGTGGCTTTGCGTCCTGACCGGCGGCACGGCCGTGATGGCCACCCTGGCGATCGGCGGCGCGGACACCCCGAATCAGGTCACCATTCTCCTGACCAGCCTACCGCTGATCCTCGCCGGCCTCCGCCTGCGCCAACTCGCCCCCGTCGGCCGCGTATTACTCAGCTTGGTCGTCGCCGCCATGATGGTGACCGGCACCTGGACCTTGGTCGCCATGCACATACGTTGGCGCTTTCTGCCCGACTTGACGGGGCTCGGCATCCTCGCTGTCATGTTCAGCATTCCCGCGGCACTGCTCGCGCTGCTGTGGACCGGCCAGGCCAGGGTCGTCTTCAGCGCGCACTATCGGCAAGTCACCGTCCCCGGCACGCCCGAGATCCACGTGCGCTCGAGCCGGGGGCCCCTGCTGGTCGGGGCGGCGATGGTGCTGTTGGTGGCGGTCATCCAGTTGGATCTGCTGTTCTGACGGCCAACGGCGGGACACAGTCCGCCTCCGTACCTTCATGGTTCCATTGAAAAACTCAGAGGAAGCAACCCTTGCCTTGCACGACCGCGATGTTGCCCCTACGATGACCCTGACCAGGCATCGGTCCTGGGCGGGGCGGTGACCGATGAGCGAAATCCTCTTCGTAGCTGAGCAAGAGGCCGACGGTGGATTCGTCGCACGCGCCCATGCGTTACCCATTTTTGCCCAGGCCGATTCTGAGGCAGAGCTGGCTGATGCAGTGCGCGACGCGGTGCGGTGCCATTTCGAAGGCGCCGAAAAACCGTCGCTGATTCGGCTGCACATCGTGCGCGACATCGTGCTGGCGGCATAGATGGCGAAACGACTGCCGCGCGACCTGAGTGGGCGCGACCTGGTTGGCTTGCTGCGGCCGTTTGGCTACGAAGTGAGCAGAACCACCGGCTCTCACATGCGCCTGACCACGGCGCAGCATGGCGAATTCCACGTCACCATTCCTGCGCACGACCCGCTGCGCCTGGGCACGCTCGCTGGAATCCTCGATGCCATCGCGCAGCATCATGGTTTGACGCGTGACGAGTTGGTGGGCCGGATGTGGCATTGAGCCTTGCCCGTCTGTTCCATCCTGAGATGCTGTCACCCCCCGAGAAACGACACGCGTCGCGTGATGCCGGCCCGCTCCAGCGCCTCGTGTTGCCGGTGTCGCCGATCCGCGTGTCGGTGGCGTTTCCCGCCATGTGCGCCGGGGCCGAGGGAACTTCCTGCAATCATGCGGCGCCTGCTGCCTGTGCTCGCGAGACTTGCGACTGGCTGACCGGGCCTGCGAACACGCATCTCTTTGAACTTCCCAAGCTTAGGCGGAGGCGGCGCTGGCGGCGGAAGACGCCGACGGCGCGCGGGAACTCGACGCCGTCAACACACGGTGACCCTGATACTCGGCATGGATGTGAGGTGGTGCATGGTCGCCGTGCCGCACGCGGATGATGATACCGAAGAATGTCGAGATGACGGGCGTGATCGACCTACACTGATGTTCCAACGGCTTCCGGGCGCCACCGCCTCCAGCATCACCGCGATGGCGAGTCTGCCCCAGTCCCGCCGTTCGTCAATCAACACATCACGCCGAACGCACGGCCCCGTGCGACCGAAGGGTTTTCGCCCCGGCGCAACCTTTGGACCCCGATGAGCACCTGACCTCCAGCGGCGAGGCGGTCGAGGCCTGGCCCGGCGTGCCGCATCGAAACGTAGGATGGACACCATGGCACGAGTACGCGGCGTTGCACCCTGGCCATGGCTGCTCGCGTTTGCCGTGGGTTGCGCCGCGGAAGCCCCCATGGACCCTGCGGTGGCGTGCCGGGACGTCCGCGCGGCGGTGTGCGAACGGGCGCGGTCGTGCCGGCAGGAATCGCCAGCTTGGGTCGAAACGTGCCTGGCCTCGGCCGCCTCGCTCTACGGAACCTGTGTGGAGGACGTGAAGAGCCAAGGCTGCGCACAGGTCGACGGCAGCGAGTTGGAAATGTGCGCGGCCAAAGCCACGGCCACGGCGTGCGGGTTCTACACGGCCAAGGCGAAGTACGGTTTCCAGTACCCGTTGTGTGTTGTGCATTGTCCGGCGGGGCCTTGAACGGTCCTCGACTCTCGTCCAGATGCTTGCCTACCCTCCGGCGTGCGGTTGCGAACGCTCTGGTGGGTACTTGCCGACCCTCCGGGCGCAAGTCCAAGAGAGGGCGCTGCACTTTCCCTAAGCCGCCTTCTTCCAGGCACTTGCAATCTCGGGAGGCGCCTGCTGTTGACGGCGTCGAGTTCCCGCGCGTCGCCGGCGTTTTCCGCCGTCTGCGCCGCATCCACTCAAACCTAGGTACTTCAAAGAGTTGCGTGGTCGCCGGCCAGGTCAGCAGTCGCAGGTCACGCGAGAACAGGCGGCCCGCGCCGCATGACTGCAGGAAGTTCTCTCGCTCTGGCGCACGTGGCGGAAAACGCGACCGAAACGCGGATCGGCGACACCGTCAACAATCACGCGATGGCTCGAAGTACGGCCCGCGGTTCTTTGTCGCACACCCGCAATAGCACAAGGGCTGCTGACGAGGGGGTGCGCAACCCTTGCTCCCAGTTCCGCACTGTGCCGAGTGCGATGTGTAGCTTCGCTGCGAACTCCGCTTGAGAAAAGCCTAGTTTCTCGCGAATGCGTCGGATGTCGTCCGACGAATAATGGACCCAAGGCCGACCGTGATCCTTGTCGCCGGACGCGTAGGCGATTGCGTCCTCAAGGCCGGCCTTGATCGATTCAAACCTTTCACCCATGACGTCCTCCTCGATAGGTGTCACCCAGCGTCTTGGCGAGTTGGCCCAAGAGGCTGATCTCGTCTTGCGTCAGGTCGGACTTGTCGTTCTTGCCGTACACGTCGAGCATGAAGATGGGGATACTGGCTCCGCCCAAATAGTAGATCATTCGTACACCGCCTGATTTTCCGCGTGATCCGTACGCCGCGCGGATCTTCCGAATTCCTTGACCGCCCGGAATGAGAACGCCTGCCAGCGGGGTCTTGGCGATTTCGTAGATGGCGGCGTCCTTCTCCTCATCGGACATAGCCACAGCTTTGCACCGGCTGATGAAGTGCTTCGTCTCCACCACCGACTGAGGCGCAGTATACACCATTGGCGTACCTCATTCAAGGAAAGGTCGACGGGCGTGCGTGGCAAGGAAGCGCGCAATTCCCCGACAGTTCTGAAACAGGGGCGCAGCGGATGGCCCCGGAGTGACCGCGGACGGCGTGGCGTTGCCATGCCCCAAGTGATCGTGCGAAACCAGATTCCGCCGCGGCACTTGACGCAAAAACCTCGCCGTGCGATTTCGTCCCAGCCAGGCCACGCCGGCCGCCGGAGTCCGCCATGTCCA
>CAYHHL010000283.1:0-6426 GCA_964356325.1 uncultured Enterobacteriaceae bacterium | reverse complement strand
TCGCTGCCGAGGGACGCCGGGATCTGGACTACGCCCTGGCTCTTGCCGGCGGCGTTCGGCACCGGGACGCTGAAATAGCTGCCGCCGCCGAATCCCACGTTCACCGCGGCGATCTCTCCACCTGAATAGGGCACCGAAACAGAGACCGGATCGCCCGGGCTCAACGTCAGCGCCGGGCTGCCCAGGTCAACGACCTCTGGGCCGCCGGCAGGCGCGTTGCCAGCGGGCAGATCGCCGACAACGGGCGAGTTCGGCACCTGCAGTTGCAGCGACTTGGTGAAGGCCGAGCCCGCATTTCCGTCGCTTGATCCGCTCCCCGAGTTGCAGGCGGCCAAGGCAAGCGGCACCAGCAGCCATCGAATTCTACGCATCATGTCTCCGTCGTGGTTTCGGCAAGCTGTTCTACTTTGGATTTGGCCCTTCGAGCACAAGGGTGAACTGGTTCTTGGCAACGATGGTGTTCTTGTCGTTGTATTGCATGACCTGGAACTTGTCCGCAGGCGTGACCAATGCGACCTGGAAATCCACCGTCATTTGCGCCTTCGCGCCCAGGGTCAGCAGACGCGGTCGGTAGCTCGCGGCAAAGAAATAGCCGTGGAACGAATCGCTGAAATAGCCTTTGCCTTGAGCCAGAGGCGTCAGAATCTGCTGGTCTTGTGCCGAGATACTCTGCGGTCCGAAAGAAGAATCCAGGGTCAACTCGCCGAGGTTCGACCGCACGTACCATTCCTCTCCTCCGGGTGACGAACTCGTCGCGCCCAATTGCTGCACCAAGGTCTTGCCGTTCTCCTTGCTTGGATCGCAACAATTGTTGCAGTTCAGTTTCGGCTGACACGCGGGGGCGACCTGCTGGGTGCAATCGGCCGTCGGGAAGTAGATCATGTGCCAGTCTGAGCAGTCTGACGACGTGGCTCCGAGGATCGCTTTGAGCGTGACCGTGCAAGTCAAGTCGACCTGGTGGCAACAGGCGGGCGATTCCGAATTGTTGGGCGCGTAGTTGCCGTCCTTGTCCGGAAAATACGTCGAGGTGGGAAGCAATGTCAGGAAGATCGGCGAGGACGTGCCGATGACGGTCGGTCCATAGCCCGAGGCCGGGCAGTTTTCAGCGCCGCTCCCGGGCGCGGTGCCTGCCGATGCATCACCCTCGTGGCCGGTCCCGTCGCTGGAGTTCGTCGCGGCACATCCGCACATGACCAGCAACAGGCCATACGACAGAACCACACAAGCACGTGACGAAACAGCCGAAGGAACAACTGGAAACGACATGGTTAACCGCCTGAATTGATGCATGGTTGCCCTCTGCTGGCCGGCCCCGAACCCGGCGAAAGAACGTCTACAACGAAAACGTGCCGCCGACGCCGATGGTCAGCCACAGGTGGGTGGTCTTGTCGTCAGACGACAGGTCCTTGCTGCTGGAACTACTCTTGCTGCCGGAAGATTTGTCGGAGTCAGCGGTGCTGTAGCTGGTCAGCATGAGCGACGCGGTCGGCCCGATGCGGAACTTCGGCGCGACGGTCCAGGTCATGCCGCCTTGGACGCCGTATTCGGTGCCGCTGAGGCTGCTGTTCTTGGTGTCGTCGCCGTCCGAAAACGCGGTGCGCAAGGATTCCGACCCCAGGGCGATGCCGACCCAGGCATCCTTGGGTTCGTCCGGAGTCAGGTGGTACTGACCCTGGAGCCCGTAGCGTAGCTGCGACACCGAGACGCTGACGTCGCTCGGCGCATCCTTCAAACTGTCCGCGAGTTTGCCACCCTTCATGGCCGGCGCGTACCCCAGGTACAGGCCGACGTGGAGGTTGGGCAGGATGCGGTAGGCGGCGTCCAGTTGCACGGGCAGCGCGCCGCTGGTGGTGTCGCCCATAGCGGAGTCCTTGGCCACGTCGCCAAACGGCAGCGCGAAGCCGACTCGCGCCCCAGCGGTCACCGGCACCTCGGCGAAAGCGGAGCCTGTCGCGCTCGGAGCCACCATGGCCGCGGCCGCCAGAATGCAGATAGTCATTGACTTCATTGTGAATCCTCTTGGTTGGTGCGACTCGTGGCGAGCCGGCACGTGGTGCTTGGCAAGTCCCCGGACTCCCGGCAGCTTGCTCCGAAGCAGTTTTTTGCGCCCGGCCACCCCACTGGCAGGCTCTGACTGGCACAGGCAACGCCCAGTTGCCCGACCCGGCGACTTGTGAACCGCCAAGGCAATGGTTACGTGTGCAAGGCACGTGCCAACCCAATTAGTTCCGCTAAACCACGTAGTGTCAGGTAGTTGCACATGCGTGTAGCGCGATGTCACGCCTCGGCCGCGACAGCAATCCGCGCGACAGCGCTGTGGCAATGCGATAGCCGAACGGGACACGCCTGTGTCACTGTCGCACCGGCGCCTGCCTGCAATCCTGAGGCCGCCCGGCGCGATTCCAGACCTCCTGACATGCCGCGAAAAACCGACGGCCGTTCACCGCCCTGCGGCGCGTTGTCTGCCGTCGCTACCGCCGAAGGTTTTAGACACGATTCTCTCGACTTTCGTTGGCGAAGCAACGCTGGAGCCCAGCATGCCAACGATGCGCAAGCCCTTGACCTTGACCTGACGCAACCGGTGCTGTACCGCAACCAGGCCTGGACGGTGTACAAGCTGTAGCAGCTTGGCGAACGCGCGAGCCTGGAGCGAGGACCGAACATGACCCAGATCGACAGCGGCTTGCGCAAGGTCCTGACTTTGCCGCAGGTTTACGACGCGTTCCAGACGCTGATCGGCGGCGATCGCTACCGACGCTGGTACATCCGCGAGTTGCTGGCCCCGCGGCCCGGCATGGCGATCCTGGACATCGGTTGCGGGCCGGGCACGATGCTGCGGTTCTTGCCGCGCGACGTGCAGTACGTGGGTTTCGACATGAATCCCAAGTATATCGAGCACGCCCGGCGGCATTTCGGCGATCGCGGCACGTTCCATGCCCAAAAGGTCGACGAAGCGCGCGTGACCGAAGGTGGCGTCGACGTGGTCATGGCCAATGCCATCTTGCACCATTTGGACGACGCCGAGGCCGCACACCTGATCGACATCGCCTGGCACCAGTTGAAACCTGGAGGCTTCCTGCTGACTTATGACAACGCTTGGACGCCTGACCAGTCGCGCGCGGCCAAAGCCCTGATAGCCCGCGATCGGGGGCAACACGTGCGCACGCCGGAGCAGTACCTGGCGCTCGTCCAGCAACGCTTCCCACACGTCGAGACCACCCTGCGCCATGACGGTTATCGCATTCCTTACACGCTGTTCACGATGAAGGCGTTGCGTCCAGCATGAGCGATCGGCCAACCCTGTCGCGGCAGGTGGGAGCCGTCGTTTTTGCACGCGTCTTCGTGTCGCTCATCGACTCGCTGAAGTCGCTGCTGCTGGCCCGGCTGTTGAGCAAGGCGGACTTCGGCGTGCTGTCGTTCGCCCTGACCTGTCATGGCACCGCGACGGGCTTGGGCGTGCTGGCGATGCCTGACTCGCTGCTGTACTTCCTGCCACGCCACGATCCGGCGGTCCAGCGCACGATCGTCCGGCAATCGTTGGCGTTCCTGGCCGCGACCGGCGTGCTCGCGGCGCTGGCGGTGTCGCTGATGGCGCTGGTTCCGGCGCTGCGTCCAGTAAGCATGGGCGGCGATTACGCGGCGCTTTTCTGGATCGCCGGCGCGGTGGCGTTCGACATGCCCACAGGCGTCCTGACCACCAGCCTGCTCGCGACCGGGCGGCACCGCACCGCTTCGTTGCTGTCGATGGCGCTCTCGGGCGGCGCGAGCCTGGGCCTGCTGGTGCCGGCGATTTTCGGCGCGACCTCGGTGCCGTTGTCGGCGGCCTTCTGTGCTTTCAGCGGGTTGCGACTGGCCGCGACCGTGCTCGCCTACCAGCGCGTGTTTGCCGTGGTGCCAGCGGTGCCGTTCGCGGGCGGACTGCGGGCGCAATTGGCGTACGCGCTGCCTCTGTCGCTCAACGGCATCGCCGGACAGATCAACAAGTACTTCTCCATGTACGTCGCGGGCTTGCTGCTGGTCGCCCAGGACTTCGCCGACGCCGCGCTGGGCGGTCAGGAGTTGCCGTTCGTGACCATGCTGCCCTACGCGGTGGCCGTGGCCCTTCTGCCCCACATGTCGGCGGCAGTGGCGGCGGGGCCAACGGTCGAGGCGGGCGGGCGCGAGGCACTGAAGCTCTGGCACGCAGGCATCGAAAAGGTGGCGTTGATCATGCTCGCGCTGTTCGTGGCGTCGCTGATCGAGGCCGACGCGGTCATCGCCCTGCTCTACGGCAAGCAGTACGCGGCGGCGGCCCTGCCCTTCCGGCTCACGGCGCTGCTGCTGGCGGTGCGGGTCACGGCGTACGGAACCCTGCTGCTGGCGCTGGGCCAGACCCGGGCCATCCTGCGCTCGCAACTATGGGCGCTGGCGGTGAATCTGCTGGTCAACGGCGCCTTGTTCGCTGTGGTGAAACTGGCGCCACAGGCCTGGGTGCCCGGGGTCACGGTGCGCATCGGCGTGACGACGGCGGCTTCGGTGGCTGCCCAGATCGTCGGCATCGCGGTGATGCTGGCGGCCATCGCGGCGCACCTGCAAGTCGGCTGGCGCGGGGTGTTTCCGTGGCGCGGCTACCTGCAGCGGCTGGGTGTGGCGCTGCTGGCTGGCGTGCCGGTCGCGGTGTGGTCCTGGCTGCAACCGGTGGCGGAAACGGCTGTGAGTGCGGTGGCTCTCATTGCACGGCTGGTGGTATTCGCTGGGCTGTGCATCGGCCTGGCCCACTTCACCGGCCTGCTGACGGCCCAGGATCGCGCGGTGCTGGGCCAGTGGTTGCGCTTGGAACCGTTGCGCAAAGGTCGTGGATGATGGCCAAACGCCTGCTTCTCCTCAGCCGTTCCCCACTTCCAACTGCCGCGCCCCGTCGAGCACGGTGACCACCAAGCACCTGTCCGCCTCGATTCGGTAGACGATGCGGTACCGACCTTCGATCAACTCGCGCAATTCGGCGGTATCGCGTTCGGGCACCTTGCGGCCGCCCATAGGGTGGCGCGCGATCTGAAGAGCCCGTTGACGGATCTGGGTAACAGTTCGTCGTGCCGCGGCACGATCGTCGCGCGCGATCCAGTCGTAGATGTCGCGCAAGTCCGCGGCCGCCCGCATCGACCAGGCGACCTTCATGGCGCGCGCTGCTCGGTCGCATCCATGTGCGCCTCCAATTCCGCCCACATCTGATCGTCCTCGACCACCCGGCCCGCTTCGATGTCCGCAAGTCCCGCCGCGATCTTCGCCCGCACGTGCTCTTCCTCCTGCAGAGCGTCGAACGCCGCCGGCGACATCACCACCAACGCCGCGCGCCCGTTCTGCGTAAGCACCAGCGGATGCGGGCTGCCTCGCAGCTTCTCGATCATGGCGGCAGACTTCGCCTTGAATTCCGTCAGTGGCATGATGTCCGTCAGGCGATGCTGCATGGCTCGAGACCTCTTTCGGAGCTTATTGACTCCGAATAGCAACTCTAATCGATTCTGTAACGGCTGTCCAAACGCTAATCGAAAGGGGCGCATCCGCGCACGGATCCTCGGCTTGATTTCCAAGACTTCCAGACAACACGTCGGCAAGTAGGCGTGCAATCGCTCAGAATCATGCGCGTACAGAATCATGCGCGCGCAAAGCCGGTGGTCGGGCCGGCGGATGAATCCGCGCCTGTGTTTGCAAAGCCCCGCCTTCGCGGGGCTCAGGTTCTTCTTGATTGTCTTCGGTCTGCTCGAACTCGTAGAAGTGCCCGACGCATCAGCAGTTGCGCCAGCCCCGCGAAGGCGGGGCTTTGCAATGATAGGCGCGGATTTATCCGCCGGCCCACCCCCTGGTCATTGCGCCGGCCCCCTGGTCATTGCGTACTCTGCACCCCTGGTCATTGCGCCGGCCCAGAATCAGTTCGCGGATGCGCCCATCGAAAGCCCGGGCGGCACTTGGAACGCGGCGTCTGGAGCGTCGCGCCCGTGCGCCACGGACCGAAGCGTGCTATCTCGGGCACAAGTGATCGCATGCCGTTGAGCGAGATGTGCCTGGAACCGTTGCGCAAAGGTCGCAGATGACACCCAAACGCCTGCTACTCCTCAGCTACTTCTTCCCGCCCTTCGGAGGCGCCGGCGTACAGCGCGCCCTGAAGCTGTGCCAGGCGGCGCCGGCGTTCGGCTGGGATGTCTCTGTAATCGCTGCGCAACCGGCTCCAGACGACGCCCAGGATGCCTCGATGCTGGCCGACGTGCCGGCCGATCTCGAGGTCGAGCGGACGCCAGCGTGGCGGCTCGCGCGGCTGCCGTCCTGGCTCACTCGCTGGGTGCCCGCCGATCCCTACCTGGGCTGGCAGCCGTTCGCGCTGGAAGCTGCGCGCGATCTGTTGCGGACCGGGCGGTTCGACGCCGTGATGTCGACCAGCATGCCGTACACCGC
>CAYHHL010000282.1:0-6431 GCA_964356325.1 uncultured Enterobacteriaceae bacterium | reverse complement strand
GGAAGGCCCAGGCGGAAGGCCCAGGCGGAAGGCCCAGGCGGAAGGCCCAGGCGGAAGGCCCAGGCTCTGCTGAGTAAGGAGCCTACCGTGGTCTCGCAGGCGCTGGCAAGCAAATACTGCAACGCTTGGCCACCACTGTTCCCGATCGGCGTGGAGGTTCCCGGGCGCAGCAGCCTCGCCGATCCGGGAAGGAATCCGTGATCGCTGCGAGCTATCTGGAGGTCCCAGATCTACAATAGCGCAACCTTGCTGGTGTATCGCGTACGAACGGCTCGAAACTTCGGACGACTTGCCGCCGCATGTGTCCAGCGCCGGTGGCGGCCGATGCGCCACGGGCCAGAGTCAAGTGGTTGGACTCGGTGCAAGAGGCTTGAGTTGCCATATGGCAATTGTCAACCCACTGAAACCTGGGCATTCTGCCGCGAGGCTCGCGATCGC
This sequence comes from uncultured Enterobacteriaceae bacterium, assembly GCA_964356325.1. GTDB lineage: Bacteria > Myxococcota_A > UBA9042 > UBA9042 > UBA9042 > CAYHHL01. Next base: position 5,993 of record CAYHHL010000282.1, on the reverse strand, counting down.
GCACCTGGGCAAGCAGTCGGACCATCCCAATGCGTTACCGAGCCAACAGCGCCCGACCAAGCGCCTGCACCTCGCGTTCCAGCGCTTCGATCTGGCGCTGCTGCACCTGCAACGTGGCCACCGACATCGACAGGTAGCCGTACAAGTCCACCATGTCGCGGCGCGCGTCGACCACCGGGCTACCAGTGCGCTGTTCGTCGATCAAGAAGCCCAGGTGGCGCGGCGCCCCCTGCCCCGCCGCAGTGTAGCGGTACGTGGCCAGGCGCATCTGCAGCAATTCGCGAGCCAGCGCCTGGGCTTCGGCCTCTTGCACGTACTCGATCCCGGTCTTGAAGCGAGCGCGCGAGATGGGGCAGCCCTGCAGCTTCGGATCGCTCTTGGCGCAAGCCAGGAACACGCCACAACCTGCCTTGGCATCGCAGGTTTCACCTTCCTGGCTGCACGCGGCGCCGGCCTGCTGCGTGGCGCACAGGGGTACGCCCGGCGTGGCCTTCCAGTCGCCGCCTTGACAGACGGGTCCGCCGCACGTGGTGAAATACGCCAAGCACGGACCTTGCTTGGCCACGCCGGTGCCGCCGCCCGCCGCGCCGCACGCGTTGCTGTAAGTCGCGTTGTCGCAGCCGCAAACCGGCGCGTAGTTGGCGGTGCAGGCCTGCGGCTTGTCCTTGCACTCGCCCAGGGCCGAACACTTCTCAGGCGGCGTGGCGCAGAACTGGCCGACCGGGCACAGCGCAGCCGGGCCCATGCTCAAGGGATTACAGGACTTGCCGGCGCTGTCGGCCACGTCGCTCGAGTCCGCTACCGCATCGGCATCCGCGATTGCATCCGAGTAGATCGTCCCCGTGTCGCTCCCGGCATCGACGGTGGGCGGGCTGGTCGGGGCCTCGTCGAAAACGCACGCGGTCAATGCCATCGCAAAGAGCGCCGCACGCAAGGGCTGATGGTGTCGCATGAATGCCTCCTGCCTGGGCCGAAGCGCCGGTCACGGATGCGGCCTCTATCTGACACGCTGGGAGCTTGCGAGGCAGGTGTCAAGCCCCGAAACGCCGGCCCGCTTCCTCGGCCAGCCAGGCGCGGTGCTGCGGGTGGGCGATCTCGACCAGCGCCAGGGCCCGCTGGCGCAAGTTGCGGCCGTACAGGTCGGCAACCCCCCATTCCGTCACGATATGATGCACGTGGGCCCGAGTCGTCACCACGCCGGCGCCCGGTTGCAGCAGCGGCACGATGCGTGACGCTCCGCGTGACGTCACCGAAGGCAAGGCAACGATGGGCTTTCCGCCCTCGGATAGGCTGGCACCGCGAATGAAGTCCATCTGCCCGCCCACGCCCGAGTATTGCCGCGTGCCGATGGAATCCGCGCAGACCTGCCCGGTCAAATCGACCTCCAGGGCGCTGTTGATCGCGGTCACGCGTGGATTCTGGCGGATCACCGAGGTGTCGTTGACGAACGCGATGTCGAGCAGGGCCACGTCTGGGTTGTCGTCGACGAAATCGTACAGCCGCCGGGAACCCATGCAGAAGCCGCCGACGATGCGGCCGGGCAGCACGCGCTTGCACTCGCCGGTCACGGCACCGCTGGCGACGAGATCGACCAGACCGTCCGCGAACATTTCCGTGTGCACGCCCAAGCGACGGTGGCCGAGCAAGGCCTGCAGGACCGCATCCGGAATCGCGCCGATGCCCATCTGCAGCGTCGCACCATTATCGACCAGCCCCGCGACATGCCTGGCGATCGCCTTCTCGAGTTCGCCCGGCGCCGCCCTGGCCGGCTCCGGCAGCGCCACGTCGACGTCCACCATCGCCGCGAACCGCGACACATGCACGTGGCCGTCGCCATGGGTGCGCGGCATGCGCGGATTGACCTGCGCGATGACGGTCTTGGCCGTCTGCACGGCGGCCAGCGAGCAGTCGACCGACACGCCGAGGCTGCAAAAACCGTGCTTGTCCGGTGGCGACACGTGCACCAGTGCGACGTCGAGCGGCAGCACGCCGCGGCGAAACAGCGCAGGAACTTCTGAAAGAAATACAGGAGTATAGTCCGCACGACCCGCGTTGACCGCCTCGCGCACGTTGCCGCCGACGAACAAGGCATTGACGCGAAAGCGCCCGGCCATCTCCGGCGCGGCGTAGGGTGCCGGACCTTCGGTGTGCAGTTGGACGATCTCGACGTCGCGCAGGTCGGTCCGCTCGCACAGCGCGTCGATCAGCACGTGCGGGGCCGCGCAGCCGCCATGGAGGAACACGCGATCGCCGGAACGGATGGACGCCAGGGCAGGAGTGGCAGGGTTCATGGCCGAGAGCGTGGCCTATCGCGTTTGCCGGTGCAACTCGTCAGCCTTGGCCAGCGTTGCCGGGCGCGCAGAACGACCACCGCGCCTGCACCGCGCGCCGCCGGCCCGCCGCGAATCCTCCATCGCCACAGGGTCGCGCGCACCAAGCCTATGCAGCTTCGGCGCGGCTGTGCACAATGTCCAAGCGGCCAAGGCGACGCCGGGCCACTTACACCAGGAGAGCCACACCATGAGCAGCGAACAAATGGAAAAGGACATCGCCGCGGACCTGGCCAAGGCCGGCTTGAGCGGCGTGGCGGTCAACGTCGACGAAACCGAACAGTGCTACCTGACGGGCGAGGTCGCCAACGCCGAGCAAGAGGCTCAGGCGATGGCCATCGCGCTGGCCCACGAGCCGGCGGCAGTCCAGAATGGCTTGAGCTATCCGGGCCAGGAGCAGCACCACCTGTCGCAGGACGGCAGCATCGGTTCGTACGGGCATGCCAACCACGACAATCCTGACCCAGGCGTGCAGATCCTCGCTGGCGCGGACTTGCGCCACCGTGTGTTCGACGCGCCGGAAGTCACCACGCTGGTCACCGGCACGCCGATCGATTGAGGTCGGTTCGTTGTCTTTAGATTTCACGTTGTTGCAGCACACCCAGCAGCGTCACTTCATTCTTGTCGTTGAAGAAGTGCCGCGCCCTGGCCACATAGCCGTGCGCCCTCGCCATCGCCAACGCCGCGTCCAAGGCCTGCCAGTCCGGCGCGCCCTTGAACTTCATCTGCACCACGAACCGCCGCGCCAGCTTGGGCTTGCACCACGCCTCGAGCAGTTCGGGCACGCGTTCGGGAAAGGCGATCACGTCCGAGACCAGCCAGTCGACCTGCGCGGGCGGCCGCCACGTGAAGGCATCGGCGGCTACGAAAGTCACCGCTGGATCCGTCATCAGGTGCGGCGCCAAAGGGCTGCGATCGACCGCGGTGACCTGCGCCCCGTGGGTCCGCAGCACGCGCGTCCAACCACCCGGACAGGCACCGAGATCCACCGCCGTCTGTCCCGGCTGCGGCCATTGCCCCAGACAAGCCAGCGCTTCCACCAGCTTGCGAAACGACGAGGCCGGCGCCAGGTCGTCGTCCGCCACCTCGGCCAGACCCGCGGGCAGCGCGCTCGGCCAGGTCTGCCCCGGCGTCCACTCGAGTACCGGCGACGCCGAGATCCAGGCTTGATCCGCTTCGATCAGCAGCAGTTGCACCACGGTCCGCGGTGGGTCTGGCAGCGCGTGCCGCTTCCACACCGCGCGCTGGCTGGTCTTGAGCTGGGCGAGCACGGCCTCGGCAATCAGGTCGGCGCGGCGTCGCATCGGCGGCTTGGGCGTACCCTTCAGTTGGGCGGGAACCAGTGCGTGCAGGCGCCAAGGCCCATCGCTGGCTAGCAGGACCGGCAGCGCGCGCTCGACCACCGCCGCCGCCAGCAGGCGCACGGAATCGGCCTGCACCCTCAGCGCGTCGGGCACAACCTGCAGTGCGTACACGGGATCCAGCCGGCGCAGGACGTCGACTTCAGCGAGCGGCAATTCGCCCTCGGCGCCAACCAGCCCCGGCAACAGCGGTTGCGCGCACGTCACGCCGAGCCGGGCCAGTTCCTCGACCAGCACGTCCTCGAAAGTATGGCGGCAAGTCCAGAGCCAGGTGCGCGTCGTCACTTCGGTTTCTCAGGCCGCCTGCGCGGGTCGCAGCGTCGCCAAGGCCGCCTCCAGACGCTGGAACATCGCCTCCAGATCCGCGAGTGACACCGCGCCGATGCTGAGCCGGTACCAATCGTCAGCGTGGTGGGCACCGAACGCCTCGAACGGGACCATCGCCAAGCCCGCATGTTCCAACAGGAACAGCCGCACGTCCTTGGCCGTGTGCAGCACGCGATCGCCGGCCATCATGCCCCGCAAGGCGAATTCCGCCGAAAGGTAGATCGAGCCCTGCGGCGTCAACGCCCGGATCGGCCAGCCTTTGGCCTGCAAGCGCGCCAAGCCGTCGTGCAACAGCGCCAACCGATCGCCAGCCGTCTTGCGGATGAAGGCGACGTAATCGTCCACTGCCTGATCATCGTTGAGTAATTGCGCGGTCGCCACCTGTTCGGCCTTGGGAGCCCAGGCGCCGACGTGGCCGAGGATCCTCGACATCGCGTCGATCACCATCGCGGGGCCGACGCTCCAACCCACGCGCAGGCCGGTCGCCGCGAAACACTTGGAGATGCCGTCGATGTAGATCGCGTAGTCCGCCATGCCGGGATGCAGCGACAACGGGTCGAAGTGCTGCGTGCCGTTCAGGGTAATCATCCAGTAGATCTGGTCGTAGCACAGGAACAGCGGGCGCTGGCCGACACTCTTGCGCCGATCGTTTTCCGCGACTATGCGATCGCACAGGGCCATCAATGCCTCGCGCGAGATGCAAGTGCCCGAAGGATTGAGCGGACTGTTGATCACGATCAGCGCGGCGTCGTGCAGGTGCGGCTCGATCTGGTCCATGCGCGGGAAGAAGTCGTCCTCGGGGCCGACCTCGATCTCGACCGCCACGCCGCCGACCATATGCGTGTAATGGTTGTTGTTCCACGACGGGACCGCGTAGATCACCTTCTCGCCCGGATTCACCGTCGCCCGGTAGGTCGCGTACAGCAGCGGCCGCGCGCCACCGGCAATCAGGATGCGCTCGATCGGCAGATCCAGACCGCAACGATGCTGGTACACGTGCTGCACGGCGGCGCGCAACTCCGGGATACCACTGGCGGGCGGATAGTTCGTGTGGCCAGCGCGCAAGGCCGCCGCGGTGCCGTCGATCAACTGCTGGGGCAGCGGATACTGCTTGGGGTCGAAGTCGCCGATCGTCAGGTTGCAGATCTTGCGACCCTGGGCGACCAATTGGCGCACCTGGGCGGCGATGGCGAGGATGGAGGAGCCTTGCAACGAACCGGCCATCTGCGAGATGCCGGAGGCGAGCCATTCGGACATGACGACGAACTCCTACGCAATCGGACGGACTTCCGCGCGAGAACGCGGGCCGGCGACGTGCGGACTGCAACCCGGTGCGCACCGTGCGCTCCCGAGCGGGCGCGGAGTCTAGCCGTGACACGGGATCGCGGCAAGACCGGATCCTGGCGCAGCAACTGTTGGCGCAATGGCAAAACCACATAGTTTCCGCTGGTCAAGTAGCACCATGGACGCGGCATGCTTGCCGTGTTACCCTGCTTTCACGCCCCCATGACATTGGGTCTGTGGTGACGGTGGCAACGTGCCGGGTACGATGGCACTCGCGGGAATGGGTACACAGGAATGGGAAACAAGCTTTTCGTCGGCGGCTTGAGCTGGGACACCAATGACGCTTCGCTCCGTTCGGCCTTCGAGGCGTGCGGCGAAGTGACGGAGGCCAAGGTTGTGATGGACCGCGAGTCGGGTCGCTCGCGTGGATTCGGTTTCGTGACGATGTCGGACGAGGCCGGCGCACGTGAGGCGATTTCGCGCATGGACGGCCAGAGCGTCGACGGTCGGAGTGTGAAGGTCAGTGAGGCCCAGGAGCGCCAGGGCGGCGGTGGCGGTGGTCGCAGTGGCGGCGGCGGCGGTGGCTACGGTGGTGGCGGCGGCGGTGGCGGCGGCGGCGGCGATCGCGGCGGCGGCGGCGGTGGTGGTCGCGGCGGCGGCGGTGGCTACGGTGGTGGCGGCGATCGCGGCG
>CAYHHL010000281.1:0-6432 GCA_964356325.1 uncultured Enterobacteriaceae bacterium | reverse complement strand
GGCCACCCCCTTGGTCATTGCGCCGGCCCAGAATCAGTTCGCGGATGCGCCCAGCAGCCACACTACAGCGATCCGCGCCAGGTCAAGGGAACGCCAGGGCTAATTGCCGGTGACGACCCCGCTGACGTCGACGTCCACGCGCAACGAGATCGTCGCACGCACCGTGCTGTCCTGCTTGGGCGGCTGGCCGTCGACGTCGCTCGTGATGCTCATCGACGGCGCGGTGAGATAGGGCTTGAGCTCGACGTGCGTCAACGTCAGGTCCACGCCGTTCTGCCCGGCCGTGAATGGCCCGCCTGAAGCGAGCAGAACCCGCGGCAGCGCGGCACCGGCAGGATCCTTGCCTTCCGCGTAGAACTTCACGGACTTGAAGAACGTCAGGTCCTGCCCGCTGGCCGGCTTGGTCACGTCCAGGCGCAGCTTGCTCAGCGTGACGGAGTCGACGTCCGAAGGCTTGACACCCTGGTTCTTGAACTCCTGCGAATCCGAGAACTTCATGTCGTTCAGACCACCCAGGCTGAGCACGCTGCTCAACACGGGCAACCCTGGACCGCCCGGGATATCGGCCGAACCGGTACGGGTGATGGTGAAGGTGTCAAGCTTGACGGAATCACAGCCAGCCGCGAGCACCAGGGCGGTCAGCAGCGCTAGGGGGCGCAAGGTCGGCGGGAACGCCAGGGTCATGGTGGCCTCGATAAGTAGTTGCCCGCTCATCATGGCAGTTGCCGCCCGCTCAGTCACCGGCGGACTCGCTGTACATCATTTCGTGCGACCGCGGTCCATATTTTTTCTGGCGTCTGGCTGAACCTGAGCTAGGATGCCGAGCCTATGACGGATGACGCTCTTCAGTCCCTCCTGCAGCGATTCGAGGTCGGCGAGCTCCTGACCCGGGGCATCCTGTTGGTCGATGACGAAGCGCCGAACCTGACGGTGCTCGAATCGTTCCTGGACGTCGATTACCGAGTCTATACCGCGACCTCGGGCGAGGAGGCGCTGGCAATTGCCGAAAATACGCCGCTCGACATCGTGATCGCGGATCAGCGCATGCCGGGCATGTCCGGCGTCGAACTGCTCGAGGCGTTGAAGCAGAAGCGCCCGGACTTGCTCGGCATCGTGTTGACGGGCTACAGCGACACGCCCGCGCTGATATCGGCCATCAACCGGGCCCGAGCGTTTCGCTACCTGCGCAAGCCATGGCAACCAGAGGAAGTGTTGGCCGCGGTCTCGCAGGCGTGTCGGATGGTCTTTCACCAGCGGGCCGTCGCGCGCGTGCTGGAATTGCTGGCCAAGCGCACCGACGAACTGGCGACCACGCTGGTGGAATTGCAGGAAGCGCAGAAGAACATGCTGCACCTGGACCGCCTGGCGACGGCGGGGCGGTTGGCGGCGGGCATCTCGCACGACCTCAAGAACTCGCTGAACGGGTTGATCTACCTCCAGCAAGAGGCGGAGGTCCGCAACACGGACCCGGCCTTCACCCACGCGCTTTCGGTCGGCCTGTCCGGCGTGCGCAACCTGCACGAATCGTTGAGCACGATGAACTCGTTCGTGCGGCAGAAGCGCCTCTCGATGTCGATGGAATGGTTCGAACCGGCCCAGGTCGTTCGCGACGCCGTGGCCGTGGTCAGCATGGACATGGACTATCGCAACCGCAGCGTCGCCGTGCATACCGTCGATGACCTGCCGCTGCTGCTGGGCGACCGCCAGAAGATGGTGCAAGTACTGGTGAATCTCATCCGCAATGCGGTCCAGGCCACCCAGGCCAGACAGCACGTCGCCATCGCGGTCGCCGCCAGCCCCGCCGGCATCCTCTACAGCGTCGAGGACGACGGTCGCGGCGTTTCCGCGGAATTGCGCGAGTCCCTGTTCGAAGCCTTCGTCAGCAGCAAAGGCGACGAGGGCGTGGGGCTCGGCCTGTACATGTCCAAGCTCATCGTCGCCTACCACAATGGCCACATCGCCGCGCACGATCGGCCCGGCGGTGGCACGCGTTTCGAAGTCGTGGTTCCCGTCCCCCACATCCCGCCGCCGCAGTCGTCCTGATTGCCGGTCGGCCGCCTTCTGGTCCCCCAGCCTAGAGGTCGTGCCATGCCTGCTACCAAGCTCCAGAATGCCCGCCCTGCTTCTTCCGGCGCTTTCGTGCCCACCCTGATTCCGACGACCCGAACGTACGAGGAACTCGACGGCGCGCAGGGGCGTGAGGTCTTCTTCCGGCCTCAACGCTACCGGGCAGCCGATCTGGCGCCGCTGGACATCTACGTGGTGCTCAACCTGGGCGCGCAGGACATGGCCTGCGCCATCATCGACGTGTCGCAAAGCGGCATCGCCTTCCAATGGGACGTGCCGTCGCCGGTCGCGCTGGATCAGGTCTTCGACGATTTCGCGGTCCGAGCGGCGGAGTTCGAGGCCTACAGGGGCCAGGCGCGCGTGAGTTCGGTACGCCACTCGGGCAATTCGACCATCGTGGCGGTCTCGTTCGTCGACTTCCTGCTCAACATGGACGATCTGCTGACGTTGCGCGACATCCGGCGCTGGCGTCGCGATGAAGCCGCCGGTCTGCCCGCCAGCACCCGCGGCTGGTTCACCGCGGGCAACGTCGACTTCAAGGCCAAGGTCGCGGATCTGCGGCTGTTCCTCGAAGACGCCCAGTCCGAGCTGGCCTTGCTCGAAGCGTCCGTGCCCTGGAATGTCGTGCACGGCGATCCCTCGGCCGGTCACGCTGCCCTGGTCCGGCGCATCCACGACGAGTTCGTGCCGGACGTCCTGCGCTTTGCCGCCGAGATCGACGCCTCCCTGCGCGAGACCGACATCGCGGACTGGACGCACCTGCGCGCCTGGTCGCACCGTCAGGTCCATGCCTTCATGATGGAATCTCCGTGGATGCAGCGCGCCAACGCCAAGCCGCTGGGCTATGCCGGCGACTACGAGGTGATGAAGTACGTCTACGAGCGCCAGTTCGAGGGTCGCTCCCTGTTCGCCCGCGCCGTCAGCTACGCCTTCCTGCAAACGCCCGCGGCCTGGGCGGTCCGGGCACGCAAGGACATGCAACGCGAGGAGCTGTTGACCCTGGTGCGCAATTGGACCCGCCCCGACGTGCCGATCCGCATCCTCTCGGTCGCCGCGGGGCCGGCGCAGGAAGTGTACGAGTTCCTGACGCGCTTGGAGGTGGCGCCCGCGCCCATCGAGATCGTGCTGTTCGACCAGGATAACAGCGCCCTGGCCTACGCGTATGCCCGCCTGCGCCGCATCGTCGACGCGCGTTGGAGCGATCGGGTCAAGGTCATCTTCTTGCACGACTCGATCAAGCGCCTGCTGAAGGATCCGGAAATCTTCCAGACGTTCGGCAAGTTCGACTTCATCCTCTGCGCGGGCTTGTTCGACTACCTCAAGGTGCCAACGGCCGTGACGCTGACCCGCAACCTGGTCGGCCGGTTGTCCCCTGGAGGCACCGTGCTCATCGGCAACATGGCGCCGGAGAACCCGAGCCGATGGTTCATGGAGCAGCACCTGGACTGGTTCCTGATCCACCGCAGCCGTCAAGAAATGCTCGAATTCGCCAACGCCGCAGCGCCCGAGGCCGAGATCGGCATCATCGAGGAGGCCAGCGGCGTCAACCCCTTCCTGACCATTCGGAAAACACCATGAGCGTCGATGCCAACGAGGTGGAAATCCAGCGACAATGGCAAGCGTTCCTGCTCGACCAGAACCGCCGCGGCGCCCGGCTGATCCTGTTCATCGTCCTGGGCTTGTATCCGACCTTCGGCATCTTGGACTACCTGATCGCGCCGCGCGAGTGGCTGTGGCTGCTGTGGGCCAGCCGTATCGCGGTCACCGTCTGTACTTTCGCGATGTTTCCCTTGCTGCGCAGCAAACTCTTCGAACGCAAGCCTGAAGTAGTCACCTCGGTCTACATGCTGCTGTGCGCGGTCGGCATCGCCGTGATGATCGCGGTCATGGGCGGCCTGGCCTCGCCTTACTACGCGGGATTATCACTCGCGATGATTGCGATCGGCCTGCTGTTCACCTGGCCCCAGCACGTCGTCCTCGCCACGCACAGCGCGATCCTGGCGTTGTACGTGGTGCCCAACCTGGTGAATGGCACGATAGGCGAACTGTTCGCCGCGGTGTCCAACCTGTTCTTCCTCATTGCCACCGGCGTCATCGTCACGGTAGGCCAAATCTTTTCCTACCGGCAGCAACACCAGCAACTCGTCACCCAGATCAGCTTGGAGCGGACCAAGGCCAATCTCGAGGAGGCGCACACCCAGCTCAAGCAGCTCGACCAGTTCAAGTCGCAGTTCTTCGCCAACATCACGCACGAACTGAAGACGCCGCTCGCGATGATCCTGTCGCCGCTCGAACTGCTGATTCAAGACGATTTGGGGCCGGTGACCGACGTCCAGCGCTCGACGTTCTCGTACATGCTGCGGTCGGGCATGAAACTCCTGAAGTTGATCAATGACTTGCTGGACCTGTCCAAGCTCGAGGAGTCGCGCCTGCGCCTGCGGGTGGGCCGACACGACATGGTCGAGTACACGCGCGGTCTGGTCGAGCAGGTGCGGCCGCTGGCCCAGCGCAAGGACGTCGCCCTGACTTTCGAGACCGAAGTCGCCTGCAGTTTCGCGTGGGTGGACCTGGAGCGGATGGAACGGGTGCTCATCAACCTGCTGTCCAACGCCACCAAGTTCACGCAGCCGGGTGGCCACATCACCGTGAACTTGCGTGATTCCACAGGAGAAGGGTCAGAGGACACCGGATCGGTCGAGATCGAGGTGCGCGACGACGGTCCGGGCTTTCCGGCTGACAAGGCCAACGCCGTGTTCGATCGCTTCTTCCAGGTCGACATGGGCGGCACGCGCAAACATGGCGGCACGGGAATCGGACTGGCATTGGCAAAAGAACTCGTGGAGTTGCACGGTGGCACCATCCGCGCCGAAAGCGAGCTCGGCCAGGGCGCGCGCTTCTTCGTCAAGATGCTCAAGGATCGCGAGCATTTCCGCGCCGAGGTGCTGGAGCCCGAGCGCCAGGCGAGCGGAAATGCGCTGCTGACCCAAGCAGACGTAAATCCCGAGATCCTCGGCGTTTCCGTGGAGGTCCAGACCCGCAGCGACTACCGCTTGCTCGACATCGCCGAGGCTACCGAACGCCGGGTGGTGGAACGCGATCACGACGAGAACTCCCGCGCCTTCACGGTGCTCATCGTCGAGGACACGCCGGACATCATCCGCGTCATCCACCTGGCTTTGCGCAGGCATTTCAAGGTCATGGCGGCGCCGGACGGGATCAAGGGCTTGGAAATGGCGATGCGCGAGCTGCCCAGCCTGGTCATCACCGACCTGATGATGCCGGGGATGGACGGCCTGGAGTTGACCCGCCACCTGCGCGCCGACGTCCGGACCAAGCACATTCCCATCGTGATGCTGACGGCGCGCTCGGACACGGACGACCGCGTGATAGGGCTGGATGCCGGCGTCAACGCCTACTTGGGCAAGCCTTTTTCGGCCCGTGAACTGCTGGCGACGGTGCGCGGCTTGCTGAACATCCAGGAGGAACAGGCCGACCTGTTGATGACGCAGCGCATGGACTCGCTGGAGACGATCGCCGGAGGCCTGGCGCACGAGATCAACAACCCATTGAACTACGTGAAGAATGCCGTGAAGCGCCTGCAGTTGGACCTGGCGGATGCGATGGGCATCGTGCAGGTGGCGCACGGGCGGCCGCTGGAAGGCTTCGAAATGGAGAAGCTGACGAAGTTGGGCACGCGCGTCGGCAAGATGGTCGAGACCGCGGAGTCGGGCCTGCACCGCATCGGCGGAACTGTTGAATTGATGGGCCGTTACAGTCGCGAGGGCTACAGCCGGCAGCCGAGGGCGCACGACGTGTTCGATGCGGCGCGCGACGTGGTGGCGGTGGTGTTGCCGGCGACGGGACGAGAGGCCCAGGTGGTGACGGTATTCGACGGAAATGGCGAGATCGAGTGTATTCCTGAGGAATTGCACCAGCTCTTGACGAACCTGATCCAGAACGCCATCGAGGCCTCGCCGGAAGAAGGCGGGCGGGTCGACGTGGTCGGGCAGGGCGATGCGGACGCGGTGACGCTTTCGGTGCGCGACAACGGACCGGGCATCAAGGAGGAGGACAAGGCCCGGATCTTTGCGCCGTTCTTCACGACCAAGGGACCCGGGCGCGGCATGGGCATGGGGCTGACGATTGCGCGCAGGGTCGTGCAGAGCCTGGGCGGTACCATCCAGGTTCAGGGCGGGCCGGGGCTGGGCACCGAGTTCATCGTCAAGCTGCCCAGGAAGATGAAGGTTTCGTTGCCGGTGTTGGTGGATGACCTGGGCGTTGGCATGGCGGTGGGGCACCCTGGGAATTAGCCGAACCCGAACCCGTTTTCGAGGGGCGAGGAGCGGATAGCTCCGATTCCTCGAA
>CAYHHL010000280.1:0-6434 GCA_964356325.1 uncultured Enterobacteriaceae bacterium | reverse complement strand
CGCCAAGAGAAGTTGTGCTTGACGTGGAGGGCCGCCTCATAGAAGCCGGAGCCGGAGCCGCGGCCGGATCAGAAGACCCTACTTCCGGTCCAAGGCCACCACCGCGTCCTGAGCCTTCTTCGCGAAGTCCGCGTCCTTGTCCTTGGCCAGCGCCTCCAGGTCTTTGTGCGCCCGCGCCTCGCCCGACCGCTGCAGCGCGTACACCGCATAGCCACGGTAGAAACCGGCGACGCTCTGGTCCTTGCCGATCGCCAGCGCGGTCTCGTAGGCCAGCTTGCGATCGATGGCCGCGTCCTTGCGCTCCAGGAAGTGCTGCATCGACCTCGCCACCGACGACGCCCAGTTGGCTTTCTCCGCGCCCGCCGCCTGCGTCTTCCAGGTCGCCAGCACCGCGGTCAGGCTCTGCGGCCCGCCCACGCTGCCCAGCGTCTCGGCAACGGTGCGCGCGAACCGGGCGTCGGCGTCGCCCACCTTGCCCAACAGCCACGACTCGAAGCGCGGCTGCTTGGCCACGTCCAGCCGATAGGCGATGCCCAGGACTTGCTGGCGCAGTTCGGCGGTGGACTTGGCGTCGGTCATCAGCCCGTAGACCACATCGACGAAAGCGTCGCGTTTCATCGCGTTGTTGCCCAGCCGCAGCAGTTCCATGCGCGCTTGCACCGGCATCGCCTGGTCCTGCAGGAACGCCGCCAACTCGCCGTGCAGCCCGGCCGCCGCTTCGGACTCCTGCCAGCACGCCAGGAACTCGCCCAGACGGCTCGACGCGTACTGCGACTGCTCGTTCTGCGCCGCCTTCAGCACCCGCTTGCCGGTGGCGACATCGTCGCAGCGGTTGGGCGGGTATACCTCGAAATGCACAGCCATCACGCAGGCATAGCGCTGGGCCGAATTGCCCGCGTCGATGCAGTCGAGCAGCGCGTCCCAGGTCGGCTTCTGCTTGGCGGCGTCCTTGTTGCGCTCGCCGGCCAGGGTCTTCAACGCCTCGGCTTCCGGGCACTTGCCCAGGTCCATCGCATCGCAAGGCGCGATTTTGGCATACAGCGCGGCGATTTCGGCGTCCTTCGGGCCCGTCGCGACCGGATCGGCAGGCTTTTCCAGAGCCTTTTCAGCGGGCTTGGCCACGTTCGCGGCCTCGTCTGCGGCAGGAGCGATGGCCGCGCTGGCGACCGGTTCCGCAGGCTTGGCCTTGTTGCAGGCGGCGAGCCCGGTCAGGCCGGCGAGAAGGCAGGGGCCCACAGCGAAACGCAAAGAAATCATGGGTTATCCTTGGGTGATTTCCGGTCTTCCCTATTTCACTTCTTGCGGTTCTTCTTGCGCGCGCTGTTGGCCAACTTGTTCTTGGTCTTGCGCTTGTCGCGATCGAACGGCCGCGGCGGCAGCACCTTCCTCTGCGCGCCGACCTCCGCCCCGTTCTCGGCGCCGACGGTCCCGGGCATCTGGTCCTGCAACCCCTCGATACCATCGAAGAAGTCGTCCACGGCCATGCCCTTCATCTTGGCGAGCTGGCCCATCTGGCCGAAACCCGGCAGGCGCGACAACAGCCCCGGCGCCTGGCCGATGCGCTGCATCAGTTGGCGCATGACCTGGTAACGCTGCAAAAGCTCCTGCACGTCCGTGGGCTTGCGACCCGAACCGCGCGCGATGCGCTGCAGCCGGCGGGCGTTGATCATCTCGGGCTTCTTGCGCTCGTCCTGCGTCATCGACTGGATGATCGCCTCGATGCGCACCAGTTCCTTGTCGTCGAACTTGATGCCGTCGGCCATGGCGTCCGAGAAGAACGGCAGCTTCTCCATCACGTCGCGCAAGCTGCCCATCTTCTTGAGCATCTTGATCTGTTCGAGGAAGTCCGACAGGGTGAACTTGCCCGACAGCATCTTGCGCGCGTCGGCCTCGGCCTTCTTCTCGTCGACGACTTTCTCGAAGTCCGTCATCAAGCCGACGATGTCGCCCATGCCCAGGATGCGCGACGCCATGCCCTCGGCGCGAAAAACCTCCAGCTTGTCCAGGCCTTCGCCCAGGCCTGCGAACTTGATCGGCGCGCCGGTGACCATCTTGACCGAGACCGCCGCACCACCGCGCGCGTCGCCGTCCAGCTTGGTCAGCACCACGCCGTCGATGCCGACCTTGTCGTGGAAGGCCTTGGCCGTGGTCACCGCGTCCTGACCGATCATCGCGTCGATGACCAGCAGCGTGTTGTCGGGCGGCACCCGGCGGCGAATCTCGGCCAGTTCGTCCATCAACTGCTGATCGATCGTCAACCGGCCGGCGGTGTCGAAGATCACGATGTTGCGCCCGGTCCGCTGCGCCTCGGCATAGCCCTGCTCGCACAGATCCGGCGGCTTCAGCCCGGCCACCGAGAACACCGGCACGTCCAACTTCTGGCCCAGCACCTTGAGCTGCTCGATCGCCGCCGGCCGGTAGATGTCGGCGGCCACCAGCAACGGCCGATGACCCTGGGAAGTCAGCAATCGCGCGAGCTTGCCCGCCGAGGTCGTCTTGCCCGAGCCTTGCAGACCGACCATCATCACGGTCGTCACGCCCTTGGGCTTCATCTTCAGGCCCTGCTCGCCGGGTTCCATCAGCGCCACGAGTTCGTCGTGACAGATCTTGATGAAGTGGTCCTGCGGCGAGGCCTTGAGCGTCTTGCCGGTGTCGGTCTGCACCTTGACGCGCACGACCTCGCCCAGCGCCTTTTCCTTCACGTCGGCCAGGAACTTCTTGACCACGCCGAACTCGACGTCGGCTTCCAGGAGCGACGTGCGGATGTCGGCGAGCACTTCCTCCAGCGTCTCTTCGTCGAGTTCGCGGTAGCCCTGCAGGCGGTGGCGCGCGGAACGAAAGCCTTTTGTGATGGTCTCGAGCATGACAGCCTCATGAGTGGACGGGCGCGGCAGGGTAGGCGTCAGGCGCGGATTTCGCAAGGCTCGCCGTCACCTCGCCTTCATCTACTCTGCTTCGGCAACCCTTGACCGCACCGCGCCGCAAGCCTGACACTGCGCGCCTCACGCCGCCAGCAGGTGTCGCGTCCCCGTGCCGTTGGAGTTTCGTCATGCCAGCTCCCATTTCCGCGTCGAATCCAGCCGTTGTCCTGTTGGTCGGCGGTACCAAGATCCTCGAGCGCGCGCTGCAGACCGCGGTGCAGGCTCCGTTGGTGTCGGTGGGCACGATCGAAGAGGCGATGCGCGTGCTGGACGAGCGGCCCGCGGGTCTCGTGGTGTTCGGGCCGACCTTGCGCCGCAGCCTGGCCATGGTTTCGACCTTGCGCCGCGAAGGCCAGACCGAACCCAAGCTGCTGGTGGTGTACCGCGACGATCAGCGCGACGAGGTCAAGCGCCACATGAAAGGCAAGTCCGTGGCGGATCGCTACGTGATCCAGTCGCGCATCGGCAAGGATCTCGAGCCGGCGGCGGCTGAACTGTGGAGCGGAGCCCAGTTGACCCAGCGTGGCACGAACGACGATCTCGAGGAAATTCCATTGGAAGCGCTGGAGGACCTGCACGAGTTGCACACCCGCGAAATGGACGTGCTGGAACTGGAGGACGCCGACCTGCCGCCGCCGGCGCCGGGTGAAATCCTGGGCGCGTTCGATCCCAGCGCCTTCGAGTCGGACCAGGGCCACTTCGAATCGCGACAGGACGAAGGCGAACTGGAGGAGATGGAGGAGATCGAACTGCTTGACGATGGCGCGCTGGAGGAGATGCCCCCCGTCACCTTCAACGGTACCATGGAGTTGTCGCTCGAGGACCTGGTCGAGGAACTGGAGCCGATCGAACTGGCCGAGGAAGAGGCGGGCGAGGCGATCGAGGAGTTGGACGGCTTCGAACTGGTCGAGGAACTGGCACCGGAAGCCCTGGGCGATGACGCGCTGGAATCCGAGCAGATCGCCGAACTGCTGGAGATGGTCGACTTGGTGGAGGAGATCGAGGCCGGCCCCGAGATGCCGCCCGAACTGGTCGAGATCGCACCCGAAGTTGTGCTGATCGCGGTGATTGCGGAGGAGAGTCCGAGCGCGACCGCCGTGCGTCTGCCGGAAAAAACGACCGAAGCGAAAGTGCCGGCGACCCGGCCGAGTCGCAGTGCCGTGCCCGCGTTCGCCCCGGCTGACCAGCAGGCCGCCCAAGCCGCGCCCGGTGGGATGAAAGTCCCCACGCCCGAACCGCCGGTCGTCGACAAGTCGGCGCGCCAGAGCGGCAGCCACGCGATGTTCTCCGAGCTGAGCGGCTTCATGGAACGGCTGCAGGAGTTGAGCACCCTGACCACGCGGCTGGAAGGCGAGAACGAGCAGTTGCGCACCGAGCTGGCCCAGTTGCGCGAGGCGGCACGGCCGGAGATCGAGGCGGAACTGCGCGACCTGCGCAGCAAGCTGTCCGAGCTGCAAGTGCGGCTGGCGGGCGCGGAAGGGGCCGGTGACGCGGCGGTTGAAGCGAGCATGAAGGCCGAGCAGGCGCTGCTCAGCCGGGAAGGCGAGATCGCCAGCCTGCGCGCGGAACTGCAGGCGCAGCAGACGCGAGAAATGGCCCTGGAATCGCAAGTGGAGGCGAGCCGGCGCCTGGCGGCCGACGCGGGCAAGACGCTGCGGCAGATGGCGCAGATGCTCGAGAGTTAGGCTCTCGCGCCCGAGCTCTTGCTCAGCGCTGCATCCAAGAGCTCTTCGGCCAGATCCGGTCCGCCCAAGTCCCTGATTTCCTGGAGCCCGGTCGGACTGGTCACGTTGATCTCGGTCAGCCGCTCGCCGATCAGGTCGATGCCCACGAACAGATGCCCGGCTTGGCGCAACACCGGGCCGATGACGTCGCAGGTCGCCTGTTCGCGCGCGGTCAGCGGCGAAAGCTCTACCGTTGCGCCGATGTGGATGTTGCCGCGCAGATCGTCGGCAGGTGGAATCCGCAGCAGGCCCGCGCGCGCCACGCCATCCACCAGGATCACGCGCTTGTCGCCTTGCACGACCGCCGGCAGGTATTGCTGCACCAGCACGTACTCGCGGCCCATCTTGGTCGAGATCTCCAGCAGCGAGCGCGCGTTCAGATCGCCCGGGTGCAAGGCGACGATGCCCGCGCCGCCCGAGAACGCCAGCGGCTTGACCACGATCGAACCGCCGACTTCGACCTGGAACTTGCGGATCGTGTTCATGTCCCGCGTCAGCAGCGACGGCGGCGCGAGGTCCGGGAAGCGCAGGATGCTGGTCTTCTCGTTCCAGGACCGCAGCGCCTCGGGGTGGCTCAGCACGCGGGTGTGCGCCGGCGCCAGATCCAGGACGTAGGTCGCGGCGATGTACTGCATGTCGAACGGCGGATCCTTGCGCATCCACACCAGATCGAAATCGCCCAGGGGCTTGGTCTGCACCGGACCGTCGCTGAAGTGCTGGCCCCGGACCTGCTGCACGTGCGTGGCCCGACAGTTCGCGAAGCCTTGGCCGGTCTGGGCGTAAAGGCCATCGGTATCACAGGTGTACAGCTGGTGGCCGCGCGCCTGGACCGCGAGCATGAGCGCGAACGACGAGTCCTTGGTGATGTCGATGGCACCGAGCGGATCGACGACGAACAGGTGCACGGGGGAGACGGGCTGGGTCATGGGAGCCTCGGGAAGCGGGGCCGGCAGAATAGCACGCTGCGGCGGCGACGGCAGCTTGCCGACGTGGCTCAACCGCGGGTTGCCCACCATTGGCCTCGCGTGCATGCTGATGAGGCGCCCGCGCGCGCCGGAGCCGCTCATGCAGACCGCCAGTGCCGTCTTGACCGGCCAGCCCCTGCCCCTGGCGCGCATCAGCCGCGAGCGCTTCGAACGCATGGTCGAGGCGGCCATCTGGGGCCCCCAGGACAGCGTCGAACTCCTGGACGGAATGGTGGTGACCATGTCCCCGCAAGGGCATCTGCATGCGTATGTGGTGCGTCGACTGACCACGCTCCTGTCGAAGCTCGTGGCGGACGGGGCAGAAGTCGGCGTCCAGCTCCCTTTCGTCGCTGGAGATTTCCAGTTGCCCGAGCCTGACCTGGTCATCAGTCCGGGACGCCAGGCGCGCGGCCGGCATCCCGACCGCGCGTTGCTGATCGTCGAGGTGGCGGACACGTCGCTCGACACCGACCGAACGACCAAGGCGCGGATCTACGCGGCGGCAGGGGTGCCCGAGTATTGGGTGGTCGACGTGAACCGCGAGTGGATCGAGGTCCTGACCGAACCGCTCGATGATCACTATGGGACAGCTCGGGTGGCGCGGCGCGGGGACCGAATCGAGCTGGTGGCCTTGCCCGGCGCGTCGGTTGCGGTGGAGGACGTGTTCGGGGAGTGACGGGCCTGATGCGTCGACAGCGATGCTCCGAGGCCGGCTACTTCGGCGTGACCTCGGCCGCTGCATCCACGGCTGGCGATTCGTGCACCACCATCGCGTCTTCCAGCAGCACGTCGTAGCGAAAGCCCGCGCCCATGTCGCGATCGAT
>CAYHHL010000279.1:1739-6452 GCA_964356325.1 uncultured Enterobacteriaceae bacterium | reverse complement strand
GGCTACCTCGACATCGAGACCGCCACGGGCCACAAGCGCTGCGGTATCCAGCGCATCCACTTGGAGGAGGACGCCGGCAAGTCGATGCACGGCGGCGGCTCGACCGGCGGCAACGTCTCGCTCATCGACCTGAACCGCGCCGGCACGCCGCTCATCGAAATCGTTGGCTTGCCCGACCTGAGCACGGCCGAGGAGGCGGTGGCGTACTTGCGGGAATTGCGGGCGATCCTCATGTATCTGGGCGTGTGCGACGGCAACATGGACGAGGGCTCGCTGCGCTGTGACGCCAATGTCAGCGTGCGGCCAGTCGGCGAGACCCGCTTGGGCACCCGTTGCGAGATCAAGAACATGAACTCGTTTCGCAGCGTGAAGGACGCCATCACCTACGAGGTCGCGCGCCAGGTCGACATGACCCGGGCAGGCGAGGCAGTGGTGCAGCAGACCCGGCTGTGGAACCAGGATCTGGGCCGCACGGAGGCGATGCGCAGCAAGGAACAGGCGCACGATTACCGCTACTTCCCGGATCCGGATCTGCCGCCGCTGGTCATCGACGTGCGCACCATCGAGGCGCTGCGCAGGAACCTGCCCGAGCTGCCGGCCGACAAGCGCGCGCGATTGGCACGCGACCTGGGCCTGACCGCGACCCTGGCGGCGACGCTGTGCGAGGACCCGGCGCGGGTGGCGAGCTTCGAAGCGGTGCTGGGCGCGCAGCCGGATCCGAAGCGCGCGGCAACATTCGCGAACTTCCTGATGGGCCAGGCGATGGCGGCGCTGAACCGGTCGGAGCGGACCTGGGCCGACGTCGAACTGGCGCTGCCGGACCTGCTGATGGTGTGCGACAAGTGGCGCGCGGGCGAACTGACCAACCGGATGCTGACCGAGGTGCTGACCGGCGCGTTCGCGAGCCAGGAGCCCTTGCAAGCCGCGATTGCACAACAGCTTGGCCAGGCCGGCGCGGTGGTCAGCGACACGGCGGCGATCGAGGCCCAGGTCGACGCGGTGCTGGCCGGTCAGCAGCCGATGGTGGCGAAGTACCGGGCGGGCCAGGTGCAACTGTTCGGCTTTTTCGTCGGCCAGGTGATGAAGTCCCTGCAGGGCAAGGGCAACGCACAGGTGGTGGGCGAGATCCTGAAGCGGCGGTTGGACAGCCCAGCGGAGTAGCGCGCGACGTTGCGTTTGTGCGGGATTTTTCCACATGTCGAAAAAGTCCACACTTGCGGGCAGCATCGACTCGCGGTCCTCTCCATGGTTCCGCTGACTTTGGCCTTGGTCTGGCTGGCACGGTTCCTGCAGCGCTTCTACCTGCTGGGGCCAGCGTGGCATCTGGCCTGGCAGCGACCGATCGGCCTGGGGGCTGGCCGGGCACGCCGCGAACGACGGGGGTTGAGTCATGCGAATCGATAAGTTGTCCATGCGTTTGCGGCAGGGTGCAGTCAGCTGTCTGGCGCTGGGCGCGCTCGGCTGCGGGTTGGCAGACAGTGCCGCCAAGTCGCCCTCCGCCAGTGGCGCCACCTACGCCATGGCCGATACCGGCTCCATGGCAGGGGATTCTGCCGGGGCTTCTGACGGCATGGCTTCCAGCGGCACCGATTCCGCATCGTCGGCCGACGTCATGGCGGCTGCCAAGGACGCCAAGTCTGACGCCTCTGCGACCGCCATGGACGCGGCGGCCAGCGATGTCGAGGCTGTTCCCGGCACCAGCGAGGCGGACCAGCAGAAGCGGACCTGGCGCAAGCTGGTCGAGTCGGTGCCCCTGGCCAGCGTGTCCGTGGGTGGCGACAAGAAGCTCGACCTCGTGGCCATGCGCGTGACCGTCCAGGTCGAGGGCCTGCGTTCGCGCACGTTGGTCGACCACATCTTCAAGAATCCGTTCGACGGCAAGACCCTCGAAGGCAAGTTTCGCTATGCATTGCCCCCGGATGCGACGGTGTCCTACTTCGGTTTGTTCGGCGTGGGCACCCAGACCCAGCCGCAGTTCTTCGGCGGCGCCGATCAGCTCAACGGCAAGGACGAGGAGACGGTCGCGGGCGCCGGCCCCAAGCAGGTCGCCGAGGGCGCGGATCCGCTGACGTGGGGCGTGCTGCACGAAGCCAAGGTGGTGGCGCAGGCCATTGCCACCCAGGTGTACGAGACCGAAGTGAACCAGAAGGTGGACCCGGCGCTGGTCGAAGAGATCGCGCCCAACACCTTCGAAGCGAGGGTGTTTCCCATCTTGCCCAAGGGCTACAACCGCGTGCTGGTCGCCTACGAACAGACCCTGCCACTGGTGGCCGGCAAGTACGCGTATACGTTCGTGGTGCCCAAGGGTGACATGGGCGCGCTCGAGTTCACCCTCATCGCGGCCAAGACGGCGATCGCGGCGGCGGCGTCCTCGGGCAGCCTGACCACCAAGCTCACCGAGACCAAGAAACACTTCGTGCACCACTGGCAGCAGCCGGTCGACGAGAAGGGCGGCGTGCTGGCTGTGGATTTGACCTCGACTGCGGCGAATACCGAGGCCGACGTGCTGGCGGGCACCGATCCGGTGACCAAGGAGGCCTTCGCGGTCCTGCGCCTGCATCCCAAGCTCGCGGAACTGCTGGGCAGCAAGACCGCGGCCAAGCAAGCGATCTTCGCGCTGGACACCTCGGGCTCCGAAGCCGGGCGCTTCGACTTCGACGTCAAGCTGATGACCGGCATCCTGGCCAAGTCCTCGACCATCGAGAAGTTCCAGGTCGTGACCTTCGATGCCGGCGCGCGCTGGCTGTCCCCGGCCTGGCTGCCCAACACCCAGCAAGGCCGCGACCAGGCGCTGGATCTGCTCGATGGTGCCTTGTTGGAGGGCGCGACCGACTTCGCCTCGGCGCTGCGCATCCTGGCCCAACCGCCGATGGCCGTGACCGACAAGCAGGCCGACGTGTTCGTGATGAGCGATGGCGTGGTCGACTTCGGCGAAACTTCACCGGAAACGCTGCTGAGCCAGTGGCAGGCGACCGCGCCGTGGCAGGCGCGCTTCTTTGCCTACCGGACCGGCATCGGCGCGGACAACCTCGCGCTTTTCCAGGCCTTGACCCGCAAGGGCGGCGCGGTCTTCAACTGCTTGACCGCGTCGGAACTGCCGGCCTGCTCGGTCGCGCACGAGGCGCCAGGCATCCTGGTCGATTCAGTAACGGTGGAGCCGGTCGGCAACGATGGCGCGCAGTTGACCGACGTCCTGGTGGCGGGACGGCAGGCGACGCTGTTTCCGGGCGCGACGCTGATGCTGGCCGGGCGCCTCGTCAAGCCGGGCGCGGCGGTGGTGCACGTCAAGGGCACGGCGCCGGGCAAGGGACCGATCGACGTCGCGGTGACGGTGACGCTGCAGCCTGCGGGTGAACTGGCGCCGCGGGCGTGGGCTGAGATCGCCGTCGCGCAACTGCTGGAAACGCATGAAGGTAAGTTCGAGGGCCTGGCGCTCGCGCTGTCGCAGCACTACGGCATCGCCAGTCGGCTGGGCTCCTTCCTGGTGCTGGAGTCCTCGGCAACGTGGAAGAAGTACGAACTGGGCGACGAGAGCAAGAAGCTGGGCGGCGCAATCCTGCAGAAGTTGATCGAAGCGGCGCTGACCGCCAAGGGCAAGGCCTGGACTTCCTGGCAACAACTGCTGGCGGCGGTGCAGGCGGGCAACGGTACCAGCCAGGTGATGCAGGTCGACGGCGGCAAGCTGCTCGACATGGTGCAGACCGTGCTGACCGACGACGAACTGCAGCTGCCGGTGCCGACCCTGCTGATTCCGTTGGTGAAGATGACCTCGGACGTGCCCGCGGACTACCTGAAGGCGCTCAAGGCCAAGGCGGCGTTCGTGGTCGATCCGTTCAGCGTCGAAGGCGAGCGGCGCCGCGACTTGGGCCAGACCGGAGCGGCGGTGCGGGCTTTGACCACCGCGCTGGAGTTCAACCCCTCGGACGCCGAAGTCGAGCGGCTCATCGGCTACCGGGTGCGCTCGTGGCAGCAACCCGCCATGGCGTCAGCGCTTTTTCTGGACGTGTTGCGCAAGCGGCCGTTCGAGCCGCAGTCCTACCGCGATCTCGCCGGCACGCTGGCCAACGTCCGGCCGCGGCTGGCGATGCTTTTGTACGAAGCGGTGCTGGCGGGCAAGTGGAACCAGAAGTTCAAGGCGGTGAAGACCGTCACCGAGGAAGAGTATGCCCTGTTCATCCAAGGGCTTGGCCAACAGGATCCCAAGCACGCGCTGAATCCGTACCTCGCCGAACGCAAGCAGGCGCTCAAGCTCAAGAGCCCGACCGGCGACCTGCGCGTGACCATCACCTGGAACACCGACAACACCGACATCGACCTGTGGGTGACCGACCCGAACGGCGAGAAGTGCTTCTACGGCCACAAGGACACCAAGGCGGGCGGGCACTTGCTGGACGATCTGACCCAAGGCTACGGTCCGGAGCGCTTCGTGGCGGAAAAGGCGCTGCCCGGCGAGTACAAGATCGAGGCGCACTACTATGGCAACAACGGCAATGCCTTGGAAGCGACCACGTATGTGACGGCGACGGTGATGAGCCACATCGGCAAGCCCAACCAGAGTCTGCAGACCTTCGATTTCGTGCTGCACAAGAACGGCGAGGTCGCGACCGTGGCCAAGGTTTCCTATAAATAGCAGGAGTTCCGCATGCGCCGTTGCCTGCTCGCCTTTATCACGCTCGCGTTGCCGGGTTGTTTCCAGTGGTTGCCGCCGGATCC
>CAYHHL010000279.1:0-1639 GCA_964356325.1 uncultured Enterobacteriaceae bacterium | reverse complement strand
GGTGTTCCGGGGCAGATGGTCATCGGCAACGCCACGGGCACGGCGCGGACAGTGCGGGTGCGGGCGCTGCGGCCGACCGTGCAACTGGACTGCGATCTGGTGGCCGGCAACCCGACGGTGATGCTGTCGAGACCCTTGTTCTCGCCGGCATCCACGTGGTTGCTCGAAAGCGGGCGGGCGATCGGCGTGGGCGGCGGCGACGGGCGGGCGTGTACGGCGCTGCTGGTCGACGGCAGTGGCGTGCCGATGCACCTGCTGTTCTGGCGGGAAAAAGACCACGGCTTCATGACCTTGCCGAGCACGGTCAACGGCGCGCCGTTGGATCGCCTGCTGGCGTTGCAGGTCGGCGAGGGCGGCGTCGATTTCGTGCCCAGGGCCGAAGTCCTGGACCCGCCGCCGCTTCTCGAACCGGGACCGGCGCCCGGCTGTGGCGTGCCGGACGCGACCGGCGGCTTGGCGTGGTCCCTGCCGGTGCCGCTGGGCAACCTGACCATCCTGGCGCGGCAAACGGCCCCGGACGGCTGCATGCAGCTGACCTTGCTCGGCAAGCTGGGCACGCAGGACTGGACGCTGTGCCTGCCGCCGGGTGCGTTCCCGTTCGAGGAGGGCGACGACTTCTTCGCGGCGCCGCTGACCGGAGGCCACAACCTCAAGCCGATCGAGGGCTTCGAACTGCTGGCCGAGAAGCGCAAGCTGCGCTTCGGCCGTGGCGACGATCTCGTCTACTTCGGCACGGGAACCCTGAAGTTGCAAGGTGTTGCCGGCTGTTCCGGCTGGCACGACGCCTGCGGCAACCTGCAGTCGCCTCTGGTCGCCAGCATCCAGAAGTCGGGCCAATCCGAGGTCACCGTGGTCGCCGGCAGCCAGTTCGACCTCGGCGGCGGCGGGCAACTCCACGTGCTGCAAGCGAGTTCACTGCCCGTGGCCGACAGCGCCTGTCCGCTGCTGGGCCAGACCGGGGCCAAGCTGGGCCAACGCCACGTCGAGTCCGTGTTCGTGCAGGTGACGCCATGAACCGCGCCCACCAGGAGTCCACCATGAACTTCCGCATTCACTTGGCGTTGTTGTGCCTGGGCGCGGGCCTGAGCCTGTCCGCGTGCGCCATCAACCCGGTGCCGACGCCGTTCGGCAGCAGCGACAAGGCCAGCAGTGGATCCGGCGTGGCGACCATGACCGATGCCAGCGCGGGGGACGGCATGGCCGCCGGCACGGACAGCGGTCAGTTCGGGGCCGACAGTGCCGCCAGCAAGGACGCGGCGGCGAGCGACATCTCTGGCGCCGACGCGACGGTCGCCGGCTACACCGGCTTGACCCAAGCGGGCGCCCAGGATTTCGGCCAGTTCCGCCAGATCCTCGAGTCCGGCGCGATTCCACCGCCGTGGAGCCTGGACGACCTGGGCTTCTTCGCCGAGCACAAAATGGATTACCCGGCGCCGACTTGCGGCCAGGACATGTGCATGCACGCCCTGCTCGGCATCATGGGCAACATGATCACCGGCAGTACCTGCACCGTGCTGCAACTCGGTTTGAACACGCCGATGACCGTGGACAAGCTGGTCCGCCCGCCGCTGCACCTGGTAGTCGCGGTCGACGTCAGCGGATCCATGCAGGGCGAACCGTTGCAGGCGGTGCGCCAGGG
>CAYHHL010000278.1:0-6472 GCA_964356325.1 uncultured Enterobacteriaceae bacterium | reverse complement strand
GCCGGGACCGGAACCGAAACAGCAACAGCTACTTCCCAGCCACGACTTTGCCCTTCCAGCCCGCCCGTCGGATCACATCGCAGTCGCAGCCCCACTGGGCCGGCGCCTGCTGACATACCAACGCCGCGATCAGCCGATGCCCCTCGCCGTTCGGGTGCAGGTGATCGAAATCGCGATACTTCTGCGCCAAATACAACTGCGGCACCGCCTGCGCAGCCTGCACCAGCGCCCGCTTCTCCTCGGCTCTCTTCGCGAACGGACTGCTGGCGAACGTCGACTCCAGCGGACCCTTCGCACGCAGCGGATTCTGGCTGCCGGCCCGCAGCGGCGAGTGGTACAGGTCCACGCCTACCTCCGGCAATTCACCGGGTTGCCACGCATCGTCGCGTTCCTTGGCCCGCGCGCCGAACGCTTGCTTGGGCGTCAACCGGCCCATCACGAAGGCCACCACCTGCTCGGTCGCGCGCACGAACTTCAGCCCGGTCCAGCCGCCGAAGCGCGCGTCGTCGTCACTGCCCCACGGCGTCAGGCTCAGGGCCAGCACGCGAAATCCGCTGTCATGGGCCGACGCGAACAGGCGCGACAGGAACCACGCGGTCGAATCGGGCGTCCCCACCGAATTCAGTCCGCCTTGGAACAGCACCCACGCATTGCCTTTCTGTCCCTGGGTCTGCAACTGCAGCGGCGCCATCACTGCCCGGTCGGCCACCACCTGCTCGCGGAAGATCTTGGCCAGCGCCGCCCCGCCCGCGCCGACCTTGCCGCGGTTCAGCACCTCGACGTTGTGGCACCCGTACTGCAGGTATTGGCCAAAGTTGCCCGCGTAGTACATCGAGATCGAGCCGCCGATGACCACCGCCTTGATGGGGCGCGTCGTCTTCCACGGTCCCGACGGTGACGCATGCACCGACAGCGGCAGCAGCAGCAAGATCATCAGCAAAGCCACGGCAGTACGCATCATTCTCCGCACGATCAGACGCGCGCAGGGTAGCACCGGGCAAGATGCAGCGTCGAGGCGGAAGTGGCGCAATGGCCGCGCAAGGTCTAGCATCCGCGGCCCGAGGTTTTCGCCCATGAGTACCGCCGCCATTCTCTGGATCCTGCGCGTCGTCATCGGCATAGCTGGCGTCCAGGTGTTCCGCTGGGGTCAGGAGCACGGCCGACGCGAGATCATCGTCGGCGGTATCCTGCTGTGCTCGACGCCGTGGTTCTTCAATGACCTGACGCACTTGCTGCTGTTCGAGGCGGGCATCGCGATTCCGCTGGCGTTGCTGATGCGGCGGGCCAGCTAGCGCTCGCCAATACCAGGGCGCAACTTCGCGAACAGCAACTGGTCCAGCAACTGGCCATCCTTCCAGATCGCCGACCGCAGGCGCCCTTCCAGCGCAAAGCCGGCCTTCTCCAGCACGCGCGCCGAGGCCTCGTTGCCTTCGAATACGCCGGCATACAAGCGCACGACGTCGAACTCGCGGAACGCGTGGCCCACCAGCGCCTGCACCGCTTCGGTGGCGATGCCCTTGCCCCACGCCGCGTGGCCCAGCCAGTAGCCGATTTCCGCCGAGCGCTTGAACACGTCGCCTTGCACGTCCAGGCCGATGCCGCCGACCAGTTCGCCGTCGACCACGATCGCCAGGTTGCGCACCGGGTTCCAGATGGCACTGCAGGCGATCCAGGTGCGCGCGTCGTCCAGCGTGTACGGATAGGGAAACGCGTCGCGCATCCAGCGTGAAATCCGCCGATCGCTGGCGTGGCGGACCAAGGCGGTCTCGTCGGCTTCGCGAAACGGTCGCAAGGTACAGTGCTGTAGTTCCAGGGGGATCATGCCTTCCCCACGGCTTGCAGCCAGCGCGCCCGCATGGTCTCGGTCTGGCTCGCAGGTCCCGGTTCGAAACGGCGGTCCTCGCGCCACGAAGCCTGGGCATCGGCCAGCGTCGCGAACCAGCCGATGCCAACGCCGGCCAGGATCGCCGCCCCGAGCGCCGTGGTTTCGATGACCTGGGGCCGCACCACCGTGGTCTGCAACAAATCCGCTTGGATCTGCATGAGCAGGCCGTTCGCCGCGGCGCCACCGTCCACCCGCAGCTCGGTCAGCTTCTCGCCCAGGTCCGCTTCCATCGCGGTCAGCAAGTCCGCGCACGACAAGGCGATGCCCTCCAGCGTCGCGCGCGCCAGATGCGCCGCGGTGGTCCCGCGCGTGATGCCCGAAATCAGCCCGCGCGCGTGCGGCTTCCAATGCGGCGCGCCCAGACCCGCCAGTGCCGGTACGAACACCACGCCGCCCGAATCCGCGACGCTGCGCGCCAACCCCTCGATCTCGCCCGACGTTTCGATCACGCCCAGCCCGTCGCGCAGCCACTGCACCGCCGCGCCGGCAATGAACACGCTGCCTTCCAGGGCATAAAGGAAGTCCTCGCCCACCTGCCACGCGACCGTCGTCAACAGGCCATGGTGACTCTCGATGCGCTGCTTGCCCGTCTGCATCAGCAGGAACGCGCCGGTGCCGTAGGTGCACTTCGCCATCCCCGGTTCGATGCACAGCTGCCCGCACAGCGCCGCCTGCTGGTCGCCCGCCATGCCCGCGATCGGAATGCCGTCGGGCAGGAAGCCCAACCCCTGGGTCTTGCCGTAGATCTCCGCGCTCGAGCGCACTTCGGGCAGCATCGCCATCGGTACGTGCAGGAGTTCACACAGTTCGGGGCTCCACGCGCGCTGGCCGATGTCATACAGCATGGTCCGCGAGGCGTTGGACGGATCGGTGACGTGCACTTTGCCGCCGGTCAGCCGCGACACCAGGAACGTGTCGATGGTGCCGAACGCCAACTCGCCCGCGTCGGCCCGTTGCCGCGCGCCCTCGTGGTGGTCCAGCAGCCAGGCCGCCTTGGTGCCCGAGAAGTACGCGTCGATGGGCAAGCCCGTGCGCGCGCGGATGAAGTCGCTGTGGCCTTGGGCAATCAGCCGCTCGCACACCTCGGCGGTGCGCCGGCATTGCCAGACGATGGCGTGGTCGATGGCCCGGCCGGTCGCACGGTCCCAGACCACCGTGGTTTCGCGCTGGTTGGTGATGCCGATGGCGGCGATTTCGCTGGCGTCGATGGCCGATTCCGCGAGCACGCCCTGGACCGCGGCGATGGTCGACTGCCAGATCGCCTCGGGGTCGTGGCTGACCCAACCGGGCTGCGGATAGATCTGCGCGAATTCGCAGCCGACCTTGGCGCGCACGCGCAAGCTGCGGTCGAGCAACAACGCCGTGGTGCCGGTGGTGCCTTGGTCAATCGCGAGGAGGTAGGTCGACATGCAGGCTCCGCGGCGCAAGAAGGGGTCGGTGCCGGCGAATCTATACCACGGCGAGGCAGGGCGCCAAGGCCTGGACCCCTCGCCGCGCGACCGGCACCATGGCGAGACCGACTTTGCGCGATCAACCCACAGGAGTTTCGCCATGCCCAAGGATTTGAACTACCAGGCCGTACTGGACTGGACCGGCGGACAGCGCGGCCCGGCCGTGACCTATGCCGACTACGACCGCACTTACACCGTGACTTTCGAGGGCAAGCCGCCCTTGCTGTGCTCGGCGGATCCGAACTTCCGCGGCGATCCGGCGCTACAGTCGCCCGAGGACCAACTGCTGGCCGCGCTGGCGGGCTGCCACCTGCTGACGTACCTGGCGCTGTGTGTGCGCAAGGGCCTGCAAGTCCAGGGCTACAGCGACCAGCCGACCGGGCGGATGACGTTCGAGGGCAGCACGTACCACTTCGCCGAGGTGGTGCTGCGGCCGCGGGTGCAGCTGCTGGCGGGCGATCCGGCCCTGGCGCTGGCCTTGCACGCGGAGGCGCACACGGGGTGTTTCATCGCGCGGAGTGTGAACTTTCCGGTGCGGATCGAGGCGGAAGTCTTGGCGTAGCCGCAACGGTCTCGAGGCTCCGATAGGGCTCGCGAATTCAACACGGTTGGGCAAGTCGGCAGTTTCGAGCTACGATCGTGCAGGAGGTCGACATGCCAGCTCGGATGCCCATCGACAGTGCACGCCTCGCCGATCTGTGCCACCGCTGGAAAATCACGCGCTTCGAGCTATTCGGCTCGGTCCTGCGCGATGACTTCGGCCCGGAAAGTGACGTCGACGTCCTCGTCACTTTTGGGGCAGATGCCCGCTGGAGCCTATTCGACTTCGTGCGCTGCAAGCAGGACCTGGAGGCGTTCTTCTGCCGCCGCGTCGATCTGCTGACTCGCCCCGCGGTCGAACGAAGCCAGAACCAATACAGGCGCAACGAGATCCTCGGCTCGGCGGAGGCCATCCTTGGACCGTGACGTGGCTTCGCTCGACGACATCCGGCGCGTCGCGGCGGAACTGATGGCGATGAGAAGTCGCTATGATTTCGATGAGGTTATTGCCGACGACGTGCTGACCTCAGCGGTCCTACACAAGGCGATCGTCATCGGAGAGGCGGCCAACCGTGTGTCGGCGCAGGGTCAGGCGCGATGGTCGCTGCCGTGGCGAGAAATGACCGGAATGCGCAACGTGCTGGTTCACGACTACGACGGTGTCGACCTGGAAATCGTCTGGCGGATGGCTGAGGTGGACCTCCCGACACTCGTGGCGAGCATCGAGGCGATCCTGGGCGAACTGCAGGCCCCCTGATCCCTACACTTCCCGCTTGGTCACGCGCAGGATCGCCACCTTCAGATAAGCGCCTTCCGGATGCGCCGGCGCCACCGGGTGGTCCATCGACGCGCCACGGAGGTCGAGCAGCTGCACCGTCCGCCCAGCCTGGTGCGCCGCCGAGGCCAGCATGCGCAAGAACGCCTGCCGATCCACCAGCCCCGAGCACGAGCAGGTCACCAGCAGGCCACCGGTTTGCACAGCCTGCATCGCCAGTTGGTTGACGTGCTGGTACTTCTTGAGCGCCTGCTCCACCGCGGCGGTCCGGGTCGCGAACTTGGGCGGGTCGACGATCACCAGCGCCGGCTTCAGGCTCTCCTCGACCGGCTTGGTGCCATCGCCTTCCGCGTAGTGGCGCAGCACGTGCACGGCGTCGGCGCACTGGGCCTCGACCTTGCGCAACTCGTTGTCCGCCACGTGTTGCAGCACCAGATCGACCGCGCGCTGCGAGGCATCCACGCACAACACCTTGTAAGCACCGTTCTTGGCGCAATGCAGCCCGAAACCGCCGGTGTGCGAAAACGCGTCGAGCACGAACTTGCCCTTGGCCAAGGAACCAACCAGCCGGTGGTTGTCGCGCTGGTCCAGGTACATGCCGGTCTTCTGGCCCGCCGCCGGTTCCACCCGCATCTTCAGGCCGTTGTGCAGCACTTCGAGTTGGACGGGCACGTCGCCGTGGGCCTGCACGCGCCCGCCGATCAGGCCTTCGGACGGGTGGATGTCGGTCGGCACCCGCGTCAGCACCCACTTGCAGCCGTGCTCGCCCATCAGCGCTTCGACGATGTGCGGCAGCCAGCGATCGCCGCCCGCGCTCGACACGGCAATCACCGCGCCGTCGGCGTAACGATCGATGGTCAGCCCGGGCATGCCGTCGCCCTCGCTGTTGACCATGCGCCAAGCGTTGCATTCCGGCGACGGCAGGCCGATCTGCGCCCGCAACGCCGCGGCGCGCTTGAGCCTGGATTTCACCAGGGTGCGCGCTTCGGGCAGGCGCGGCGGCTCCAGGCCATCGGTGCCCGGCTCGACCACGCGCACGGCGATCTGGCTGGCGGGATTGTAGAAACCGTGGCCCAGGAACCGGCCGTGCGGATCGAACACCGCCGCCTGCATGCCCGCGACCGGCGGCTCGCCATCGAAAGTCACGACGTGGGCGACGGCGCCCGAGAAGATCCAGGGATGCCCCGCGAGCACCGGCGTCGAGGTGCCCGGGCGCAGCACCACGCTGGCGGCACCCGGATACTTGGGCAGGTTGGGCGGCAAGGCGGCGGATTCCTGGCGCGGCCGGCGGGCGGGAGCCTTGCCAGCCATGGCATCGGGACGGCGGCGCGAGTCGGGGCGGCCGGTCTCCTGGCGAACGGCGGCGGGCTTGCGGTCGGGACGGTCGGTGGGGCGTGCCATGGTGTTGGTCCTGGAGCGGCGCGCGGGCCGCATTCGTGTGGAGGAGGTAGTCGTGAGGCGCGGGGTGCGCGAGGGGCCGGGAGAGTACATGGGATCGCGGTGGTTGTATCGGGGAATCGACGCGGGTGTAGGGGAGGTGCGGTGCCGTCGAGGGTGAGGTGCGGTGCGATCGATCCCCAGGAACGGTCCGTTCGATCCTCAGGTACGGTCCGATCGTAGGTTGGGTACGGTGCCGTCGAGGGTCAGGGGCGGTGCCACCGATGGTCAGGGGCGGTGCCATCGCCCCTGAGGGGCGGAATCCTGTGCCCGAACCCGAAACCGAACCCGAACCCGAACCCGAACCCGAGCCCGTCGCCGCCCCCGGGGCCGTGGCCGTTTTCGAGGGGCGAGGAGCGGATAGCTCGTCAGGCAGGAATCGCG
>CAYHHL010000277.1:0-6685 GCA_964356325.1 uncultured Enterobacteriaceae bacterium | reverse complement strand
CCTCGATGGCGGCCTCGACGTCCCAAGTGCGATCGCTGTGCCCGAGCCACGCCGGGCTGCCCACCACGACGTGTACGCCGTCCACGCGTCCCTCGATGCCAGCACCCAGGGTCTGCGCCACGTCGAAACAGGCCAATTCGCCGTCGTTCGCGTCACCCAGGCCGTCGACCAGCGCGACGGCCAGCGGGTGGGCTGAATGCCGCTCCAGCGCCCGGACCGCTGCCCTGATCGTCGTCGTAACCGTTGTGCCTACCAAGGGATCGCCGTGCCACTGCACCAGACGCATGCGACCCTCGGTCAGCGTGCCCGTCTTGTCGAAGAGCACCAGACCTGGTTTGGCCAGCCGCTCGAGGACGTCGCCGCCCTTGACCAGCAAGCCCGAGCGAGCCGCCCGGCCGACCGCCATCGACAGGGCCAACGGCGTGGCCAGGCCGAGCGCGCACGGACAGGTGACGACCAAGAGGGCCACCGCGTGCTCCAGGGCCTGGGGGGGATCCAGGAAGACCCAGAGCAAAGCGGTGGCGCCCGCCAGAACCAAGACGACCGCGACGAACCAGCGCACCATGCGATCCGCGAGTTGCACGATGACAGGGCGGCGGCGGCTGGCTTCGGCGATGGCGGCGACCAGGTGACCGACGCGCGTGGCGGCTCCCGTGGCTTCTGCCCGAAGCACGACGCGTGCGCCCAGGTTGATCGTGGCGGCATGGGCACGATCACCGGGACCCACGGCGCGGGGCAGCGACTCGCCGGTCAGGATCGCCGTGTCGACGCGCGAGCTGCCCTCGATGACCAAGCCGTCCACCGGGAAGGCGTCGCCTGCGCGCACCTCTATGAGATCGTTTACCTTAAGCGCCTCGACGGCCACTTCGCAGACTTCGCCGTCCTGCAGCCGGCGGGCGCGTGACGGCGCCAGGGACGCCCCCGCATCCGCGGCCTCGCTGGCCAGCCGGCGTTGCCGCAGTTGCAGCCACCGCCCGCCGAGCAGCAGGAACGTCAGCGACGCCAGGGAATCGAAGTAGATCTCGCCGCGGTCGCGCACCACGTTGGTCAAGCCGCCCAGCACCCCAGCGGTCAGGCCGATCGCCACCGGCAAGTCCATGTGCAGCGTGCCGGTGCGCAACCCCACCCACGCGCCGCGCAGGAACGGCCATGCGGTCCACAGCAGTGAAGGCACGACGATGGCCGCGCTTACTTGGCGGAAAAGCCGCACCAGATCGGCATCCATGCCGTCGAACAACCCGGCGTAGAGCGCCAGGGACATCACCATCGCGTTGCCCGCCACCGCCCAAGCGACGCCGATGCGCGCCAGGAGCGCCCGTTCCTGCCGGGTCTGCGCCTCTCGGGCCGCCTGTCCGCGCGCGGCGTGGGGTGGATGGCCGATTCGATCGAGTTGCCTGCCCACCGCCGACAGCCGCGTCAGCGCCGGATCCCAGCCGACTGCGACGACACCGGTGCCCAAGTCGAGCCGGACTTCGCGCACGCCGGGCACCGCCGCCACCGCGTGTTCGATCAGCCACAAGCACGCGGCGCAGTTCACGTCTTCGAGCCAGAGCGATGCCTCGCACGTGCCGCCGTGCAGGGCGTCGCCGGCGCGGTTGCGCACGTGGACCGCGTGCCAGGCCGGGTCGTCGAATTCCTCATAGCCGGCCCCGGTTGGGCGCGCTGGCGTCGTCGGGACCGCGGTGTCGGCCCGCAACGCGTAGAAGCCGTCCAGGTGCAGCGCGGCGATGGCCTCCCGAGCGACGGCGCATCCCGTGCAGCAAAACCGCGCAGCACCCGCGGGCAGCGCCGCACCGCAGTGCTCGCAACCGCCGCTCTCGATGCTGAGGTCACCCTCTGTCCACGAAGCGGTGCGCCAGGTCATGGCTCGCTCGGCGCGTGGCAACAACTGTGGCTGGTCGGACTTGCCAGCGCGGGCCAACGCACCGCCAGCGACCCGATCCCTGCGATCACGACCGCAAGCGCCGTGAGGGCCGGCAACCGTTTCGCAAGAGGCCCAGCCGCTGCGCGGATGCCTAGACCCACCGCGGTCAGCATCGGCAGCGTACCCACCCAGAACACGGACATGACCAGCGCGCCCTCCATTGGTTGGCCCGTGCCCGCCGCCATGACCGCGAAGGCGTAGAGCCAGCCACACGGCAACAGCCCGGTCGCGAGACCGACCAGAACCGCGCGAATCAAAGGCGGTTTACTGTGCAGATGCCGCAGGACAGTCGTCGACGCCCGGGCCAGGAAAGGCGGCACCGGTAGAGAAAGGCCTTTGAGCTGCAGGAGCCGCCCCGCGCCCCAGCCGATCATCGCGAGCGCCGCCACGACCGCGGCAATCGATTGGACGCCCGCCACGCGACCGCCCAGATCGACCACGGCGCCGAGCGTGCCCGCGCCCAGGCCCAGCAACGTGTAAACGGAGAGCCGCGTCAGATGGTAGAGGGTCAGGGATGCCGCGCCACGATCCGCTCCGGCACAGAAAGCGACGAAGCCTCCACACATGCCGGCACAATGGGCGCTGCCTGCGAGGCTGGCGACCAGAACTGTCGAGACGAGTCCAATCATCGTGGCCTCGGGACCAGATCCAGACGCTGGCTGCCGATCCAATGCAGCGCACCCTGGTCGATGCGCAAGTCGACGTCGCACAGTCCCGGAGCCGCCAGCGCCGCAGACCAGCCCGCGTGGCCGGCGGCATCGACCCGCGCGTGCGCCGGCAAGACGTCGCGGGACCGAGCGACTCGACGAACCTCGACGGTCACTTCGGCACCGGTCAGCGGCAGACCGCGGGCGTCGCGCACCGTCACGTCGAAGTGCGTCTGATCGTTGGATTGTTGCCCCGTCACCTGGACTTGCCAGCCCAGGGCGCGACTCTGCGCCAGTTCAGCCTGCCGCGCGTCCCATTGCACCGCGTGGCGCCAGGCATCGTGTTCCGGCGCGAACCCGGCGTCGTGCGAGGCCAGGTAGGCCAACGCGCTGTTGGCGGCCACGGGAATCGACAAAAGGAACACGGGCAACAGGGGCCACCAGCGGCCACGGCGGATGGGGGCGGGAACGAGATTCATCACGGGCCTCGTGGCGTGCCGGGCGCGAGTAGGCGTAC
The DNA here is from genome assembly GCA_964356325.1 of uncultured Enterobacteriaceae bacterium. GTDB lineage: Bacteria > Myxococcota_A > UBA9042 > UBA9042 > UBA9042 > CAYHHL01. Next base: position 3,597 of record CAYHHL010000277.1, on the reverse strand, counting down.
CGGCGTCGCAAAAGAGTAGTGATCCGAAGTCACGCGCAGGGTTGCCGTCACGTCGCCCTGGGCCATGGCGCCCGCGGGTAGGATGGCAAACACCGGTAAAGTCACCGTGGTACCGCCCTCGACCCGCGCCGGGTTTTGCGGTGTTACGACCTGCAGGCCGGCAGGGCCGTCGAGTACGACGCGAAAGAGCGCGGGTCCGTCGTCATGGTTCAGGATGCGCACCCGCAGGGCATTGGACACCGAACCGTCGGGCGCGACGACAAAGGGAGCGCCAAGTCCGCGCAGGACCGTCACTTCAGCCGCGCCGCGGGCAGCAACGGCCATGACGAACGCGACGACTACGATGAGCAGCGCGAGCGGATACGCTATCGTTCTCGCACGCAACCGGTGCAGGGGCTCGCCGGCCAGGGCGGCCTCGGACGTGTAGCGGATCAGGCCGGGCGGCTTGTCCACCTTGACCATCACGCTGTCGCAGGCGTCGATGCATTGCGTGCAGCCGACGCACTCCATCTGCAGGCCGTCGCGGATGTCGATGCCCACCGGACAAGTCACGACGCAGGCGCCGCAATCGACGCAATCGCCACTGGCCCGCACTTCGGCCTTGTGCAAGTGACCGCGCGGTTCGCCTCGCTTGACATCATAGGCAACGACCAGCGAGTGGCGGTCCAGCAGTGCGGACTGCAAACGAGCGTAAGGGCATGCGGCGACACACATCTGCTCGCGAAACCAAGCGAAGTCCACGAAGATCAGCAGCGCCGTCACCGCGACGATGGTGAAGCCGGCCGGATGCGCCATGGGCGACTGCAGCACCCACGACGTCAGGCGATCGGTGCCCACGAACCAGGCCAGGAACACGTTCGCAAGCAGCACCGACAGCACGGCAAATATCGCGTACTTCACGACCCTTCGCCAACCTGTCGCAGTGCGGCCGTCCAGCCAACGCTCGATCGGCCGGAACACGTGCTCCATGTAGACCGTCTGGGGACAGGCCCAGCCACACCAAGCACGACCGACCAGCGCCGTCACCAGGAAAATCCCGAGCAGGACGGCAAGGGCCACGAGCATGAACAGCCGAGTGTCAGTGGATTGCAGCGTCCAACCGAAGAATTCGAAGCGCCGGGCGATGATGTCGAGTTGCAGCGCTGGGCGTCCCGAGACGCGCACCCACGGCAGGATGACGAACAGCGCGATGAGTACCCAAGCCACCGGCCGACGCCGCCGCAACCACTTGCCGTCGTACAGCTTGGGCCGTAGCCAGCGCCTGCTACCGTCTGCGTTGAGCGTCGGCAGCACCCGACCATTCAACACCGGTAGCATGTCGCTCACGGCGCCACCTTGAGCGGGACTGCTTGTCCCTGTGCCGCCTTGCCTCCGGGCAGGTTCTTGCCGCGCAGGCTGCCGACGTACACAACGACGTCTTGCAACTCCTTGGGCGAGAGTTGCTTCTTCCACGTGGGCATGCCCTTCTCCGGCACGCCGTCCGCCACCGTCTTGAAGATCGCCAGCAGCGACGCGTCGCCGTGCAGCCAGAAGTCGTCGGTCAGGTTGGGGCCGATCTTGCCCTCGCCGCCGAGGCCGTGGCAAACGCCGCACGTCGTCGCGAACTTGGCACTGCCCGCCGCCACGTGGGCTGGATCGGCCAAGAGTACCGCCAGATCCGCTTCGGTCACGGCATTGGCCGCTTCAAGCGCCGCTTTCTCGCGGGCGATGGCGTCCTCGGCGGCCCATTCCTCTTGCGGCGACTGGATGAGTCCCAGCGCGTGCTCGGCGACCGCGTAGACCACGGCGAACAAGCAGCAGGCGGCGAACGTCCACTTCCACCACCCCGGCGCGGGGTTGTCGTACTCCTGGATGCCGTCGACCTCGTGGTCGAGCACCTGTGGGCCTTTCACTTCGGTCATGGCGCGTCCCCTTTCTCGTCGTCGAGCGGCAGCTTGCCGAGATCGTTCCAGTGTCGCTTGAGAGACGGTCGCAGCACGCGGATCGTCTGGCTGGCGAAGACGGCGAGGAACAGGAGCAACGCCACTTGGGCATAGCCGGACAATCCCATGCCGGACATCAGTTCGGACAACTTCATGGCGCCACCTTGACCGCGGTCAGCACGGGCTTGATGTCGGTGCCCAGCCGCTGCAAGTACGCCACCATCGCGATGATCTGCTTGCGTTCCATACCCTTGGGACCTCCCTGCGCCTCGATCTCCTTGGCAATCTCCGCGGCCTGCGCGTGGGCCATCGCCTCCGCGTGGGTCAATGCTTCACCATACGGAACGCCCAGCATCGCCATGGCATCGACGCTGCTTTGGATCGCCGCCCAGTCCAAGTCAGAGGTCAGCATCCACGGAAACGGCGGCATGATCGAGCGTGGCGTCGTCGACGTCGGGTCCTGCATGTGCCTGACATGCCAGAGGTACGGGTACTTGCCGCCCACGCGGTGCAGGTCCGGGCCGATGCGCCGGCTGCCCCACTGGAACGGATGGTCGTACACGAACTCGCCGGGCTTGGACGATTCGCCGTAACGCTCCGTTTCCGCGCGGATAGGCCGGACCATTTGCGAGTGGCAGTTGTAGCAACCCTCCGACAGGTACAGGTCACGCCCCGCGAGTTCGAGCGGTGTGTACGGCTTGACCGAGGCGATGGTCGGCACGTTGCTGCGAATGAGGAAGGTCGGCAGGATCTCGAACAAAGACGCGATCAACACCGCGGCGATGGTCAGACCGGTGAACAGCCACGGTCGACGCTCCCAAACGCGGTGCCACGCCGCGGCCATGAACGTGGGGTACGACTTGGGCCACGCCCCCGGCTCGGGCCGCTGTTCCAGAGCAACGGCCTGGATCACCGGTTCGTCGTACACCGCCGGCCGGGTCCGCCAGGTCTGCAGCAGGTTGACACCACACAGCAACGCCCCGATCAGGTACAGGGAGCCGCCGATCGCGCGGACCTGGTACATCGGCAGGACGCGCACCACGCTCTCGACGAAGTCCGGATAGGCGAGGCGACCGGTCTCGTCGAACGCGCGCCACATGAGGCCCTCGGTCACGCCAGCCATGTAAATCGCCACGACATACAGGAGGATGCCGACCGTGCCGATCCAGAAGTGCACGTCGGCGAGGCGTTTGGACCACAGCGGTGTTTGGAACAGGCGCGGGGCCAGCCAGTACAGCATGCCGAACGTAAGCAGGCCGTTCCAACCGAGCGCGCCCGAGTGGACATGCGCAATGGTCCAATCCGTGTAGTGCGACAAGGCGTTGACGGTCTTGATCGAAAGCATCGGCCCTTCGAACGTCGACATGCCATAGAAGGTGATGCCGGCGACGAAGAACTTGAGCACCGGATCGTCGGCCACCTTGTGCCACGCGCCGCGCAAGGTCAGCAGACCATTGAGCATGCCGCCCCAGGACGGCATCCACAGCATGACCGAGAAGACCATGCCCAGCGTCGACGCCCATTCCGGCAGCGCGGTGTAGTGCAAGTGGTGAGGTCCGGCCCACATGTAGATGAAGACGAGCGACCAGAAGTGCACGATCGACAAGCGATACGAAAACACAGGGCGACCCGCGGCCTTGGGCAAGAAGTAGTACATCAGGCCGAGGAAGGGCGT
>CAYHHL010000276.1:0-6747 GCA_964356325.1 uncultured Enterobacteriaceae bacterium | reverse complement strand
CGGCTTGTTCGAGCCCGGCGGCTGCTTGACCGTCCACTTGTACTTCTTGACCGTGCCGTTCGGCGCCACCGAGCCGTCGCCCTTGAGGTGCAGCGGCGTTTGCGGCACGACGGCAAGGCCTTCCTGCACCACGACTTTGGCCTGCGGGCACAGCTGGTTCACGCCGAAGCCCTCGACGATCACGTTCTTGGCGTTGACCGCGTTGGCGGTGAACTGCACGACGCTGACGTCAGGCTTGAGCGCCTGGGTCACGGGGTCGTAGGGCGAGACATCCGTCGGCGCGTACTTCACCGTCACCGGCACCGAGGCATTCTTGGGGATGAACAGGGGCTTGGCCTTGGTGGGCCCCGTCGGATCGAGGTTGGCGTTCTTGGCGTCGACCTTGCCGGCTTCTTTGATGGTCTTGGTGAAATCCAACGAGAACTCGCTGGAGATCGTGCCGGCGGCGAATTCGATGGCGTAGATCTCGAGTTCCGCCGTGCCGCAGTTCTTGGCGACGAGGTCCTTGGTCGAGTACCCGCCGACCAGCATGCCGCCGAAGGGCAGCTTGATCCCAGGCAGCAGTTCCAGGCAGGGCACCGCGCCGCTGCCGTCCGGGCTGCCGACCGCGTCGTTGCCGTCAGGGCCACTGGCCGTGTCGGCGCCGTCCAGAACGCCCGTGGATTCGTCCACGCCGCCGTCCACTCCGGCTGCGACCGTGCCGGCGCCAGCGTCCGTTCCTGCCGAGCCGTCGGCCGCGTCCGAACTCGCGCCAGGTGTAGCCACACCGGTGGTCAATGGCGCGGGAGTCCCGCAGGCCAAGGCGAAGTTGGCGACGGTCCACCAGACAGCCGCGGCGGCGAATCGCAGCACGCGCAAGGACTTTGAAGCGGGCATGGGACGGGCCTCGGTAGGGCGTGGAGACAACGCCAAGACCCATAGCACGCGCGGACCCGTCGCATCAACGCCGGATGAGCGAGTAGACCGTCTGGTGCAGCGCCGTCACGCCCCAGCTCTGCTCGGCGGCATCGGGTCGCACGAGCATGTCCTCGCGCCGCCACTGCTCGACCGCGAAAGCCTCGTCCAACAGCGCATGTACCTCCGCGTCCGGCACCGAGAACGGCGGCCCCGCGCGCTCGCTCTGCGGATAGTCCAGGGTCACCAGCAGACCGCGCGCCGCCTTGGGCACCAGACTCGCCAGGTGCTGCGCGTACTTGCGGCGCATCGGCTCGGGCAGGGCGATCAGCGCCGCGCGGTCGTACAGCCCGCCGATCGGCCCCACGTCATCGACGCCCAGCGCGAAGATGTCCGCGCACCAAAGCGTGATGCCGCGCGCCTTGGCCTCGCCGTGAAAAACCTCAGCGTGCGGAAGTGTTTCGACGTGAAACGGCAGGTGTTGCTCGAGGAAGAACGCGGCACAGGCCTCCGCGCTCAGTTCGATGCCCACCACCGGATGGCCTTGTTCGTGAAGCCAGAGCATGTCCAAGGACTTGCCGCACAATGGCACAAGTACCGGCAGGTTCGACGCGAGCTCCAGCTTGGGCCAGAGATCGCGCAAGTACGGGTTGATCTCCGCCTGGTGAAAGCCGATCTGCCCGGCTTTCCATCGCGCGTGCCAGAACTGCGGTTCCATCGTCACACCTCGCGCATTCCCGTGATCGAGAGGGCGTGGCATGACACTTGCCAGGGCGGGCTGTCAATCATGTGCAGACGCTTCAGCCGCCGCGGCTACCACGCCGCCAGCCGATCGATGCCGACGCCCAGATGAGCCAGCACCATCGGGCCCCGGCCACCGTCCGGCGTGCCCAGTACCGGATAGGCCGGCGCCACTTCCACGCCGATCTCGAACGCGTCGCGCAGCCGCAGCCGCCCGCTGAAGCTCCTCGCCGTCACGTCGTTGGCCAATGTATCCCGGTACATCATCATCTCGATCGGAAGGTCGCAGAATCGCCGGTCACTCGCCAAGGTCCGCAAGCACAGCCGCACGCCCACGCCCAGCCGCGCCGCCGAGCCTTGCGCCGACCCCGTCAGCTGGGCCGACACGTCGTGTTTGCGCACCGTATCCGCACTTTGGGTATCGATTGCCGCCGTCCGCCATGTCCCGCCCGCCTCGCCCAGCAGCGCCAGCCAGGCATCCGGCCCCAGCCTCGCCCGCGCCCCACCGCCCAGCGCGCTGCCGTGCATTCCCGGCAACAGCCCCGCGATTCCATTGGCTTGCGCGCCCATGCCCAGCCACGACGTCTCCAATGGCCACCACTCCGCTTGCGCCGCCAGCCCCATGCCGCCGCCCGCGCCCGTCACCACCGAACTGCCGGTCGCGTGGCCATCCACCGTCACGTCCGCCTGGGTCAGCAGCGGCGCCAGCATCACGCCCGTCCCCAGCGTCAGGCGCAGGGCCTGATGGAACATGTGCACAGGCTTTTCTTCAGCCTTTGGGTGTAGTTGCGAGTGCGCTTCCATCCACGGATCCGGGCGCGGCTGCGGATCGGCCTGCGGCTCCTGGCTCTGGGTCAAGGTCTGCGCAGCCAGGCTCGGCGAGTGCGCAAGGACCAGCGAGGCAAGCAGAACGACAGCGCGGCGCATGGTCGACTCCAGTCCACCGGGAAGTTTCGAAAGCGGCGGTACGTACCCCACACGCTATCGATTCCTCGCCAGGCTTTGCTGGACCCGCATCGCAACTACGCCTCACTCCACGAGTTCGATGCGTGCCGCGTCCGTCCCCCACAGCTTGTCCGGGGCGTACCCGAACGGCTCCGAGCGCTTGCCGTCGAACACCTCGCCCATCATCCGCTGCAGCGGCGACGATCCACCGCCCGCGCCGCGCTTCACCTGGAACTCCAGGGCCCGAAAGTCGATATCGTCCTCGGTCGCGATCACCTTGAAGATCTGCGGACCGCCCGGAGGCGTCATCTTGAACGGCACCGCCAGATCACGCTTCTCGCCTGGTTTCAGCAGGTTGTCGCCACCCGACGTGCCGGGGAAGGGAAACAGAACGCCCACGCTGCCATCGGTCGACAGCTCCAGGATGGTCACGAACGCCGCCTTGTCGCTTTTGTTCTGCACGTGAAGCTGCAGGATCTCGCCGACCTTCACCCGATCGTTGCCGTCCTTCTTCACGGTGCCCAGCGTCTTGGTGATTTTGGGCCGCCGCTTGCCGTCCGCGCCCGTCTCCAGCACCGCTTCCACCTTCGTCACCGTCAGCACCACGTCCATGCGGCTGTTCGCGTCGGGATTGTCCAGTCCCACTACGCGGTTGCGCCGATGCAGAGCCTCGATAGCCTGGCGCACGCGCTTTTCGAAATCCGGGTCGTCCGGGGCAATCGACAGGTCCATCTTCTGGTTGTGGCCGCGCGGGATCGGCACGATCGAACCGTCGGCCCGCTCCAACCGCACCGCGCCGGCATCCTCGACCACGCGCACGTCCCACTGCGGCACCGCGGCCGTCGCCAGCCTCTTGTCGACCATCGCCACGAACTTCAGGCCTTGCAGCACGCCCGTTACCTTGGCCGGCCCCAGGTTGACGATGCGCATCTGCCCCGGCACGTGCTGCGCGAACATCTCGATGGCCTGCGCGCCCTTGTCGAAGCTCTTGGCGTCGAGCTTGCCCAGCTTGCCGTCCACCGTCACCGCTTCCGCATAAGAAATGCCCAGTTCCACGCGAACGATCTTCACGCGCGCCAGGGGCTTCTGACCGTCGACCGCTCCCGGCGCGATCACGTCCAACTCGGAGCCGACTTGCAGCCCGTGCAGCGAGCCCGCTTCGATCGGCAACTGGCCTTCGTCGTTCAGCGGCCGCGTGCGGAAGTACTTCGAGGCCGCCTTCCACTCGCCCGAGAACAGGACCTTTTGCGAGTCGCCTTCGATCTGCGGATTCTGGTTGGTCACCCGGCCGACGATCTGAACCCCAATGCGATCCAGTAGTTCCTGGTAGGTCGTCTTGGGCCCCGCGTCCTGCAGCGCCTGGACCAGCAGCAGCGTGTAGGCCCCCATCGGCGCGTGGCTGACCGGATCCTCGTCCTCGTTGGCCTCCTGGTCGGCGCGCACCGCGGCCAGGAACACATACCCTTTGCCCGCCGCGTCGTTGGCCGGCATGAAGCCCGCGTCGCCATCGCCCGTGCCTCCGCGCGTCTTGGCCGGGGGCAGCGTCGCCTTCATGCCGCGCTTCTTGCGCAAACCCCGCGTCGCCGTTCCGGAATGGCAGCTGTCGAGCGAAATGGCGATGTTGTCGGTCTTGGCCTGCACTTCCGCGATCAGCGTGCCGATCTCGTCGTCGCGCACGTGGTTGCTGTAGTTCTTGGTGCCGCGGTTGTCGAAGGGCACCAGGGCCTCGTCGTAGCCGTCGGCCTCGTCGGGCGCGCCGTTGTCGTCGGGAATCTGCTGGCCGTGCCCGGAGTAATGGAAGAACACGACGTCGCCACGCCCCGCCTGCGCCTTCTCCACCAGTTGCTTGCGAAACGCCGCGACGATGCCGGCGTGGGTGGCCTGCTCGTTGGTCACGACCAGGACATCGAAGCCGCGGCGTTCGAGTTCGGCGCCCAACATCTTGGCGTCATTGGAGGAACCGTCGAGCGAGGACCACTGCTCGGTGAGAGGCACCGCGGGCGCGTACTTCGGGCCGTAGTGGTCGATGCCGATGATGAGGGCGAGCTTGCGGGGGCCCGTCTGGGCGTGGAGGAGGCCGGCTGGCAGCGTAAGTAGGAGGGAGAGCGTCAGCGACGTTAGGCGCTTTAGGGGCTTTAGGGGCTTGAATCGGTGCAGCATGGCTTTTTTCCGGGCAGCGCGGCTGGACGCTGTGGCAGGTGAGACGCGTCACCGGTCGCGGTGGTCTTTCGCAGTCTAACCTTGGTGAAGGTAGCGGCAACCAGGGGAACCCCAAAGGGAGAAACGTAGTACCCGAAATCCGAAGTTCGCACCGGGATCGACCGATAGATATTCTGCCGGCGGCTGAAGCCGCGCCTAGATTTGCGAAGCCCCGCCGTCGCGGGGCTCAGAGGTCTTCGACTCGTCGTCGGGCCTATAGCAATCACGTGACCCAGCCCGGCGAAGGCCGGGCTTTGTAAGGGTAGGCGCGGCTTCAGCCGCCGGCCCATCACCCGCGGATGTGACCTTGGACTCGACGACGAACCCGGAGCGAACTTGAGGTTCTTGGTAGTAGTTTTCTACCTAGTTTCCCCTGGACCCCTCCTGAAACCCTCTTCCAAAGAGCGCCTGCGAGAGTCGTTTGGTTACGGTGCGTTTCCAAGGGGTTCCTCATATACGGTTGTCGTCCAGCGCGGTCGGTGTGGCGCCTTCTCTGTGCTTGCCTTGGTTTGAGGGGGTGGCTTGCGTCCAGCGGGAGGGCGTGATGGCCTAGGTGCCATGGATGACGACGTGCCAGTGCAGAAGAGCAAGGTTCCCCGGGTGGTGATTGGGTGCCTTGCAATCGTTCTCTTGGTTTGCGGCGGACTCGTCGCGCTCGGGGTGAAGCTGACCGGTGGATCGATTGCCGCTGTCAATGGTTATGTGAGCGCGGCTCGCGAGGCTGGCAAAGGCAAGGGGGACATGCCCCGGCCGCTGTTTGCCAACGCCGATACCGAGGCGGTGACGCGCTTGCTCGGCCGATCCACGGACTCGACGATGCGTGAATTCACGGTGTTGAACGATACCAGTTGCTATACGGCGAGCGTGGACCTGCCGGGCGGTGCTACGACGGTGCAGTTCTTCCTGGTGGAGACGGCCGACGCGTGGCAGGTCGCGAGCCTGAGCACCGGGCGGGCGTGCACCTGCCTCCGCAGCGGCGAGCCTCGCAAGCATAGGTGCTCGATGGTTGGGGCTAACCTCTGAGCTTGCCAGCGATGGCGTGATACGTCAGCCCATACCAGAAGTCGTTCGTCTGGCTCAGGTCTTCGAGAGTCTCGAGCCAGAGTTGGCGTTCTTCCGCGGTGATGCGGTGCAGGTCGAGCGCGTCCTTGGCGAAACGGCCCAGCAGATCGCGCAGGTACGGGCCGTAGTGGTCCTCGGTCCACAAGAAGGCGCGGTCCGGGGCCACGTGCAGCCCCGCGGCGCGCAGCAGGGGCCGCAACCCCAAGCAGTGCGTAGGTTTCAGGTTGCGCTCGTCCTTGGCGACGATTTTGCGCCACAGGTCGAAATACGGCATGTGCAGGGAATCCGAGTGCAGGTCCTGCTCGACCAACAGCAGCGTGCCCCCCGGATTCAGGCGAGCGGCCAGGCGGAGTACGAGATCGGCGGTCTCGGCGTCGTCCAGGTAGGGCACGACCACGGAACTGACGATCAGGTCGAACCGGGCCTGTTCGAACGGAAATGCGCGTTCGTCCAGACAATCCCAGCGCGCGAGACGGACCGCTGAGCCCGGGTCGAGGTGGCTCGAAGCGGCGTCGAGCATGGCCTGGCTTTTGTCGCAGGCGCAGATTGCCGCGCCGGGCAGGGCACTTGCGAGCCGGCGGGCCAGGGCACCGCTGCCGCAGCCGACCTCGAGGATCCAGCGCGTCGTGGCGAGAAGATGCGGCGCGACCAAGGCTTCGAACAGCGCGGCGGAGGCGGGTTCGCGGGCGCGGGCGTCCATGCGGGCGGCAGCCGAGAGGCCTTCGCCGGTGGCGTCGAGCTGGCGGTAATCGGGGAGGCCTGGAGGGGACATGCGGGGCCTCGCGCGGCGGGTTCGGGGACGGGGTCGGGGTCGGGGTCGGGTGCGGGTGCGGGTGCGGGTGCTGGGGCTGGCACGGGTGCTGGGGCGGGCGCGGGTGCGCTGTCTGGGTCGGCCGGGGGCTCGGG
>CAYHHL010000275.1:0-6750 GCA_964356325.1 uncultured Enterobacteriaceae bacterium | reverse complement strand
GTTTGTCGATGAAGAAAGACTATTACCAAGTGCTCGGTGTGGCGAAAGACGCGACTCCCGAGGCCATCAAGAAAGCCTATCGCAAGATGGCCATGCAGTTTCACCCGGATCGCAATGCCGGGGATAAGACCGCCGAAGAGAAGTTCAAGGACGTGTCGGAAGCTTACGCGGTCCTTTCCGACGAGGCCAAGCGCAAGAAGTACGATACCTTCGGCGCGGAAGGCTTCGCGCAAAACTACAGCACCGAGGACATCTTCCGCGACTTCAACATGGACGACATCCTCAGCCAGTTCGGCATGAAGGGTTCGGGCTGGGGCGGTTCCTTCAAGTTCAGGCGCGGCGCAGGCGGCGCTCCGGGCGGCGCTCCGGCAGGCGCGGGCGGCGGATCGATGTTCGACGACCTGTTCGGTGGCGGTGGCCGGGGTCGTCCCCAAGGCCCGCCGGCCAAGGGTGCGGACGCCGAAGTGCCCATCACGATCAGCTTTCACGAGTCGATGCACGGCAGCGAACGGCCTTTGCGCCTGTCCATCGACGGCGAGGACCACGAACTGACCGTGCGCATTCCGCCGGGCATCTCGACCGGCAAGCGCTTGCGCGTCAAAGGCGAAGCACATCGAGGACCTGGCGGCAAGGGCGACCTGCACCTGATGGTCACGGTGGGCGACGATCCTCGCTTCGAGCGCAAGGGCGACGATCTGCACACGACCGCGGTGGTCAAGCCCAGCGTGCTGCTGCTCGGCGGATCGCTGGAAGTCGAGACCTTGCATGGCAAGAAGCGCATCAAGGTGGCGCCTGGCACCTCGACCGCGGCTTTGGTCCGCATCAAGCACCAGGGCGCGCCGGTGTTGGGCAAGCCGACGGAACACGGTGACTTGTACGTTCGCATGGACGTCGAAGCCCCGGTTACCCTGACCGACGAACAGCGCGCGGCGGCCGAAGCGTTACGAGAAGCCGGGCTGTAGCCGCGCCACGGAGAATCGGGTACAAGCACGAACGCTGGCGTGCCGTGCTCACCGGAAGCGAGGCCACTCCAGGCCTCGCCACCCCCGGAGCGCCGATGCCCGCGTCCTCGAAGCCCTCGCGAAGATTCAGTTTTCGTCAACTCGGTGGCGCTCTGCTGCTCACGGCTGGTCTTGCGGCGCCGCTTGTCTTGGCGGCTGGTGAAGCGCCGATCGTCCTGCAAGACCCCGCCGACGACGACAACGGCCCGGGCACTTACAAATACCCAACAGATCCGGCGTACAAGCCCAAGTCCTTCGATCTGCGCAAGGTCGAAATCCTCGACAAGGGCGATGACATCGAGTTCAAGGTCACGGTGGGCACGGCCATCGAGGACCCTTGGAATTCCAAGGACTGGGACGGCAACGGCTTCTCGCTCCAGTTCGTGCAGATCTACGTCGACACCGACCACGCCAAGGGCGGCGGCTTCACCGATCCGCTGCCGGGCCTGGGCTCGGTCAAGTTCGCCGACGACGAAGCCTGGGACAAGGTCGTGCTCCTCTCCCCACAGGGCAAGGCCAAGCTTTCCAGCGAGGTACGCGCCAAGGCCGGGGCGATGCGCGGCGGCGTCGTGATTCCCAAGACCACCAAGGTCAGCGGCAAGACCCTGATCGCGGTCGTCAAGAAGGCCGACCTGGGCGTTGCCAACGGCAAGTGGGGCTGGCAGGCGGTCATGCAGTCCAACGAAGGCTTTCCGGTCGGCAAGGACATCCTCACCCGCCCCGTCAACGAAAACGCCGGGCAACACCGCTTCGGCGGCGGCGATGACAGCAGTTGTGACCCGCACGTGATCGACATGCTGGCCGGCAAGGCGCGGGGCGAGAAGTCCGAGGTCGCGGCCCAGCACGCGGCGCTGGCATACAAGTGTGGCAGCAAAGTCGCGCACTTGCCGATGGTCTATCCGGGCACGCCGTAAGTCTTCAGCCCCGAACCTCGGACGCACATGCCGCGCCGCACGACGCCACTTCGTTCCCTGCTGCTGGCTACCATGGCCTTGTCGGGGGCATTGCTGCCCTGGGCGACTCCGGCCCATGCTGACATCGGCAAGTTCGAGCTCGACGGCCGCATCTACGGCAAGCACCTGTACCAGAACGACGACAGCCAGGGTGTGCTGACCCTGGGCAACCCGTTCTGGCCCGACAACATCTCGGGGCACAACGGCGTCGGCAGCGAATTCGAGCTCGGCATCAAGGGCCACGTCAGCCAGCAGGTCGAGGCAGGTGTGCGTCTGGCCTCGCGATTCGGCGAGCGCTGGCAGGATTGGTGGGAAAGCGGCAACCGCAACTTCAGCGGCGTCGAAAACACCTCGGGCGATTCCGCCGGCCTGAACCGCGCGAGCTACATGAAGCTGCGTGGCACGTACATCCAGGTGGCGCCTCAGATCCTCGGCATCGACTGGATTCGCGTGGGCGCCTCGGACTTCTCGATGTTCAACCCGTGGACCATCGGCAAGGTCCGCTACATCGATCGCGACAACGGCCGGGGCTATTTCGCGAGCGGCCACTTCGGCGCCGATGAGGCGGTGCGCTGGCAGGTGGGCGCCATCGCGATGCCCAAGCTGTGGGTCGGGCCGAACTGGTCCACCGGCCTGGGCGATCCCAACCTCGCGCAAGCATTCTGGTCACGCGACTGGGCCTACGCGGGCAGCGTACGGTGGCAGGCCAACGAGCGGACGGCCTTGCGCCTGGTCGGCAGTTTCACGCAGGATCTCGAGGTAGATCGCGCGGATCCCGACGCCCTGGGCTCGACCAACCCTAGTTGCAAGGACAAGCTCGGCCAGGCCATCCCCGGTTGCACGCTCGATCATGCCGTGGACTTGCTGAACCGTTACGTCAGCTTCAACGGCACGTTGGACGTCGACCGCGAGTTGTCCGAGACCGTGCGCATCACCGGCCTGGTCGGCTACTTCCAGCAGCAGGTCGACCCGAAGCTCGCTGGCAACGGCGTGGCGCTGAACCAAGGGGTGTTCCCCATCGTCTACAAGGACACGCACGACTATGCCGGCACCCTGCGCCTGACCGCCAACGATCCAATGGACAATGGCCTGAGTTTGCAGGCGGAATACTTCAACATCGGCGCGGAGTGGAATTCCATCTTCGGCGCGCGGCGGGAATCCGACGTCTTGCTGACTGACGGCTTCATCGGTTCGGGCGGCCAGTTGCCCACGCTCAATCTCGCCAACGAATTCGTGGACTTCGACGACGAGTGGGTCGAGAGCTGCATCGGCTGGCACGGCGGCACGGGCCTGTTGACCTGGGATCACGGCGACACGCGCATCCAGAGCGAGTACACGTTCCTGACCTACAACACCAATACCACGAGCGTCTTCTCCCAGGACAAGACCGATCACCCGCGCGACGTCGACAAGATCTTCCCCACCTTCCTGCACGCCGACGGCTTCACCGACACCGCGCTGTACGACTACGCCAACACCTCGGATCGAGGCCGGGATCCGCGCTCCGTGTACCACCGCAACCAGGCGCGCCGCAGTCACATCGGCATGCTCAAGCTGCACCACCAGTTTCCGATCGGGCGCGGCCTCGAACTCGACGTGAAGGGCAAGTACATCAATGACGTGGACTATCGCTCGCTGACGATCGAGGACGACGACTACCACGGTGACATCTACACCGCGCGGGCCAGGCTGGCGCTGCCGATAGCCGACGGCGTGAAGCTGGGCGTGATCGGCCAGCTGGACCATTGGGTGGAGGCCAACCGCAAGGGCTCGCTGGAACTGGGCTATGGCGACGACACCACGGACAAGCGGACCGTGGCGCTGCAGGCCACGGTGCTGTTCGAGGGCGTCAAGGTCGCGTATTACCTGGAGCACGTCGACAAGGACCAGCGCCGGGAGCGCGAAGGCGACCAACACTGGAACGTGTGGCGATCCAAGGCCACGGTCGAAGCGGCCTGGTAGGCGACGCGAGACCTACTCGGGCACCGCGCGATCGTTCAACGTCAGCACCGTCACCTGGCCGTCGACCACCACCGCGAGCACTTCGGGCGGCGGGCCCGGCAGCAGCGGATCGCGCGACCACAACACCAGATCTACGGATTCTCCAGGCTGCGGCAAGGGTTGCGCGCTCGCCATGCCTCCAGGCAGGAGCGCGCGCATGGCCTTGTCGCGATCCAGGCGCTCCCCTGCCACGCGGTCCGGCGCGAGATGCATCGTCTCCAGGATCAGCAACGGTTCTGAAGCGCTGAGCGGCAGATCCGACCCCGCCAGCAGCGGACAGACCCGCGCCAGGGAGGCCAGGCGATACGCCCAGGCGCGGCGCGCGGGACCCAGCCGCTGCGAGGAAAAACCTGAGTCATCCTGGGCATGCAGCGGCTGCACGGAACAGGCGACGTTCAGCCCCGCGAGGCGTTCGAGGGTGTCCGGCGACACCACTTGCGAATGCTCGATCCGCACTGGCAGCGCGTCCGTGGGTCGCTTCAGGCCCGCGAGCACCCGTGCCACTTGCGCCACCGCCGCATCGCCGATGGCGTGCACCGCCACCTGCAGACCAGCCTTGTCCGCCGCGGTCACGTCGTTGGCCAGTGCCAGGTCCGTCATCGCGAGTGCGCCCTGCCCCGGGTCGTCCGCGTAAGGCATCGACAACGCCGCAGAACGTCCTCCCAACGTGCCATCCAGCCAGAATTTGACGCCGACGACTTGGGTCAGGCGCGACCGTTTCCAGGCCGGCACCGGCACTTCGGTGCGGGGCTCGCCATCGCGCAAGGGTGGCGGCGGCGGCGGATGCAGCAGAGCCTGGGCCTCGGGCAGCTCGCCGTCCAGGAACAGCTTGACCCGAATCGGCAAGCGTCCCTCGGACTCGAGGTCCACCAGCGTGTCGCGCAGCCCCGCGGTCGCGCCCATGGCGTGCACTTCGGTCCAGCCGCGTTGCTGCAGATCGCGCAAGGTCTGCATCAGCAAGGGCTTCCAGCGTTCGGCGCGCGGCGAGGGCAGGTGCTGCCACACCCGGCGGGCCAGACTTTCGTTCAGACGCCCCGCCGCAGCCACCGCCAATACTTCGAGATCCTTGGGTAGTTGCTTGATCAAGGCGCCGTTGACCAGACCGCCGTGGCCGTCGGCGCGCGACAAGTACACGGGCACGCCATCGGCCATGCGATCGAGGTCGGCGACGCTCAACTGCGAAAACAAGTGGGGCGAAAGACCGAATCCCCATTGCCAATCCGCCCCCGACGCGTTGGTAGCCGTCCAAAAGCCGGACCTGGCATCCTTGAGCGCGGCTTCCACGTCGGCGGCTGTGCCCGCTTTGCGCAAGTCGGCCGCGTCCCCGATGAGTGAGGCTCCGTCGAGGTGGACGTGGGCATCGACGAAACCAGGCAGCAGCACCGCGCCGGACTGCCGCACCGTTCGGGTGGTCGGCGCAAGCAAAGGCTGCATCTGGGCGGGGGTTCCGCGCGCCAGCAGGCGTCCGTCGCGCATCGCGATCGCGGTCTCGCCGGCCTGGGCACCTTGGATCTGACCCACGTACAACACGAGATCGGCGAGATGACCGGCCCGTTGCGGCTTCGGCTGCGCGGTCGAGACTTCGGTGCCCCTGGGCGGCGGGATCAGGAAGCGACGCACTGAGGCACAGGCCGTCACAGTGCCGGCGATCAGCACAAAGCCCAGGGCTTGCACGATGCCTGGGAACGTGGGACCCGCCTTCACCCTGCCTCCGCCCGTACCCGCACCAGGCGCAAACGCTCTTCGTCGCCCGGCCAAGGCTCCAGGCGCCACTGGCCGCCTTCGCGGCGGGTCACTTCGGCCAACAGCGCGGCTTCGTGGGTGAAGATCGGCACGCCCCAAAACCGCAGCTTGCGCAGAATCTCCGGCCAGGTGCGTTCGAATTCCACGGCGCTCAAGCGGGTCTTGCCCATGCCCGCTGGCGTGCCGTACGGACAGTCGTCAGCCATGTAGCCGAGCGGCGCGGCGACGTCGGCGTGGTGGCACCAGGGCGCCTGGGTGAAGCGGTCGGCATAGACGGTGCAGCCGAACTTGCCGTCGGTGCCTTCGGCCAGGAACTTGCAGTGCATGCCGGGCACGACGATGTGGCGATCGCGGACCGGAATGGCGATGTGGCAACTGACCCCGCAGCGCCGGCACTTGTCTTCGTGAGCGCCGTCGGTCCGGCCGACTTGGTGGTCGGGCAAGGCCAGCGCGCTCTCGGTTTTGCTATCGGGGATCGTGACGGCCATCGTTCGTTTCAACGCGCGACGACGGCTGAAGCTTCCGGTTCAGCCAGTGTCGGCGCGGTAGCCGTGGCGGCAGCTACGGGCTTGTCGCGAACCAAGAACAGGTAGCTCGCCACGCCCGCCGCGATGCCGGAGACTGCATAGAGCGAACCGCCCCACACCTTGTTCGAGGAGACGAAAAGCGGATCGTCTTTGTCCACCGCATAGTACGAGCCGATGGCCCACGCGCCATAGCCGAGCATGCCCGCGCCCGCCGCCACGCCGCCCCAGCCGATGGCCTTTCCGGCACCGAAACTGCTAGGAGGTTCGATGCCTTCGCAGCGCGCGTCGATCACGCCGTCGAGCTCGATGGTCACCGTCTTGGTCACGCGCTTGGCCCCGCGGGCGCACACGACCTCGTGCTTGCCGATCGTGACCGGCATGGCCGGCGCGCGATCGCCCGTGCGACTGGCGTCCGGAATCTCCATCAACTTGCCGTCGACGAGCACGTCCACGCCCTGCAGACCGCCCGGCGCGATGACGATGAGCGTACCGCCCTGTTTCATCAGGCTGATGACGATCTTGGTG
>CAYHHL010000274.1:0-6806 GCA_964356325.1 uncultured Enterobacteriaceae bacterium | reverse complement strand
ATTCGCTCAGCACTGCCTACCGACGTGCCGCCGAACTTCATCACACGCATCCGTTCACGCCTCCCGTTGTGTCGCCCGAGGGTACCGCCTGCCGCGGCGTGCGCAAGTCGACCCGACCCGATCGCGCCCGCCATCCCTTGACGCGTCCCCCGTCGTGGCGGATACCTCAGCCCACGCTGCCCGAGGGTGCCCCGAAGATGCAAACCGTCCGCCTGGTTCAAGATGACTTGGAAAAACTGCTGGCTGCGAGGCCCAAGCATGTCTTCATCGCGGGGGCGTCGCGCGGCATAGGCGAGGCGATCGCGCGCACGCTGGGTGAGGATCCGCACAACTTCACCCTGGCGGCGCGCTCTTACAACCGCCTGCTGGGCCTGGCGATGGACCTCGGGACCACGCGCGCGCACGCCGTGAAGCTCGATCTGGCCAACGACGCCAGCATCGACGAAGCGGTGGTGACGGCCGAGTCCAAGTTCGGTCCGATCGACGTGCTCATCCTCAATGCTGCCTTGGACTTGCCCACGACGTTGGCGGATCTCTCCGCGGAGAATCGCGCGCGGTTTCGCCGTGTAGTGGCCGTCAACCTGACCGGGACGTTCTTCCTGGCGCAACTGGCGACGGCGCATATGGCCAAGGGCGGTCGGGTGTTGTTCATCGGCAGTGCGCAATCGCGGTTGGGCGGACCGGGCACGACGGCCTATGCGGCCTCCAAGTTCGGGGCGATCGGCCTGATGCGGACGATGGCGCTCGAACTGGCCGACCGGGGCATCCGGGTCAACGCTTTGAGTCCGGGCCTGGTGGACACGCAGATGTCGACGCAACGCCTGCGCTGGGTAGCGGAAACGACCGGGCAGACGCTGGATCAGGTGACCAAGGCGGAAATCGCCAAGCTACCGGTGCCGCGCATGAGCCAGGCGAGCGAGGTGGCGAGCTACGTGAAGTTCCTGGTGGCGAATCCCTCGGCGGACGGTTTGACCGGTCAGGAGATCGAACTGGCTTGAAGCACACGAAATCGCCACGTCCGGTCATCCGTTTCGAAATCGCGCCGAAGAGCATCGCCGCGGTCGTTCTCACCCTCGCGGCAATCTGGGCGCTCGGGCAACTCTGGGCCATCGTCTTGACGGTGGTGTGCGCGCTCATCCTGGTCGGCACGCTCAATCCCCTGGTCGTGTGGCTGGAAAAGCACCGCATGCATCGGGGCATGGCGATCGCGATGGTGTTCCTCGGCTGCGGCCTGGTGGCGACGCTCATCGGGATGGTCACGTTTCCGCCGTTGTGGGAACAACTGACCAGGATTGCCGCAGACCTGCCCGCGCACCAGGCCAAGCTCGCCCACCTGCTGGCGGGGCACAAGCTCATGGCGCCGTTCGCGGAAACGGTGCGCAACTTCGGCGCGGGCAAGCTGGCCTCGGGGGCCAACCTCATGTCCGCGGTGTCGGTGTCGCTGACGGTCGTGGAGGGCGTCGGCTATGCGGTGACGGCGCTCGTGCTGGCCATCTACTTCATGGCCGATCGCGATCGGATGCGCGGCGGCCTGTATGCCGTGGTGCCGCGCTCCTACCACCTGCGCCTGGCGCGCATCCTGGCCAATCTCGAAACCATCGTAGGTGGTTACATCCGCGGTCAGTTGATCACTTCGGCGGCCATCACGCTGTTCGCATTCGTGCTCCTGACCGTGGCGCAGGTGCCCAATGCGCTGGCGCTCGCCGCCTTTGCCGGCCTGACCGACGTGCTGCCGTTCGTGGGCGGGCTGCTCGCGACGACTCCGGCGGTGCTCGCGGCCCTGTCGCAAGGCACACTGACCGCGTCGATCGTGCTGATGGCCATGCTGGGCTACCAGGAGTTCGAGAGCCGGGTGTTGGTGCCGCGCGTGTACGGTCGAACGCTGCGGCTGCCCTCGGCCGCGGTGGTGCTGGCGCTTCTGGTCGGCGGCAAGCTCGGCGGCATCCTGGGCGCGCTGCTGGCCCTGCCCCTGGCGGCTGCGGTGCGGATGCTGGCGGAGGAATTGCGCCTCGAAATGCCGGGCGACGATACCGACGACAGTGCGATGCGCGCCCGAGACGAGCTCGCCGAGCTGGCGTATGCGGCACAAAGCGCTGGATTTACGCCGGAAGAGGCAAGCGCGGTGGCGACCCTCATTGCCGACCAGGGCCGCGCCGCCCCTCCCACCGCCGCGGCGCCCGTGGACCCGGCCGCGCCGACCTAGGGTAAAGCCGCCGACGACGCGGGCTGGTGGATTCCGCCCGTTCGCATCTGGCCGGACACGACCGTGGAGTTGGGCTGGCGGTCGACCGGGCTCGCTTCGGCTGGCCTGCTGGTGAACGCCTCGCTGGCCTTGCCCAAAGTGGCCGTCAGCGAGGGTATGGTGGTGGTCTCATAGTTCTGCTCGTGCAATAGGGTGCCGCCCAGTACGACTAGTGATAGAATAATCAGCCAGTTGCGAGCCTGCTTCAAGTCATACATGAGGCGCCTCCATTGCGAGTATCATCTGCGAGCATCGTCAGCCGGCCCGGACGGCGCCACCACGGCACGCCGCCCTTCAGAAATCGCTCGCCGTGCATGCTTCAAGCCTAACGTCGCGGCGGCGGCGTGCGACGGGCCGTGAGCTAATCGTGGCTAATCACCTCGGAAATCTGACGTGTGTCAACGCCGTCGAGCAGGAGCCATGGCGGTCCGACCGGCAAGCTCGCGGTTGACAAGGGGCTCCTGTCACGGTTCCCTGCAACGACGCGCAACCAGTCTCGCCGAACGGTCCGCGAACCGAAGCGATCCGCCAGCAGGAGCCCCGCCATGCTCTGGACCCGTCCCGACGGCACCCGCATCAAAGGCCTGTCGCCCTTGCGTACGCTCATGCCGCATGTCATGCCGCAGCGCAACGGTTCTGCGGTATACTATGAAATCACGCTAGATCTGACCGACACGCTGCCATGGCTGGCGGCGCAGGCGGCCAAAGGACGCAAGGTCACGCTGTTCCACCTGGGGCTGGCTGGCCTGGTTCGCACGCTGTCGATGCGGCCGCAGATGCACAGGTTCGTCGTCGGCCGGCGCATCTACCAACGCAAGCACATCGAACTGGCGTTCGCGGTCAAGAAGGGCCTGCGCGACGACGCGAACATGACCGCGGTCAAGGTGCGCTTCGAGCCGACCGACGACCTGGACGCGGTAATCCGCCGGGTCGACGAGGCGATCGGCACTGGGCGCGGTGCGGTGCCGACCCAGTCCGAGCGCGAGATGCACTGGACCGCCTGGATGCCCTCACCGATCCTGGCGCTGGTGCTGTGGCTGCAAGGCCTGCTCGACGCGTGCAACCTGCTGCCGGCGGCGATGATCGAGGCGGATCCGCTGTACGCGAGCATGTTCCTGGCCAACATGGGCAGCATCGGTCTGCCGGCGGTGTGGCACCACTTGTACGAGTACGGCACGGTGCCCCTGTTCGGCACGTTCGGGCTGATCGAGAAGACCCCGCAGGTATTGGTCGATGGCACGCTGGCGGTGCGCGACACCTTCAAGATGCGTTGGACGTTTGATGAACGCATTACTGACGGGCTTTACTGTACGAAGAGCTTGGAGATCATGCGCAAGGTGATCGAGCAGCCGGAGAGTTACGATGCGGGGGCCAAGCCATAGTTCCCCGCCACCATCCGCTCGCGCAAGCGGTCCGGCAAGATCCTAGCCAGCACGCACAACAACCGCGCCCAGCGTCCGACCGGTCGCCGTGCCGGCGGGTGGCGCTGTTGGACCACCGCCTCGACCACGCGGGCGACCCAATCGGGCGCGGGACCGCTGCGCTCCTGGGTCTCGACGCACTGCAGGCAACGCGCCGCGGCGGTGGCATAGGGCGAATTCGCCGCCTGGGTGATGACGCGCGCGCTGGTGAATCCCGTAGCGAAATCTCCAGGTTCGACACAAACCACCGCCACGCCGAAGGGCGCCAGTTCGATGCGCATGGCGTCGCTCAGCGCCGCCACCGCCGCCTTGGTCGCCGAGTAATGGGCCTGGAATGGCAGCGCCAGTCGACCCGCCAGGGAGCCGATCCACACCACGCGACCCCGCCGGGCCCGCAGCATCGGCAGCAATTGGCGCGTCAGTTCCAGAGGCCCGAACACGTTGACGGCGAACTGGCGCGCCACGTCTTCCGCGCCGACTTCCTCCACCGCGCCGAACACGCCAAAGCCGGCGTTGTGGATCAGCACGTCCAGGCCACCGGCCGCCTCCAGCACCGGCAACACCGCGCGAACTGCCTCCGCTGACGTCAGTTCCAGCGCCAGGAAGCTCATCTGCAGGCCGCTTGCCCGTGCTTGCGCCTCCAGTTCACGCGCCCGAACCGGATCGCGCACGGTCGCGAACACCCGATCGCCCCGCCGCGCAAACCGCTCAGCGATCGCCCGCCCCAGCCCGCTGCCCGCGCCCGTCACCAGGACGGTCTGGCCGCGCCCGGGTTTAGGCAGAATCTGCGTGGTCTTGGACGATGGCTCCTCGGTCATGCGGTCTCCCACTCGCTCGCGTTGCCTTCAGGACAGATAGCTGAAGTCCATCTCGGTGGCTACCGGCAGGTTGGCCGCGTCGACGCGCGGAATCTTGAAGCGTTGCGCCAACGTCTCGAACACGTCCAGCGCCGTCTGCAAGTGCTCGCGCGTGTGGGCCGGCGTCACGCTGGTGCGGATCAGCGCCTGGCCCAGCGGCACCGCCGGAAACACCACGGGAGTCGTGAAGACGCCCAGGTCCAAGGCCTCGCGACACATGCGAAACGCCAACGATTCCGAACCGATGAACACCGGCTGGATGGGCGTCGTGCTGCCCATGGTGAAGTAGCCCAGGCGCGCGAGGCCTTCACGGTAGAACGCGAGGTTGGTCCACAACTTGTCGAACAGCGTGGCGTCCGTCTGCATGACCCGCAGCGATGCCAGGGCCGCCGCCGTCTGCGCGGGAGGCAAGGCCGCGGAAAACATCAGGGTGCGCGCTTTGTGGCGCAAGTAGTCGATGACGGTCCGCTCGCCCGCCACGAACCCGCCCAGACTGGCCAGGGACTTGCTGAAGGTCGCGAACAGCAGGTCGATGTCGTCCAACACGCCTTGGGCATCGGCGGTGCCGCGACCGTCCCGCCCCAGGACGCCGAAGCCGTGCGCGTCATCGACATACAGGCGGAATCCGTACTTGCGCTTGAGTTCTGCGATTTTCTGGAGGTCCTGGATCCGGCCGGTCATCGAAAACACCGCGTCCGTGACCACCAGCGCGTGCGGCCAGGCCGGGCGCTCGGCGAGTTGCCGTTCCAGATCGTCCGGGCCGTCAAACGTGTGCGCGTGCGCCCGGGCCAGCCGCATGCCATCGATCAGGCTGGCGTGGTTCTCCTTTTCCGAGAACACGACGGCTTCCGGATGCGCCGCCAACACGCCAATGGTCCCGGCATTGGCCAGGAATCCCGAGGCGAACACCAGGGCGGCTTCCTTGCCGGTGAACGCGGCCAGTTCCTTCTCCAGCGTCTCGTGCAAGTCCAAGTTGCCGTTCAGGAAGCGCGAGCCGGTGCAGCCCGTGCCGTAGCGATCGATGGCGTCGTGGGCGGCGCGCAACACGTCGGGATGGTGCGTCAAACCGAGGTAGTTGTTGGAGCCGAGCATGACGACGTTGCGGCCCTCGACCCCGACCATGGGACCGTCCGAGGAGGAGAGCACGTGGAAGTACGGATAGAGGTTCGCCGCCTTGATGAAGTCCGCGTCGTGGAAGGAGAAGCACGGTTCGAAGACGTCCATGGGGCACTCCTGCAATTGCGACCAGTGCCGCGATGGCCGCCCGCGCTCCGGCCCCGATCGAGCGCGCACACGCCGCAAGAATGCGGATCGCTGCACGAATCGCGGCATGACAGAACCCGGGCAACGCACTGGTGGAATTTGCACAACGTAACCGTTTCACGCCAGCAATTGCGAGCCCCGTGCGCAACGTCGCGAGCGGCCACGGTTCACACGCGGTCGAGATGCGACGGCGGTGGGGGCGTGATGGCAAGTCATGGGAAAAAGGAGGGTATTCGGTGCGATTCGGCGATGGGCGGCCGAGACTGAGGTGCCCGTCGCTGAACTGTGCCAAAAAAGCGACGAACCCTCGGCAGTAGCCTTTCGGAACTGCCGAGGGTTCGTTGCGATCCCCCGCTTTCATCCTTTGCAACCGCCGTGCCAACGCTTCTGTTTCGTGTAACACCTTGCTCATACAGCGATCTGTATCTGCCGGCGTTGCCCTTGCTCGGTCCGGACTGACGAGAAGCGTCACTTGTCTGCCGCAAATCGTCACTTCGGCGCACATTCGCGGCTTGTCGGACGCGATCTTGGCCGGTAGATTCGCGTGCGACGGTGCACGTCGGGGCCGCCGGTTGACTGTTCGCACTGCGAAGGCCTGGAGATCGCGATGATGACGTTTCGGACAATCTCGCCAGCGTTGGGCTGTTGGGGCGCCGTGTGCCTGCTCTCGTTCGGTTGCGGCAAGGACGATCCGGTAGGAGCCAAGGCGCAGGAGACCGACGTCACGGTCAACCACGACGGCGTGGACGTGGCTGGCGACCCGACCTCCAGCACCGGCAAGGCTTGCCAATCCGTCAGCGATTGCCCTGCGACCACGGTGCCTTGCCAGGCCGCGGCGTGCCACCCGACCATCGGTTGCATCACCGTGCTGATGCCGGACGCCAGCGTGTGCGACGACGGCAACCCCTGCACGGGCGGCGATGGCTGCAAGCAGGGCGTGTGCGTCCCTGGGACACCCAAGGCGTGCGACGACGAAGACCCTTGCACAGCGGATAGTTGCGTTGCGAATGGCGCCGGAGCCGG
>CAYHHL010000273.1:4452-6860 GCA_964356325.1 uncultured Enterobacteriaceae bacterium | reverse complement strand
CATCGTACCTCCTTGTCTTCGTGCCAAGCTTCTCCTGGCGCAATCAGGATGACACAGGGGGGAAGTCCGAACTCGGAGCCGGAATCGCTAGCAGGAGCAGCGACCTACGCCCGAACCCGTGCCCAAACCCGAACTCGGGCCGTTCAGATCGTCGGTCGCTCACGATTGACAAACCCGGCCCGCCTGCGGCACCTGGAGGCGCCGATTACCTTGACTCGGAGTGCCCCATGACCGCGCTGCTACTCGACGGCAAGGCGATGAGCGCGGAACTGCGCGCGGAACTGAAGGTCAAAGCCCAAGCGCTGCGGGCCCGCGCCATCGTGCCTGGCCTGGCCGTGGCGCTGGTCGGCGACGACCCGGCCTCGGCGGTGTACGTGCGCGGCAAGATCAAGGCATGCCATGACGTGGGCATCGTCTCGATCGAAGAGCGCCTGCCCGCGGACACGACGACTGCGCAACTGCTGGCGCTGATGGACGCCTGGAACGCCCGCGACGACGTGGACGGCATCCTGGTGCAATTACCACTGCCGAAACAGTGCGATACCGAGGCCGTGCTCGCGCGGATCCGCGCGGACAAGGACGTCGACGGCTTCGGTGCGGAAAACCTGGGCCGGCTGGCGGCCGGGCGCCCCGGGCTGGTGGCTTGTACGCCGGCTGGAATCGTCGAGATGTTGGACAGGTACAGCCGCCTGACCGGCTGGTCGCTGGTGGGCAAGCGCGCGGTCGTGATCGGCCGGTCGGTCATCGTCGGCCGGCCCATCGCGCTGCTGCTGCTGAACCGCGACGCAACGGTCACGGTGTGCCACAGCCGCACGGTCGATCTCAAAGCCATGGTGATGCAAGCAGATCTGGTGGTGGCAGCCATCGGCCGGCGGCATCTGGTGCGCGGCGATTGGATCAAATCCGGTGCCGTGGTCATCGACGTCGGCATGAATCGCACCGACGACGGAAAGTTGACCGGTGACGTGGACTTCGAAGGCGCGAGCCAACGGGCGGCAGCCATCACGCCGGTGCCGGGCGGCGTCGGGCCGATGACGATCGCGCTGCTGATGGCGAACACCATCCAAGCCTGCCAGGCCCGCCGCGGCCAGCCCCGGCAAGGCTGACTCGTCGGCCCCTTGCCGCTTCTTGACAGCCGGCGCTGAAACGACGACACGTGCCGTGTCCTTCTGCCCCAGCCGTGAGGAAACCATGAGCGCCACGCCCGAACCGACGCCCCTGCAGCACACACCGCTCTACGCCGCGCACGTCGCGCTCGGTGGTCAGATGGTGCCGTTCGCGGGTTGGGAAATGCCGGTGCAGTACGCGGGCAGGGGGCTGGTCGCCGAACACGCCGCGACGCGCACGGCCGCGGGCTTGTTCGACGTCAGCCACATGGGCGAAATCCTGGTGGAAGGTCCGGGCGCCGAAGCCGAGATCAACCACCTGGTCAGCAACGACGTGAGCAAGCTGAACGACGGCGAGGCGATGTACGCCCTGCTGTGCCACCCGAACGGCGGCACGGTCGACGATCTGTACGTGTATCGCCTGGGCCCGGAGCGGTTCTTCGTGGTGGTCAATGCCTCGAATATCGAGAAGGACTTCGCGCACATGCAGGCGCACGCGCTGAACCCGGCACGGCTGCGCAACCGCTCCCACGAGTTCGCGCAGATTGCCCTCCAGGGTCCGAAAGCGTCGGCGATCCTGGCGCGCGTGCTGCCGGGCGAGGCGATCGGCCTGCCGCGCAACCGCATCCGGGTGCACAGCTTTCACGGCGCGGACACCCTGGTGGCGACCACGGGCTACACGGGCGAGCCGGGCTTCGAACTCTACGTGCCCCCGGAGATTGCAACGGATCTGTGGAACGCGCTGCTCGACGCCGGGCAAGCCGACGGCATCTCGCCGGTGGGTCTAGGCGCCCGGGATACGCTGCGGCTCGAGATGGGTTACGCGCTGTACGGCCACGAACTCGACGATGGCACCAATGGCTACGAGGCGCGCGTCGGTTGGGCGATCAAGCTGAACAAACCCGCAGGGTTCGTCGGTTCGGAAGCCCTGCAGAAGGTCAAGACCGCCGGAATCGCCAAGAAGTTGGTCGGCTTGACCATGGTCGATCGGGGCATCGCGCGCGACGGCATGCCCGTGCTGTACCGCGGCGAACACGTCGGCCACGTCACCTCTGGAACGCATTCTCCCTCGCTCAAGGCTCCGATTGCATTGGCCTACGTGCCGCCGCATCTGGCCGCTGAGGGCACCGAGCTCGACATCGACGTGCGTGGCCAGGCGCGCAAGGCCCGGGTCACGGCGTACCCCTTCGTGAGGACGGCCTTGACCGCCGGCTGAGCGCCTGCCGCGTCTCGACCGGCAAACCTCTTGAACCGCAAACCTTCCGATCTCCAAATCCATCTCCAAATCCATCTCCAAATCCA
>CAYHHL010000273.1:0-4352 GCA_964356325.1 uncultured Enterobacteriaceae bacterium | reverse complement strand
ATCTCCAAATCCATCTCCAAATCCATCTCCAAATCCAAACGGATGGTCCGCATGAACGTTCCGCAGAACCTGCTGTACACCAAGAGCCACGAGTGGGCGCGCCGCGAGCCGGACGGCACGATCGTCATGGGGATTACCGACTTCGCTCAGGATGCACTGGGCGGCGTGGTCTACGTCGAGTTGCCCGGCGTCGGCACCGAAGTCTCGCAGGGTCAAACCTTGGGCCAGGTGGAGTCGACCAAGTCCGTGTCCGACCTCTATGCCGCGGTGACTGGCGAGATCGCGAGCAAGAACGAAGCCTTGGACGCGACGCCGGAGCTGATCAACTCCGACGCGTACGGGCAGGGCTGGCTGGTCAGCATCCGCCCGGCTTCGGACGATCTGTCGCACCTGCTCAGTCCGCAAGCCTACGCCGAGCACGTCGCCGCCTCGGGCCATTAGGCCGGCCGTATGCCGCGGGCGCCATTGCCGAGCGATCGGCCGATCCTGTTTTTCGACGGCGTCTGCGGGCTGTGCAACGCCTCGGTCGACTTCGTGATGCGCCACGATGTCCGGCAAAGCTTTCTGTTCGCGACCCTGCAAGGCGAGACCGCGAGCAGGCGGCTGGGCACGCGGCCTGACCAGACCTTCGACACGGTCATCGTCGTCCAAGGTGAGCGGCGCTTCGAACGGTCCGACGCCGCGCTCTACATCGCGAGTCAGCTCTCCTGGCCGTACAAGGCCCTGTCCTGGCTAAGGATTGTGCCGCGTCCGCTGCGCGACGCGATCTACGCCTGGGTGTCGAGCCACCGCTACCGCTGGTTCGGCCAGAAGGAGACCTGCCGCATGCCGACCCCGGCCGAGCGAGCGCGCTTCCTCGATTGATGATTATCCAGGCAGGACGAATGGTTGCGGAGCCAGCCCACCCGGTGGCCACTCCCACAGTTCCAGCGTGCGACCGTTCACGCCGGGCTTGAGCCAGGCAAACGTTTGCGTGCCGATGCGCTGGTGACAGGCCGGTTCGGAAAATGCCGGCGACCAGAACCCCGCGTTGGCAAACAGCAACGGCCCGATCTGCAGCAACTCCGGCACGTGCGTGTGACCGAAGACGGCAAAGCGCGCGCCGGTGATGCGGGCGATCAACTCCGCGCGTTCGGGCGTGAGCAGCGGCTTGGCGAACGTCTCCGGGCGAACCCTGAATGAATACACGAGGAACAGCGGAAACAGCAGCGCGAGCGGCACGAGCGTCCACCAGCGCGAGATCGGCCACACGAAGTTGATGGCCATTGCCGCCTGGAACGCCGCGTACACGATCGCCAAGAACAGCAGCCCGCGGTCGAGCCAGAGTTCCCGTGCAATCATCAGCGGCCGCGTGCAAGCCGAGGGCACGTCCACGGCTGCCAGTTGGCGGACCATCGAGGGCGTGGCCTGCGACCGTTCGGCAATGCCCGCGACCTTTTCCTCGATCGAGAGCGGATCGCGCATCGCCGGGCGCAGGAACTCATCGAGAGTCGTGAACAACGTGACGCACGCGCTCCAGAACCAGGTCCAGATCAGCAACGGCTGGTCGCGAATCATGTAGCGCAGGAAGAACGCGACGTACTGCGCTCCCGACATGATGTAGTTGCTGGTCGCATGCGGGTTGAAGTAGCCCATACCATTGAGCATATAGCGGTTGGCCAGGTCGCCGAACGGAATGCGCACGCGCGGCTTGCCACGTACCTCGATGAGCGGATGGATCGGGTCCGGCACGGCGCAATACGGATCGTACTGGTTGCCGTGGCTGATGAACGCGTCCGCTCCGGAGAGATAGAACCAGTTGCAAAACAAGACTTTGGCATCGGTCTCCGCGGTCAGGCCTATCGCCGCGCGAATCCGCGCCTGGACGCTGGTCCAGTGCAACTCCAGGTCGTGGTTGCCGATCACGAACACGACGCGGTGACCCTGGCGCACGAAATCGCCCAGGCCGCCGAACCATTCCGGGTGATCGCGGATGATGCAATCCATCTTGAACAGCGACATCGCCTCTTCGCTGCCCAGGCCACGCAGGCGCATCAGCCAGGGCACGGACGCCGGTCGAATCGGCGCGAGTGCTTCTGAACTGTTGGGAATGCGTGGGCTTTCAATCGCGCCAGGCTTCGGCATCTCCATGACGGTATCGAAGTCGAACACATCGCCGTTCAGCACCACCTCGATCGGTTCCTGCGTGTCCTGCCCCAGGTGCTCGAGCAGGTGCACGAAGTCCCGATCGATGAAGAACTCCTGGCGCTTGAAAGCCTTCCAGTGCGGGCGCTTCGGGTCCAACGGCTCGGCGTCGGACAGGTGCATGTCGGAAAGAACCACGGTTTGCATGGGCGACGGATTCCTTTGCCTGGATTACTTCTCGAAGTACTCTTTGCCGAAGCGCTTGGCCAGATCCGCCTTGTCCTGGGCCTTCATGATTGCGTCATCGTATTCGACCTTGCCGTCTTGAATCAGCTTTTCCAGTTGCTCATTCAGTAGTTGGTTGCCCTGGTTCTTGGCCGTCAGCATGATGTTGTAGATCTGGTGGTTCTTGCCCTCGCGAATCAGGTTCGACACCGCGTGCGAGCCGACCAGGACCTCCAATGCGGCGACACGCCCACCGCCCTTGCGCCGCAGCAGCGTCTGGGCCACCACGCCCTTCAGCGTTTCCGAAACCACCGTGCGGATTTGCGACTGCTGTTCGGGCGGGAAGACGTCGATGATGCGGTCCACCGTCGAAATCGCCGTCGACGTGTGCAGCGTGCCGAACACGAGGTGGCCGGTATTGGCCGTCTCCAGCGCGAGCTGGATGGTCTCCAGGTCGCGCATTTCGCCGACGAGCACGATGTCCGGATCCTCGCGCAAGGCCGCCCGCAACGCGCGCGAGAAGCTCGTCGTGTGCGGTCCCACCTCGCGCTGATTGACCAGCGACTTCTGGGACTTGTGCAGGAACTCGATGGGATCCTCGAGCGTGATGATGTGGGTGCGCCGCGTGCGGTTGATGTAGTCGATCATGGCAGCGAGCGTGGTGGACTTGCCCGAACCCGTCGGCCCCGTGACCAGGACCAGGCCCTTGGGATGGTCGCACATGCGCCGCACGCCTTCGGGCAGGGCGAGCTGTTCCATCGTCAGGATCTTGGACGGAATCACCCGCAGCACCGCGCAAACGCCGTTGTGGTCGCGGAACACGTTGACCCGGAAGCGCGCGGTATCCTGGACCGAATACGCGAAGTCCGTGTCGTTGATGTCCAGGAACTGCTCGCGGTTGCGCTCGGGCATGGCCGGTTCCAGCAGGTCGAACACCTGGACGTCGCCCAGCACCTTGGCGTCGGCAATCTCGCGCATTTCGCCGTCGATTCGCCACCTTGGCCGATAGCCCGCGGTCAGGTGCAGATCCGAGCCGCCCTCGGCCACCAGGCGCTTGAGCAAGGGGTCCAGCTTGGGCGCCGTCAGGATCACGTTGCCCACGGGCCGACCCGGCGCCGGACGCTGGCCCATGCCGGCCATACCCATCGGAGCGCCGGCCATCGCGGGCGGCATGCCCTGCATTCCCATGGGCATTCCCGTGGGCATGCCCGACATTCCCTGGGGCGTCATTGGGTTGGAGGCTTGCTGCGCAGCGTTGGCTTCCTCCTGCTCGGCCCGCTCCCGCTCCATCGCGGTAAAAACCCGCAAGTAGGCGGCGGCATCAATGCGCACGGGGACGATCTGCGTGCCTTCGAGCATCTTGGCCACGCTCGCGACCGGCGCATGGGCCAGATCGTCCACGAAGCCCACGATCACCTGCCCGCCCTGGGACTGCACCGGCAGCACGCGCTGGCGTTCGATGAAGGTGAAGGGCAGCAGGCTCAAGACCTCGGGCGGCGGCATGTGCTGGAGATCGTAGTGCGGCAGCGGCACGGTCGGCCCGTCCTCGACCATGCGGCGGGCCAGGTGCTGGGCGAGGGCATGGCCGAACGCCGGCGCCGCATCGAACAGAGCCTTGAGCATCGTGGCCGGGAACTGCAGCATCAGCACGGTATCGGTCGCCACCAGGGAGGTGCGCCGCGGCTGATCCAGGATCAAATCGATTTCACCCGCGATTTCGACAGGTTTCACGCGGTCTATCTCGAAGCTCTCCGGCACTCCCGGCAGCACCACGCGCACGGCGGCCATGCCGCGCAAGAGCATGACGAAGGCGTCGGAGCGATCGCCTTGCTGCAAGATGACTTCCTGCGGCGCGTAGTGGGCGAGCACGCACTGGGTCGCGACGTCCTGCAAGGTGCGCGGACTGACCGACTTGAAGTACGCGTGCGAGGTCATGGCCTGGATGACCTTGGGCAGCAGGTCAGGCGATACGGGCTGCATCTTCATGGGGTCGCTCCGGGCCG
>CAYHHL010000272.1:0-6880 GCA_964356325.1 uncultured Enterobacteriaceae bacterium | reverse complement strand
GGACCGGAGCCGGGACCGGAGCCGGGACCGGAGCCGGGACCGGAGCCGGGACCGGAGCCGCGCTGATGCCAGGTACTGAACTCATGCCCGAACCCGCACCCGCACCGCACCCGCACCCGCACCCGCACCCGCACCCGACCCCGACGGGCGCGGTTCTGGATTCCGGGTCGGTGGCGGTGCTGCTTGTGGCGAATGTAGGGGCGGGCTTCCAGCCCGCCCTCCTCCCCGGACTGGGATTGACGCTGGCGCGTGGGAGGGCGGGCTGGAAGCCCGCCCCTACACGTGATCATTGATTCGGCGGCTTTTGCCGTGGACCCCGACCAAGATTTCGGAACCCGCACCCGCACCCGACCCCGACGCTTGCCCACCACCGCGCCCCCGCCTACCTTGTCCACCCATGCCCGATCGCCCTCGCCCCGCTGCCACCACCGCCGCCATCCGCCTGCGCGGAGTCCGTCAGAACAACCTGCGCGGCTTCGATCTCGACATCCCGCTCGGCAAACTCATCGTCATCACGGGCGTCTCCGGCTCCGGCAAGTCCTCGCTCGCGTTCGATACCCTCTACGCCGAGGGCCAGCGCCGCTACGTCGAGTGCCTTTCCAGCTACGCCCGCCAGTTCATGGAACGCATGGACAAGCCGCAGGTCGATGAGATTACCGGCATCCTCCCATCGGTCGCGCTCCGCCAGGGCAAGTCGATCCGCGCCGCCCGCGCCACGGTCGCGACGCTGACCGAACTGGGCGAATACTTCCGCCTGGTCTTTGCCCACGCCGCGACGCCCGAGTGTCCGAACTGCGGTGCCGCGGTGCGCCGAACGCAAGTAGCTGAACTGGTGCAGGAGTTGCTCGATCGCGCGCCAGAGCGTCGCCTGGCGGTGACGTTTGCGCTGCCCGTCGTCTCGCAGATCGCCGCCAGGGCCACACTGCAAGGGCTTGCACAGGCAGGGTTTCATCGCGCCTGGCACGAGGGCGGGGTCCAACCGCTGGAGTCGCTGCTGGGCGTGATCGAACCGGGCTCGACGGTGCACGTGCTGCAGGATCGCCTGGTGGCCCGAGACGATGAGCGCGCGCGGCTGTACGACTCGCTGCAGCAGGCCTTGCGCCGGGGCAGTGGCGCGGTCTCGGTATGGCTCGACGGCGAACCGGGCGCCTTGGCGCGCTGGCACGATACCGGCGAACGCACGGGAACCTTTGCCCATCTGAAAGCCGCCGCTCGCCTGCGCTGCGCCGCGTGTGGCACCGAAGTGCAGGAACCGTCGGCGCACCTGTTCTCGTTCAACAGCGCGGTCGGCGCCTGCCCGGGCTGTAACGGCTTCGGCAGGGTGACCGACATCGACCTCGGCCGGGTCATCCCCGACGTGCGCAAATCCTTGA
The DNA here is from genome assembly GCA_964356325.1 of uncultured Enterobacteriaceae bacterium. GTDB lineage: Bacteria > Myxococcota_A > UBA9042 > UBA9042 > UBA9042 > CAYHHL01. Next base: position 5,507 of record CAYHHL010000272.1, on the reverse strand, counting down.
AGGAAGGCGCCATCAAGCCCTGGAGCACCGAAGCCACCGACGAGGAGCGCGAAGACCTCGAACAGTTCGCCGAGCGCCTGGGCATCGACATGGCCACGCCCTGGCAGGACTTACCGGAAGCACAGCGCAAAGCCGTGATCGACGGCGAGAAGGGCGGTCGCCGTGCCGGCAAGTTCTACGGCGTGCGCGGTTGGTTCAAGTGGCAGGAGGGGCGGTCCTACAAGATGCACGTGCGGGTGCTGCTGGCCCGGTTCCGCGCCTACACGGTCTGTCCGGACTGCCACGGTACCCGCTTGAAACCAGAGGCTTTGGCCTGGAAGCTCGGCGGCTTGTCGCTGCCGGCGTGGCTGGCCCTGCCGGTGCGCCAGATCCGCCAGAAGGTGGCGAGCCTGGAACTGGGCGCGACCGAGACCCAGGCGCTCGAACAGCCGCTGCGGGAACTGCGCCATCGCGTGGATTTCCTGGACGAAGTCGGGCTGGAGTACCTGTCGCTGGACAGGGCTGCGCGCACGCTTTCGGGGGGGGAACTGCAGCGCGTGCAACTCGTGGCGGCGCTGGCGACCGGCATGACCCAAGTGCTGTACGTGCTGGACGAGCCGTCGGTCGGCTTGCATCCCCGCGACAACGATAGGCTTCTGCGCATCCTGGAGCGGCTGCGGGCGGCCGGCAACACCGTCGTGGTGGTCGAACACGATCCGGCGCTGATCCGGGCCGCCGACGTGCTGATCGACCTCGGGCCGGGGGCGGGCGACCAGGGCGGGCAGTTGCTGTACGTCGGGCCGCCCAACGCGATGGGCGACCTCCCCGAGAGCCTGACCGCGGACTACCTGAGCGGGCGCAAGCTCGTGGCGCCGCCTCATGATCCGACGTCACAAGCGCCTGAACCGAAAGGCAAGCTGACCGCGGCGCAGGTGGCGAAACGGGCGACGTTGCACACCGCGAAGTGGCTGACGGTGCGCGGGGCGTCGGCGCGGACCCTGCGCGGCCAGGACGTGACATTCCAGGTCGGCGCGCTCAATGCGGTGTGCGGCGTCTCGGGGTCGGGCAAGTCGACGCTGGTGGAGGAAGTCCTGTACCGGACCCTACTTCGGCGCCGCGGTGAGCCGGTGGACGAGCCGGGGGCGTGCGCAGGCATCGACGGCGATGTCGGCATCGGCGACGTGGTGCTGGTCGATCAGGAACTGCCGCACGGGTCCTCGCGCGCCAACTGTGCGACCTATCTCAAGGTATGGGACGCGGTGCGCGACCGATTGTCCGACGAATCGCTCGCAGTTTCACGAGGCTACACCCGGGCGACCTTCAGCTTCAACCGCGAGGGCGGGCGCTGCGCGGTGTGCGAGGGGCTGGGCCACGAACTGGTCGAAATGCAGTTCCTGTCCGACGTGCGCATGACCTGCGAGGCTTGCGAAGGCCAACGGTTTCGCGCGGATGTGCTGCAGGTCAAGCACCGAGGCCTTGCGGCGAGCGACTTCCTGGATCGGACCGCGGCGCAGATTGCCGAGCAGTTCGAGGATGATCCGGCGCTCTCGGGGCCGATGCAGTCGCTGTGCGAGCTGGGCCTGGGCTACCTGCGCCTGGGCCAGCCGCTGTCGACGCTGTCCGGCGGTGAGGCGCAACGTCTCAAGATCGCCTGGCATCTGCTGCAAGCCCGCACCCGCAACGCGCTGTTTCTCCTGGACGAGCCTTCGACCGGCCTGCACCTGCACGACGTCGCGATCTTGCTCAAGAATCTGCGGCAACTGACGGCGCGCGGCAATACCGTCATCCTGGTCGAGCACCACCTGGACCTCATTGCGGCGGCGGATCGCGTCATCGAGCTGGGACCCGAAGGCGGGCCGGACGGCGGCGAGGTGCTGTACCAGGGTGATGCCAAAGGTCTTCTGGAGCGCGACACACCCACGGCGCGCTTCCTGCGCCGAAAGAACGCGCCGGCCGCGGGCCTGACCGAAGCCGACCTCGCCGACATCGAGCGCGATCCCGGCCAGGTGCAGATCCGCGGCGCCCGCGTGCACAACCTGCGCGACGTGTCGCTGGACATCCCGCGCGATCGCTTCGTGGTGGTCACCGGCCTGTCGGGCAGCGGCAAGTCCTCGCTGGCGTTCGATGTCGTATTCGCCGAGGGCCAGCGCCGCTTCCTCGATTGCCTGTCGCCCTATGCCCGCCAGTACTTGCCCCCGGCGGCGCGGCCCGACGTCGACAAGCTCGCAGGCTTGCCGCCGACCGTGGCGATTGCCCAGCGCACCACCCGCGGCGGCCTGCGCTCGACGGTCGCCACGCTCACGGACATCTACCCGTATCTACGGCTTTTGTACGCGCGCTGTGGCACGCAGCTGTGCCCAGGCTGCAGCGGGCCGGTCTCGGGCCAGACGGCGCAGGACGTGGCGGACGCGGTGACCGACCGGTTCGGCGATGCCAGCGTGTACGTGATGGCGCCGGCGGTGCGCGGCCGCAAGGGTCACCACAAGGACATCGTCCAGCGCGCGAAGTCCTTGGGGCACGAGTGGTTGCACGTCGACGGCTGCCTGGTGTCGATCCACGCGGTGCCGGAATTGCGCCGTTACGTCGTGCACGACCTCGACTACGTGGTGGCGCGGGTGCCGGGCCAGACCGTGTTTGCCGAGCCAGCTCCGGCTGCCAAGAAGGCCAAGAAGTCCAAGGTAGTGGCGCTGACCCTGGCCCGCGAGCCGTCGACGGTGGATCCGGCCCGGCGCAGTGCGATCGCCGAAGCGGTGGATCTGGCTCTGGCTTTGGGCGATGGCACGGTCCTGGCGCGCACCGCCGGGATGCTGCCGGTGACGTGGAGCCTGCGTCGGCACTGCGCGCGCTGCGATCTGTCGGTGGAAGCGCCGGATCCGCGTTTGTTTGCCTTCACATCGGCGGCGGGTTGGTGTCCGGTCTGCACGGGCACCGGCGTCGAAGTGGTCGAAGCGCAGGCCGATCCGCCCAGCGAGAAGGCCGCTGCCCAAGAGCTGAAACGCCAGGCCAAGAAGGCCAAGCGCAAGGCCGAGGACGGGCGCTCGACCCAGGAGCTGGCGCGCGCCGGACTGCCCGAAGGCAATGAAACGATTCCAGATCAGCCCCTGCGCTTGCTGGCGGCCTGTCCGGTGTGCAAGGGCTCGCGGCTGCGGCCGGAAGCGCGCTCGGTGACGATAGGCGGCCACACCATCGACCAGGCGATGCTGCTGGGGCCGCCGGCGCTGGCGAACTTCCTGGCGACGGTGCCGTGGAATCGCCGCGACTTGCAGATCGCCCAGCCGATCCTGGGCGAAGTGAGCGCGCGCTGTCGGTTTTTGACCCAAGTGGGCCTGGACTACCTGGCGCTCGGTCGGGGCGCGCCGACGCTGTCCGGTGGCGAGTCGCAGCGCATCCGCCTGGCCGCGCAGCTGTCGTCCAACCTGCGCGGCGTGCTGTACGTGCTGGACGAACCGACCATCGGCCTGCATCCGGCGGACAACGCCAAGGTCCTGCAAGCGCTGGAAGATCTGGTCGCGCGCGGCTCGGGCCTGCTGGTGGTGGAGCACGACGAGGACACGATTCGCCGCGCCGATCACGTCATCGAGCTGGGGCCGGGCGGCGGGCGCACCGGGGGCAACGTGACGTTTGCGGGCTCGCTGGAGCAGATGCTGGCCGATACCGACTCGCCGACCGGCGCGGCACTGCGGCTGGGCAACCACCGCCGGGTCCGTCTGGTTCCCCGTGAGATCGCGGCGGATCATCCGTTCGTGCGCATCCAGGGCGCGCGGCGCAACAACCTGCGCGAGGTCGACGTGCGCCTGGCCCGCGGGCGCTTCAACGTCGTGACCGGCGTGTCGGGCTCGGGCAAGTCCACGCTGGTGCGCGATCTTCTGGTGGCGCAAGGCAACCGCGGGCTGTCGGTGACGGATCGGCGCAAGGAGGCCAGGCTGCCGGGCGGAACTGCCGAGGCTGGCTACGATTTCACCGCCATCGAAGGCCTGCAGGACCTGGGCCGAATCGTCGAGGTCGATCAGTCGCCGATCGGCCGCACGCCGCGCTCCTGCCCCGCCACCTACATGGGCATCTTCGACGACATCCGCAAGGTCTTCGCGAACATCCCCGAGGCCAAGGTGCTGGGCCTGACCGCCAACCAGTTCTCCTACAACGTCGAGGGCGGGCGCTGCGAGTCGTGCCAGGGCGCCGGTGAACTCAAAGTCGAGATGTCCTTCCTGCCCACGGTGTTCGTGCCGTGCGAGACGTGTGGAGGCGCGCGCTATTCCGAGCAAGTCCGACGGGTTCTGTACAAGGGCGCGTCGATAGCCGACGTCTTGCGCATGAGCATCGCCGAGGCCGCCGAGCACTTCGCGCTGGTCAGGGGCATCGCCGGGCCGCTGCAACTCGCGGATCGCATGGGCTTGAGTTACCTGGCGCTGGGGCAGGGCAGCAACACGCTGTCGGGTGGCGAGGCGCAACGGCTGAAGATCGTGACGGAGCTGTGCAAGCGCCGCAAGTTCGAGACGCTGTACGTGCTGGACGAGCCTTCGACCGGGCTGCACCTGCAGGATCTGCAACGGCTTCTGGACGTGCTGCACGAGTTGGTGGATCGCGGCGACACGTTGGTGGTGATCGAGCACCAGTTGGACATCGTGCGCGAGGCGGATTGGCTCGTGGACCTGGGACCGGGCGCGGGCGAACTGGGTGGGCACGTGACGTGGCAGGGCACGGTGGCTGGGCTGCTGAAGTCCAAGCTGAAGGTGCCGACTCGGGAGGCTTTGTTGGTGGCGCGGTGAGCCGCGTCATGATTGCGTTGCCTGCCTTACCGGCTGGCTACAGTGATGCGCAGCCCGGGGTGCAGTTTTGAGATCTTGGTCGGGCTCCGCGGCAAGAGCGCCGAGTCAACGATCACCTGTAGGGGCTGGAAGCCCACCCCTACATTCGCCCAAAGCAGCATCGTTACCGACCTGTCGGCAACCGGTAAGGCAGGTTGCGTTGGATAGCTCCCCCGTAACGGGACCAACTTGCCGATCGTCAAGTTTTTGCTACCTTATCGACCTTGGCGATGTCGACAGAACGCCGTCCCGGCCGGCCACCGAAGCGAAAACGGCAGCCCGACGCATGACGACTGGGAATGTTACGCTGGCCGAAGAGTTGCGCGTTGCGAAACGCGCCGCGGGGTGGGCCAAGCCCCACGGCTCCTACAGCGCGACCCGCACATCGGTCGCGCGAAAATCCTCACCGACGAACAGCAACGGGCAGTCCAACCGCTGTGCGAAAGTAGCCACTTCCAACGCGAGCGCATCTACGAGTGCCTGCACCGCTTGCTGCGGTCGCGGTGCAGCCAATCGACCCAGAACGATGACCGGTTCCAGCAGAGTCGGCGCCGCCACCTTCCGCTCGCCTGCAGCGGCAAGCGCGTCCAGCACGTCTTCCCACCCAGGCTCGCGCATGTACAAGGCGACGAGCGCCGAGGTATCTACTGCAATCATTCGGCGTCCATGCCAAGCAGCGTCCGGCGCTCGTCTTCCGTCCAGCGCAGCCCGACCAGATTCGCC
>CAYHHL010000271.1:4679-6914 GCA_964356325.1 uncultured Enterobacteriaceae bacterium | reverse complement strand
CGATCGGCATCAGATCGCCGACCTCGACGCCAAAGCTGCTGGCGATGAGAAACAAGGTGCGTACGGTCACGGCGGCTCGACCCGATTCAACCGCCTGGAAATGCTTGTAATCCAGCCCGCACCGCTCGGCCGCCTGGATCTGGGTCCAGCCTTTGGCCAATCGCAGGTCGCGGATGCGCGCGCCGAATCGTTGCAGCCAGGAGCGAAAAGCGTCGTCGAGTTGCGGTCGTCGGGCCATGCCGACAAGGACACCGCACCGGAGGCTCAACAGGAACCTTGGAAAAGTGCGGTGTCGCCGCATCACAGTCACGGTCGGATTGCACCGTGTAACTATCCGGTGTAGCTTGGCCTGGGTCGAGTTTGGGGGCGTCATGTTGTTCTCTTCGTCACAGCTTCGCCGTACGTCCACCGCCTTGGCCCTCTGTGCCCTGCTTACGACCCCTGCCGCCGCCGCGCCGATCGCCAAGTCCAAGTCCAAGTCGACCGCCAGCAGCTCCGATGCCGAGGCCTACGCCGAGCGCGCGACCGAGCGGTTCAAGGCGAAGGACTTCGAAGTCGCGGCCAAGCTGTTCATGCAAGCATACGCGCGATCGCATGTGCCGGCCCTGGTGTTCAATGCGGCGCGCGCTTACGAGGAAGCGGGCAAGCCGGGCGATGCCGCTTCTCTGTTCAAGCTGTACATCACCATTTCCGATGACGCGGATGGCATCGTCAACGCACGCGAGCGCATCAAGCGCCTGGCCGCGAAGCCGGAAGACAAGCCGCCGCAGAGTCGTGAGGTCGCGCAACCACAACCCATTGCAGGCAAACCGAGTGCCGCGAAGCCGCCAGCGATGCTTGAAGCCCAGGCGCCGCCGTCCGACAAGCCCGCGCCGCCGGACAACACGCTGGCGTGGGCGGCAACAGGCACTGCGGCCGTTGCAGTGGTCGGCGGCGCGGTGCTGATGGCGGTGGGTGCGTCGAACTCCGCCGCGGCGAACGACCTGCAGGTGCGCGACGAGGCGGGCTTGAAGAACTACGGTGCGCTATATGACCGCGCGGAATTGCAGTGGAAGGCCGGAATCGGCGGGTTTGCCATCGGTGCTGTTCTCGGCGGTTGGGCGGCGTGGTTGCACCTGCGGAGGCCATCGGTTGCCACGCGGGCGAGTTGGTCGATCGATCCAGCGACGCGCAATGTGCAGCTTGCGGTGAGGTTTTGATGCCCCGGTGGCCGATCTTCATCACGAGCCTGTTGCTGGCGACCGGTTGCTTGTCGCCACGGAAGTCCGAGCAATCGCAGCGCAAGGCGTTTGCCAACGTGGATTCCGCCGACGCGGTGCTCGGCGACATCCAGGACGACACGGAGCCCGGTACGACCGATGAAGACGTTGCGCTGGACGAGGATGTCGCTCCTCCTGAACACGATGGCGAGGATGGGCCTGCAATTGAGGACGTAGCCGCGCCGGATGTCGGCGGCAGCAAGGACGCGGCGATCGACACGGCGAACGACGGCGGCGTTGACGCGACCGACATTGCCGTCGATGGCGGACAGGACGCCGGCGATACCGCGGGAATCCCCAGCGGATTCAGCGCACGCGCTGCATTTTCAACCACCCCTGCGACACCGCTGAGCGGCGGCATGGCTGCGCGGGCAAGTGGATTCATTTCGACCAAGAACTGCGGCGGCGGCTACTGCGCGATTGGGGGATGGGCACCATGAACTGGCGAATCGCAACAACGACCATGCTCGTGCTGGCAGCAACGGCTGGCATGGCGTTTTACGCGGGGCGGGCGAGCGCGACAGGCGTGCCGGCAACCAACCCGTTGACGTACTCGGGCACGCTCTTCGACGGCGCGGGGAATCCGGTGAAGGCCTCGGTCCAGGTGCGCGTGCGCCTGTTCGATGGGCCGGCGGACAACGGTGACCCGGCGAAATGCACGAGCCCCGTGGTGATGACCGAGGCGGGAACCGGCCGCTTCGACGTGGCCTTGGGCGATGCCTGTGCAGTCGCCGTGCACGCGCAGCCTGACCTCTGGGTGGAGATCGATGTTGGCGCGAACCCGGTGACCATGCTGCCGCGGGTGAAGGCCGGTGCTGTGCCGTACGCGCTGGAATCGGCGGTGGCGGGTCAGGCGGCAGGCGCGACCGGCAAGCTGCAGCAGAGCATCGAGTATGCGACTGCGGGGGCCGACCAGGTGGTGGCGCTGAAGAAGCAGGTTGAGGATCTGGCGGCCGACGTCAAGCTCTTGAAATCG
>CAYHHL010000271.1:0-4579 GCA_964356325.1 uncultured Enterobacteriaceae bacterium | reverse complement strand
TGCAGCCTCACTGCGATTGAATTCCCGAAGTAGCGCGGCTCGCGCCGACATGCCGCCGACAACCCAACGTTCACCCGGCTGGATGGGCAACCCATGAAGACACAAGCGAACCCACTGTTCAACTAGGCCGCCCGGCAACTGCTGTCGACCGGCAAGGACGCCGCCGACGCCCTGAACCACGCGCTCGTTGGGCAGTGCCTCGCAGAACTGGACCGCAGGTCATCCCACGCCGCGCACGAGTCCGCTGCGCAGCTTCGCGCATCGGTGGCCGAGGCGACGCCGCCCTGGTACCGGGTGGGCAGCCATCGCCGTGCTGGAGTGCGCAGCATCGTGCACGATTGCCAATCCGCGTCATCAGCCCCAAGCTCAAGCCGTCGAGCCACGGCGCAGGCAGCGCGCGCCACCTCCCGGTCCCGTTCTGCCGCGTCCCATTTGCAAAGGTGCGATCCTTGGCATCCTTCCCGAAACCAGCGCAGTTTCCGAATCAATGCTGCCTTGGCTGGCTGGACGCCGCGGGTTCCGCAGCGCGAGTGGGTCGTCCGGCGATGTCAGGGCCATTGCATCGCACGCCGAGGCGGTGGCACGCGTGAAGCGGCATCGCCGACGGCTTCATGGCGCCGACGACGTGGCTGGTCACAGCGAGGTCTGGCCGGCATACGTCGATGTGCTGTCGGCGGCGTTCGTGTTCATTCTCCTGGCCTTCCTGGCGCTGATGACTCGCGACGCGAAGTCTACCGAGGAACGCGAAGGCGGTGACAAGAAGGTAGCCAAGCTGGCCGCGGAAATCAGCAAGTGGCAGGCAGAGGCCGGCACGCTGGTCTACGCCGTGCCTGACGACTACAAGCGGCACCTTGAAACCGAGGTTCTCGCAGGTCTGGCCGCCCGGGAAGATCTGCTCAAGGCGTGCGTGGCGGACTTGCCCGGGCAGGCGTCGACCACTTTCGACGAGTCGAAGCTCGACCCAGACCGGCGACACGCGGTGACCGTCGTTTGCACGCTACGATCCGATCTCATCTCGTTCGTGACCGGCAAGTGGGAACCGGGCTACACGCCGCGTGACCTCCAGGACGCCCTGGTGCGCGTTGCACGTGATCTGACGACGCGGGAGTGCTTGCCGGGTCCCTTTCCAAGGTGGTGCGCAACCGGCTTCGACGTGGTCGGGCACGCTGATTGCCGCCCCGTCTCTGTTGAATTGCACCGCAACCGAAAGGACGACGCCGGCGGACCATCGCTGACGAACTGGGAACTTAGCACGAACCGAGCAGGTTCCGTCATCCGCAACATGCTCGCGCTTGGTACGCCGACCGAGGTGTCACTGCGTCCATCGTTCGACGTGTTCGCGGGTGGACGCGAGGCGCGCGACGCGGTCGACCCGTCGTGTGAATGCAGCGTGACGGCTCCGTGCCACGACCAAAACCGGCGCGTGGTCATCCGCATCAAGCTCAAGTCGCCGCCGCTGCCGCCCAAGCCGACTCTCGCAACCGCAAAGGCTAACAGATGAACCGGTATGCGATTCAACTCCTCCGTATTGTTGCCGTAGGCCTGAGCCTGGTCGGCGTGGCGTTGACGATTCTGGTCGCCGCAGCCATGAAGCAAGCAGGACTTCAAGAAGAGACGCAGAAGCTGCTGACTGCTCTGACCCCAATATCATTTGGAGTGGCAGGGATTTGTGCTCTGGTTGCCGCTCTGTTTTCCGGATACACGCTGAAGCGGGAATCCGTCCAAGCCAGCACCGAACTTGCTGACGCGGCGGATTGGCAGGCGGCCGAAGCCACCCCGATAGCCGCCCCATGGTGGAAAAACCTGCTGATCTTCATCGCGCGGCGCCGCGAAAGGCGACTCGGGGTGGACCTCGACATCTGGTACGACCGGATGGCCCGCACGGCAGTTCACGAAGGCTTGTACACAGGCATGGTGTCCGTGCTCGTCGTCGTTGGTATTGTGTTTTCCTTTCGAGGGATCGGCGACTCCAGCCAGAAGCTTCAGAACGCCCTCGGCAAGTCCGCCGCACAAGTGACCGCGCAGCAACTACAGGTCGAGATTGCCGGGTCGCTGCAGCCCCTACAGGAAGCCTTTGGCGCTAACCTCGTCGGAATCGTCTTCGCTATCGCGCTGCTGGTGGGCACGCTGTGGGCGCGGGCCGTGCAGAAGGACGCGCTGGCAGCTCTTCGGTTGGTCTTGTTCGATGAATTGGAACCGCTGCTGGATGCCGAAGTCCAGGAAACCGCAGCCTTCCAAGCCGCCGCTGGCATCAACTCCCAAATCGAGGCAACCGCCGCCGTCCGCGAGTTGATGATCGAGCAGCAGCGCCGCCAGGAAGCGCTGCTCCTCGAACTCAGCGCCCACCTGCGCACCGCCAACGACCAGCGTGTCCGCCTTGATGAGCGAACGGAGAGCCTGGATCTGACATTGAAAGGCCTCGCCCCGGTCATTGCCGAAAGCCTGGCGCCGGTCCTGCGCGACCAACTGGAGCCGTCGCTTAAGATGCTTGCACAATCGTTGGCCAACGTCGCGAAGCAGACGCAAGGCACCGCATCGGAGACAGCCAGTGCGGTCGCGAACGGGATCGCGGACACGCTTCGCGCGAGCTACGACGAAGCGTTGCAGCAGATGCGCGAGATCCTGGGCGAACTGAACACGTGGTCGCTGGCGAACCGCGACGCGCTGGAGCAGACGGCCAAGAGCCTGACCGCCGTCGCGCAGGAGCAGCAGGTCAGCTTTCGTCTCGCGGTCGATGCGTTTGACCGCCTGCGCGAGGTTCTGCCAGATCTGCAGCAGGTTGTGGAACGGCTCGACGGCATCGTGGGCACCACGCACGACATGCTCCAACAAGGCGAAGCAGGATCGATGCGCGCCTCGGATGCGCAGCGCAACGCGAGCGAGTCGCTGGCGGCCAACACGCAGTCGATGTCCGCCACGTTGGATCAGTTGCAATCGCTGCCGGTGCAGATGCGCGGTGTCGTCGATCAGCTCGAAGGCCGAATCCGCACGTTGCTGGAGGATTCCGACCGGCAGGCCCAGATGCGGCTGGCGGTCATGGACCAGACAGTTCGGGATCTCGCTGGCAAGCAGGAGGCGATCGCGGACCAGACGCAGCAGTCGATGCGTGAGTTCTCTCAGCAACTTGGCCAGTCCGTGCAGGCAACGCTGCATCAGGCCGAGAAAGGGCTTGGCGCCGCCGGTGCCGAAATGGCCAAGAATCTGGAGCGCCTGCTGGCCAACTCCGGTCAAAGCGTCGAATCGACAGCGGAAGGCCTGCAACAGGTCATCACCGATGGCGTGGGCGACCTGCAGGACGCGTTCGGCCAGTGGCGCGAGGCGATGACGGCGATGGCGGCGACCGTCAACGCGCAAGCCAAGGACCAGGAACTGCGCCAGGCATCGTCCTCACAGCAAGTCCAGATCGCGTCGAACGCGCTTCGGGACGTGTCGCGGTTGCTGGCCGAACTGCCGCCGAAGATCCAGGAAGGGATGTCCCAGTCGGGAAAGGACTTTCAGCAACGCGTGCAGGGCAGCTTGGGCATCCTGACGACCGGCGTCGGCACCGAGATGACGCGCGCCGTGCAACTGCTGAGCAACGGTCTTGCCGGCATGGAGGCGACTGCCGAGGCGCTGACGCGCAGCACTGACTCGCTGGGGCGTGTCCAGGATGGCGGGCGCGATCGGACCACTGCCGAGGTCATGAAGGTCGCAGAACAGATGCGTGGAACGCTGATGCATGTGGACGCTACGATGCTGGCGCTGACCAAGGTGACCGATGGGCTGAGGCGAGCTGTCGAGTCGGATAACGCATGACATTTCCACAACTTTCCATATTGTTGCACGACCTCGAGCGGAAGTACGGCAAGTTGCCGCCTGCGTCGGTCTTGAAAGGTGGGCGGGCGCCCGTGGACGTCGTCGCGTTGGCCGTAGCCGCATTGCGAGCGGGCAAGCCCTCGGCTCTGGATGTGGAACTGTTGGTGCGCCATCTGGACTTGGTACAGACGTACGGCCCTGGAATCCTCCCTGCGCTGGAGGCGGCGCTGGTCAAGAAGCCGCCAAACCCGATGTCGCTGTTTCGTGGCCTCTGCCACCCGGGCGTTACGTCTACAGTGCGCGACCGATTTGCGAAGGTTGCGAGTGCGCAGTTCGGCCTCAACGCGGCAGAAAAGGCTTTCCTGAACTGGCTGCAGACCGGTGGCGACATCCGTGGGTTCGTGGCCATGGTCTTGCCGGCGCAACTGCAAGCTTGGCTGGAGAAGCGAGGCGCGCAGGCACCGTGGCTCGTCCGGGTCGTCGCGCAGTGGATAGGGACTGCCAACGACGTGGAAATCCAGGTACTCGGGCCGGACGTGCTCTGGAACTGGCATTCACACAACGGCTTCAAAGGGCTGCTCGGTTGCGCCCGTGCCCGAGACGATGTTCGGGGCGTGCGGCTTGTTGGATCGCGAACGCTGGCCGTTGCCGCCGGTGCTTTCGCCAACCGCCGTGACCTCTACAAACTCGTGCGCGACCCAATCCATGCGGAATGGTTGGCGCTCGATCCCGTTGTCGTCCGCAACCTTCGCAGCCAGCGTGGTGCGGATCTCGGCGTGCCGCA
>CAYHHL010000270.1:0-6931 GCA_964356325.1 uncultured Enterobacteriaceae bacterium | reverse complement strand
CCGGAGCCGGAACCGGAACCGGAACCGGAACCGGAACCGGGGCCGGAGCCGGTGCCGAACCCGAACCCGAACCCGAGCCCGACCCCGAACCCGGCTACGATCGCGTCCCGCCGCTGTCTTTACAAATCACCACATAATGGCTCCGTTCAAACATGAGCGCAACCACGTCGCGGTGCCTCAGTTGGTGCCACTGACGCCGATTCTCCCTGGCTTCGGCAGTGCGGACAGGCTAAACAGGAGGGTTCAGCCTGCGGAATGAACTCCGCCCGCGGGCCCGTCGTTGCCTATTGCCAAGGAATCTCATGTCGAACTTCGCCGGCCGTCGTTCCGAACTCCTGGTGCGTCGCAGTCAGTCGAGCGTGACGTGGATTCTGTTCGCGCTGCTGGCGTTGGGGCTGGGCAGTTGCGGCGATGAAAACGTCGGCCAGGACAATGACGGCCTCAACACCGACGGCATCAACCAGTTCGACGGCAACCTGATGGGCGAGGACGTGCCGGTCGACGCGCCGGAAGCCTTGACGCCAGACGCGCTGCCCGACGTCGCGACGTGCACGACCAGCGATGAGACATGCAACGGTTTGGACGACGACTGCGACGGCGAGACCGACGAAGCGACCTGTGACGACGGCAACCCATGCACGACCGAACTGTGCAACGCCGCGGCCGGAAGCGGCCTGCCTGGCACTTGTACCGCCACCGCGGTCGAGGGCAGCTGCACCGATGGCAATGCCTGCACGCTCGGCGACTCGTGTTCTGGCGGCGCATGCGTGGCTGGCAAAGCCGCGGAATGCGACGACGACAACGAATGCACGATCGATCTTTGCAACTCCAAGACCGGTAGTTGCGACCATCCGGCGACGCCAGGCTCCTGTGACGACGGCAACGCCTGTTCGGTCGGCGAGGTCTGCGACGGCGGGGTGTGCTCGGGCGGCAAGACGCTGGACTGCAGCGACAAGAACCCTTGTACGGATGACACTTGCGACAACACGGGCGGCTGCCTGCACCAGGACAACAGCGCCGCCTGCGACGACGGCGACGGCTGCACGCTGAACGACGCCTGTGCTGGCGGCGCGTGCCTGCCCGGCGCGGCTTCGCCGTGCGATGACGTGAATGCTTGCACCACCGACAGTTGCAATCTTGCTTCGGGCTGCACCCACACGGCGGTCGACGGCCCTGGCTTGCCGCCGATGGCTTGCGAGGACGGCGACGGATGCACCATCGGCGACACCTGCACCAACGGTCAATGTGGCGGCGCGGCTAAGGATTGCGATGACGGCAACTCGTGCACGTCGGACTTCTGCGCTTCGGGCGGCTGCCAGCACATCGCCAAGGTCGAGAACGCCGTTTGCGACGACGCCGATCCGTGCACGATGGGCGACGTTTGCGACCACGACGGCAAGTGCACGGGCAAGGCGTTCGTTTGCGACGACGGCAACCCGTGCACCTCGGACGTCTGCACCAAGGCGGACGGAAAATGCCACACGGAACCGACGTCCGGCGCCGCATGCGAGGATGGCAGCGGGTGCACGTTGGGCGATGCATGTGTGCAGGGTTCGTGCGAGTCCGGCGCGGTGAAGGTCTGCAACGACGCGAATCCATGTACCGATGACTCGTGCGACAGTGGCAGCGGCCAATGCGTGTTCACCGCCAATGCCACGCCTTGCTCGGACAACGACGCCTGCACGGTGGGCGACGCCTGCGCTGCGGGCTTGTGCTCGGCCGGCACCGTGACCAACTGCGACGACAACGACCCGTGCACCTACGAAACCTGCAACAACGTGACCGGCAAGTGCAACAGCGGCCCGGTGACGGACGGCGTGGCGTGCAGCGACGGCGTGGCGTGTACCCAGGGCGACGTGTGCAAGACCGGCAAGTGCATTCCCGGCGGGCCGCCCAAGTGCGACGACGGCAACGTTTGCACCACGGACAGTTGCGACCCGGTGAGCGGCAAGTGCGTGGCCAAGGACACCGACGGCAGCGTGTGCGACGACGGCAATCCGTGCACGACGAAGGACGCCTGCGCGGCGGGCAAGTGCCTGTCGGGCGTCAACGTGTGCGATTGCCAGACGAACCTGGACTGTAAGAGCAAGGAAGACGGCGACTTGTGCAACGGCAGCCTGTACTGCGACACGAGCAAGCCCGGGGCGTTTGCGTGCAAGGTCGACCTGAAGACGGTGGTCGTGTGCGACACCAGCAAGGACACAGAGTGCGTCAGCTGGGCGTGCAAGGCATTGTCCGGCAAGTGCGAACCGAGCAACAAGACCGATAGCACGGCATGCGACGCGGACAAGTCGGTGTGCACCTCGGGCGACCACTGCCTCGCGGGTTTGTGCACTCCCGGCTTGCAGGCCGGCTGCGATGACAAGAATGCGTGTACCAACGATAGTTGCGATCCTTTGAAGGGTTGTACGTACGCGGCGAACAACTTGCTTTGCAGCGACGACAACCCATGCACACTCAATGACAAGTGCAGCGGTAGCGCGTGCAGTCCCGGTGCCGCCCTGCCCTGCGACGACGGCGACACGTGCACCGCCGATTACTGCGACACCAACACCGGCAAGTGCGCGGCCAAGCCCTTGTCCGGCGGCGCGTGCACGGACGGCAACGCCTGTACTTTGGACGACGTGTGCATGGTCGGCCTGTGCCAGCCCGCGAACTCGAAGGTGTGCGACGACGGCAATCCGTGCATGCAGGACCTGTGCGATCCCGCCAACGGCGCTTGCGTGACCAAGGCCGTTCCGGACAAGGGCTCATGCGAGGACGGCAACCCGTGCACTCTTTCGGACGCGTGCAAGACCGGCAAGTGCTTGGCGGGCAACCCGAAGTCTTGCGATGACGGCAACGTTTGCACGGTGGACTCGTGCGACAGCAAGACCGGCGCCTGCAAGGCCGCGCCCGCACAGGACGGCCTGACGTGCAGCGACGGGGACTCGTGCACCATCGCGGACACCTGCAAGGGCGGCGGTTGCGTCTCTGGCGCGCAGAAGGTCTGCAAGGACAGCCAATGCACGACCGCGACTTGCGACCCGGCGATCGGCACGTGCCAGGCCAAGGGCAACACGCTGCCGTGCGACGACGGCAACCTGTGCAGCACCGGCGAGACGTGCTCCAACGGCGCATGCTTGGCCGCGAAGTTCACGCTGTGCGGTGACGGCAACCCTTGCACGAACGACAGTTGCGATGCCTCGACCGGCAAGTGCGCTTTCGCCAACAACAAGTCCGGTTGCGATGACGGCAACAGCTGCACCAAGGTCGACCTGTGCACTTCTGGCAGCTGCGTCGGCGCCGTGGTCAACTGCAACGACGGCAACCCGTGCACCACCGATTCCTGCGATCCGGCGTCGGGTTGCAAGCACGCCGCGACCGCGACACAACCTTGCGACGACGGCAACATCTGCACGACCGCCGACACTTGCACCAATGGCAGTTGCAAGGGCAAGGGCGTCACGTGCAGCGATGGCAACCCGTGCACCAGCGACGCGTGTGTTCCGGGCAAGGGCTGTGTGTTCACGGCGACGACTGGTGCGTGCAGCGACGGCAATGCGTGTACGGTCGGCGATTCGTGCGCGACCAGCAAGTGCTTGCCCGGCAAGCCTTCCTTGTGCGACGACGGCAAGCCCTGCACCGAAGACCTGTGCAATCCAGGCGACGGCGGCTGCAAGTACCTGCTGAACGACAAGAACCTGTGCTCAGACGGCAATGCCTGCAGCGCCGACGACCACTGTGACGCCGGAGCGTGCAAGGGCGGCGCGGTGCTGGTGAATTGCGACGACAAGAACCCGTGTACCGCCGACCAGTGCAATCCGGCCAAGGGCTGCGAGCACATCGGCAATCCCGCGGCACCTTGTACGGACGACAACTTGTGCACGTTCGTGGACGTGTGCCTGAACGGCAAGTGCGTCAGTGGCGAGCCGACCGATTGCGACGACAAGAATCCTTGCACTTCAGACACATGCGCTCCAAATAGCGGCTGCAAGCACGCGAACAATACCCTGCCCTGCGACGACGGCGACGCGTGCCAGGGACCCGACACATGCATCGGCGGCAAGTGCGTGGCGGCGGCACAGATCAGTTGCGAGGACTTCAACTCGTGCACGGTCGACGCCTGCGATAAGAGCAAGGGTTGCGGGCACTCTCCGGCCGCTAGCTCGGCCTCGACTTCCACGGTCGTGGGTAGCGATGGCTCGACGCTGGTGTCGACCGAAGTGGCTATCGAGAACGGTCAGGAGGTCCATGTGAACTTTGCGCCGGCGACAGCCGTCACGCCGGATCCGAAGTGGGCAACGCTGCCGGACTCCACTTGGATCTGGGCAAAGGCTGCGCCTCCGTCAGGCCAGAACGTGCAAAGCCGATTCACGCGCAGTTTTTCGGTTGGCGATTCTGGCAAGCTCGACGGTACGCTCACGGTCGCCGCCTACTTCGCAGTGACGTGCTGGCTCAATGAGAAACTGGTCATAAGCGCCTACAGCCAGGGCACGTCGACCAACCCCGCCACCGTCTCGATCAAGTCCGCGATTACCACTGGTGCCAACAAGCTGAAGTGCGATGTTGACTATTCCGCGGACCTGGCGACGTCGCCGCCCGGATTCAACTTCCGTATCGAAGTCATTGCCTCCAAGGCAGGCACGCCCTGCGACGACGGCAACCCTTGCACCACGGGCGACTCCTGCTTCGGCGGCAGTTGCATCGGTCCGAGCGGGCCTACCTGCGACGACGGCAACGCGTGTACGGCGGACTCGTGCACCCTGTCCGGCGGATGCTCCCACTCGGCCGCGGATGGCGCGCTGTGCGATGACGGCAACCAGTGCACCGCGAAGGACAAGTGCCTGTCCGGCAAGTGCATGGCGGGCAGCGCGGCTGATTGCGACTATGGCAGCACGTGCGTTCTCTCCGGCTGCGATCCCGCGCTCGGATGTACTTACAAGCAGACCACTACCGGCAAATACACGGCCGCATCCACCGTCAGCAGCACGGCGACGACTTACACCGCCGCCGACGGAAGCGAGAAGCCCGCGGCGCTGGCCTGGGACTCCTTCCCGGGTTGGACGCATGCCATCGGCCAGGCGAACTGGCTGTGGAGTTCACCGGAAGTGACCCAACCCACCCAGACACAGCAGGCTGTCTTCACACAGAAGTTCACCATCACGCCGGGCGCGGTCACCTACATCGGCCAATTGACCATCGCCACGGACGGTGCATTCGTGTGCATGCTGAACGGCGTGCTGGTCGGCGTCGAAACGGACGAAGGCAACTACTCAAAACCACTCATCATCGCCATAAGCGGCGCGATCAAGGCGGGTGACAACTCGCTGACGTGCACAGTGGTCAACCCCGGCAAGGCAGGCGCCAGCGCGTTCACCAATCCCGCCGGATTGCTCTTCCGCATCGATATCAGCAGCTTCAGTGCAGGCGCATCGGCACCTTGCCAGGACGGCAATGCCTGCACGAACGGCGACTACTGCTCGCAGTTCGAATGCAAGCCCGGCCCGGTCGTCTCTTGCGACGACAGCAACGGCTGTACGGCCGACTTCTGCGACCCGGTCACCGGCTGCGGGCACCTGGCCAACCAGACGTCCTTGTGCGACGACGGCAACCCCTGCACGGTCTCGGACGTGTGCAAGAGCGGCAAGTGCGTGGGCGGCGCGACCTCGAACTGCGAGGACGGCAATCCGTGCACCGATGATCCGTGCGACGCCAAGGGCTGCAGCCACGTGAACGCAGACGGCAAGTCGTGCGACGACAACAACGCCTGCACGGGCCAGGACACTTGCAAGGGTGGTAAATGCCTCGCGCTTTCGGGATCGCCTTGCGACGACGGCAATCCGTGCACGCTCGACGGCTGCCAGTCGGTCTCGGGCTGCTACCACAGCGTGGACAACGCGGCGTCCTGCAATGACGGCAACCTGTGCACGGTCGGGGACTTGTGCGCGGGCGGCAGTTGCGTGGGCAAGGCGCAGAATCCGTGCGACGACAGCGACTCGTGCAGCGCGGACAGCTGCGACCCGGTCAACGGCTGCGCGCACGCCGCGTTGGGCGAGGGCCCCTGCGAGGACGGCGACTCGTGCACGGTAGGAGACATCTGCAAATCGGGTGCGTGCGCGAGCGGTGGCTTGAAGGCCTGCAGCGACGGAGAACCCTGCACGGTCGATGGTTGCGACGTAAAGACCGGCGCTTGCAAGTTCACCTCGCAGCCCAACGGCCCGTGCGAAGACGGCAACCTGTGCACGAACAACGACGCCTGCACCGGCGGCAAGTGCGCCCCGGGCACGCCGCGGGACTGCTCGGACACGAGCCCGTGCACCTTGGACAGTTGCGACCCCGGCACAGGCAATTGCGTCCACACCGCGGGCCAGAACGGCGCGGGCTGCGACGACGGCGACCCGTGCACGGGCGGCGACGCGTGCGCCCTGGGCAAGTGCCTGGGCCAAGCGAAGTCGTGCGACGACAGCAACCCTTGCACGACGGACACTTGCGACCACACCAGCGGCAAGTGCCAGATCCAGGTGCTGTCGGACGGCACGGCTTGCGGGGGCGGCGCGGTGTGCAAGGCCGGTATTTGCCAGTAGACCTGGGTGGTTGATGGCCTCGGGCACGGCTCCGGCTCCGGGTTCGGCTCCGGGTCGGGCTCCGGCCACGGCCCCGGCCACAGCTCCGGCCACGGCTCCGGCCACGGCTCCGGCCACGGCCACGGCTTCGGGCTCGGGTTCGGGTTCGGGTTCGGGTTCGGGCTCGGGCTCGGGCTCGGGCTCGGGTTCGGGTTCGGGTTCGGGCTCGGGCTCGTGTTGACGTTCTCCTTGTAGGCACGCGACTACGCTGGATGATCGAGAGCGGTGGTCAGCTGTCTAGCGTGCGCATGTTCGACCTCTACCAGACCTCATGCTGGCACCCCTTGGTCTGTTCGCACCAATCGACCGTCTTGGCGTCGCCATCG
>CAYHHL010000269.1:0-6942 GCA_964356325.1 uncultured Enterobacteriaceae bacterium | reverse complement strand
AGCCCTGGTACATGCGCCTGACCCCGCGCAACCCGCGCACGAACGCTTGTCGCGCCAGCGGTTCGGGCTGTCAACGCCGGCCTGCGGGCAAAAGGCACGTTGACGGTGTCCTGCCACTCGCCGCGCCCGGCCGGCTGGAAGAAGAAGCCATGCACGTGGAACGGATGGTCCATCGTCGAGTCGTCCTGCACCAGCCAGGCCTGGGCTGCCGTCGCGACATGCTGGCTTGCTGCCGACGTGGCGGGCCGGTCGTCGAAGGACAGCAAGGTCGCGCTTGCTACGCAGGCGGGCCCGAGCGGAGTCGGTTTCGTGCCGCGCTTCGTCAATCCGGGTGCCCGTGCCCAACGACATGGACGGCGCGATGACCACCGTCCGGCAACGGCACGCGGCCGCAATGCGCCTACGATTGACAATAGTACGACCGCCGCTCAGAATTCCGCTCATGCGCTCGCCGACCTCACTTCCGACGCTGGGCCCCCTCGAATCCCGCCTGATGGATCAACTCTGGCTGTCGCGGCCAGCCACCGTGCGCGAAGTTTGCGACACCCTTGCCACCGACCTCGCCTACACGACCGTCATGACGACGCTGGACCGCCTGTTCAGAAAGGGCCTTCTCGCCAGGCAGAAGGTCCTTGCCGCCTTCGTCTACCACCCGACGATGACCCGCAGCGAGTACCAACAGCGTGTCGTCGAGGACACCATGGCGCCGTTCCTGGCCGAGGCGCCCGGACCGGTGCTCGCCGCTTTCGTCAAT
The DNA here is from genome assembly GCA_964356325.1 of uncultured Enterobacteriaceae bacterium. Classification (GTDB taxonomy): domain Bacteria; phylum Myxococcota_A; class UBA9042; order UBA9042; family UBA9042; genus CAYHHL01. The sequence goes on along the minus strand of CAYHHL010000269.1, from coordinate 6,188 downwards.
ACCGCTGCGGCATTGGACGAGGCCAACCTCTCGCGTCTGGAGCAACTCATCGCCGAACGGCGCAAGGGCCGTCGCTGATGCAACCAGGAAGCCTGTTCGGTTTCGGCGCCGTCTTTCTCGCCTCGAGCTGGCTCGGGTCGATGCTGGCTTGTTCGGCGGTGCTTGCGGTTGCCCATCGGCTTCGCGCACACGGACCGATCGTCGAGCGCCGTGCGGCTAGCATCGCCCTGCTTTTGCCGCCGATCCTGGCGCTGGGCGCCACGGGCATCCTGGCCGCCTACTCCTGGCTCAATCCGGCCGACCATTGCGCCGTCCACGGGCACCACCTCCACCTGTGCCTGCACCACGGCGGCGCCTGGGCGGAGCAGACCGGCGTTGCACTCGCCGTGCTGGCGGCGGGCCTGGCCGTGACTGTGCGTACTGCTTGGCTTATCGTGCGCATGGCCCGCGCGCCGCTGGCCATGGCGAGGCTGCTGGCGGTGGCCGAACCGGCGACAACCGTGGCTGGCGTGCCGGTGCTGCTCGTCCCGGCGTCGCTGCCGTTCTGCTTCACCACGGGCCTGCGCAAGCCGCGGATCTACATCGCCACGGCAGCCTGGACCCGCCTGGGCGCGGGCGAGCGCGACGCAGTGCTCGCCCATGAACTCGCGCATGTGCGACAGGGTGACCTGCAACAGAGCCTGATGCTTGCCGGCCTGGCCGGCTTGGGTCTGCCAGGGCTCAGTGGCGAGGTGCGGCAGCTCTGGCACCGCGCCACGGAACGGCTGTGCGACCGCCTCGCCGCCGTGGCCGTGGGCGAACCGGAGACAGTGGCCAGCGCGCTGCTGCAACTTGCTGTTCTCAAGCAGGATCAGCCGCACGCCTTGGCGGTCGCCTTTGGCCCAACCTGTGCCGTGACCGAGCGCGTCGAAGCGGTGTTGGCCGGTGGCAGCGACGGCCGCAAGAGCGGCAACGCCCTGGCTGCCTTGGCCATTGCCGCAACGGGCGCGCTCCTGGTCGGCGCCGTCCTGGGCGTCGATCCGCTGCACCATGCCATCGAATCGTTGCTCGGAGGCCACTGAGCCATGCACTGTCAGCATCCGTGTCAGCATCCCCGTGAGCGTCTCCGATCGTTTCGGTCCTGGATCGCCGCAACTTCATGCGATTGCCGCGTTTTTTTGCGGCCATCGATACTACAGGCAGTAGTATGTGCCCTCGCGCTCGGCGCCGCCGTCTGCGTCGCTACGCTCGGAGCCTCGCCGGACGCCCATGCCGAGGCGCTCGACGAACGCGCCTTCCTGCAGCGTTTCGATGCCTTCGATCCGCGGGCAGCGGTGTTGGCCGCGCGCATCGACATCGCCCGCGCGGAGACGGCCGCGGCGCGGGTGCGGCCCAATCCGAGCGTCAGCCTGGACCGGGAGGATGCTTTTGCCAGCGGCCACGGCGAACCCCAGAACATCCTTCGGCTGCAAATGCCCTTTGACCTCTCCGGTCGCCGCGAGGTCCAGGTGCAAGCGGCCGAAGCGGGCGTTCGGGCGGTAGCGGCGGAAATCGCCCACGAGCGGCATCTGCTGCGGCTGCAAGCCATTGGTCTGTATCGCGATGCCGCGTTTTCGAGACAGCGGGTCGAGGTCATCGCCGCTGGACTGGCCGGCGTGCGCGCCACCGTCGAGGTGCTGCACAAGCGGGTCGCCAGCGGCCACACTGCAGGGTACGACCTGGAGCGCCTGGAACTGGAACTGGGCGAATGGCAAGAACGCGTCGGCGAGGCGGAGGCGGAGCGCGATCTGGCGGCACAGGGCCTTGCGCTGCTCATCGGCGCGAGCCAACCCGTCGCCGCACATGCAGTCGTGCTGTCGCTGCCTGCGACGCCCAGTGCGATGTCGGGTGCCAACCGCGCCGACCTGCGCGCCGCCGAAGCGGGTATCGAGCAGGGTGACCTGGAAGCGGCGGCGGCCCGGCGGCGGCGGATTCCCGGCCTGTCCGTGTCGGGCGGTCTCAAGACCCAGGATCGACAGCAGCAGACCGCGGTTGGCTACGTCGTCGGCGTCGCGGTGACGCTGCCCTTGTTCGACCGCGGCGAGGCCGAACTCATCGCGGCGACCGCGCGCAAACGCGAGGCCCAAGCCCGCCAGGCGGCCCTCGCCGTCCAGGTGCCCGTCGCCGTAAGGCTGGCAGAACAGGTCTTGCAGCGGCGGGTCGAGCAGGCAAAGCACCGTGAGCAAACCTGGCTGCCGCGCATCGACCGGCTGGCCCAGAAGACCGAGGCCGCCTGGCGCGAGGGCGACCGTCCGGTGTTCGAGTTGCTGGATGTCTGGCGTTCCGCCCGCGATGGCCGGTTGCGCCTGCTGGATCTGCGCGAGGCCGCCAGCCGCGGCGAATTGGACCTCTGGCGTGCCGTCGGCCGCCTGCCCTGGGAGATCGTACGATGAGTCGATTCTTGCACATGAATCGGGCGCCGAACGGGAGGCCCTCGCGGTCACGGGCGCTCTGCATCGTGCTGGCGGCGCTCGCGCTGGCACCGGTTGGCTGCCGCTCGCACGAGCATGGTCCCGGCGAGCCAGCGCACGGCGACGCTGAACACGGCCATCCGCCAACCGCAATCGCCGAGCCGGAGTTGCCGGGTCAGTCGGTGACGCTGTGGACCGAGCGCACCGAATTGTTCATGGAGCATCCGCCGTTGCTTGCCGGCAAGGAAGTGCGCTTCGCCGCCCATCTGACGATCCTGCCGCCTGCTGGTGGCCCGCCGGAATTCAAGGCGCTGACCGCGGCCACCGTGACCTTGGCCGTGGCCATGGCAGACGGCGGCACGGTGACGTCGATCGTCGACAAGCCCTCGAATCCCGGAATTTTTCGCCCGGTGCTGACTCCCAAGCGCGCCGGAGCATGCCGCCTGACCCTGCGCATCCGCGGGCCGCAACTCGTCGACGACTTCGAGGTCGGGCCGTGTCACGTGTACGCGAATGCCAAGGCGGCCCACGCTGCGCTGGGCGACGAGGGCGAGGCGCCGCCGGGCCGTATCGTCTACCTCAAGGAACAGGCTTGGAAGACCGCTTTTGCCAACCAGCCTGTGGTCTTGCGTGACCTGCAGGCGTCATTGCCGACCGCGGGCAGCCTCGTCGCCGCCGCTGGCCACGAGGCGCGCCTCACGGCGCCGGTGGCAGGTCGATTGCGGCTGCAGGCGCCGATGCTGGCGGACGGCAGCGACAGGCTGATGGTGGGCAGCAAGCTGACCGCCGGGCAGTTGCTTGGCAGCATCGCGCCCCGGCTGGCCGAAGGCGCGCTGCCCACGTTGCAGGCGGAGGTGCAGGGCGGCGAGGTCGAACTGTCTGTCGCGGAACGGCAAACGTCGCGGCTGCGGCGGCTGTTCGCCGACGGCGCGGTCGCGCGGCGCGAGCTGGATGACGCCCAAGGCCGCGTCGATGCCGCAAGGGCCAGGCTGGCGGGCGCCAAGGGGCGTCTGGCGCAGTTTCGTGCGGGCGCAGCGGCCAGCGAACGCGGCGCGGCGATCCCAGGCTACGAGGTGCGATCGCCGATCGCCGGCACCGTCGTCGAACTCGCCGCGGTCGATGCCGCCAACGTCGAAGCGGGCCAGGTCCTGGTGCATGTCGTCGACGCGAGCGAGGTGGGCTTGCAAGCCCATGTCTTCGAATCCGATCTGCCGCGCGTGGCGGCCGTCCGCGACGCCTGGTTCACCATCGAAGGCGTGTCCACGCCGTTTGACGTGACGGCCCTGGGCGGCCGGTTCCTCGCCATCGGCAGCGTCGTCGATCCGCGCAGCCGCACGGTGGCCATGATTTTCATATTACCTAACACAGCCAATGGGTTGCGCATTGGCCAGGCCGCCCGGGTGCACCTGGCGCTCGGCCCACCGGTGCGCGGGCTGGCCATCCCGGCGTCTGCCGTCATCGAAGAAGCCGGCCTGCCGGTGGCCTACGTCCAAATCGAGGGCGAGGCGTTCGAGCGGCGCCCGCTGATCCTGGGCGTGCGCGACCACGATCAGGTCCAGGTTCTCGCCGGTCTCGCAGTCGGCGAACGCATCGTGACCATTGGCGGTTGGGACATCAAGCTATCGGCCTCGTCGGGCGCCATCCCGGCCCACGGCCATGCACACTGAGCGAACCGGCGCTGAACTCCAAAGTCGCGAACAAGGCAAGGGAAATTCGACATGTCGATGATGGACGGCCTGATCCGCTGGTCGGTGCGCAACCGCCTCTTCGTCATCGTGGCGGCGTTGGCGTTGTCGATTTACGGCGCGTTCGTCGCGGTGCGCTTGCCGGTCGACGTCTTCCCCGACCTCACCGCGCCGACGGTCACCATCGTCACCGAGGCGCACGGCCTGGCGCCGGAAGAAGTCGAAGTCCTCGTCACCATGCCGATCGAGTCCTCGGTCAACGGCGCGACGGGCGTGCGCCGGGTGCGCTCGGCATCGGGCATCGGCATTTCGGTCGTCTGGGTCGAGTTCGATTGGGGCACCGATGTCTACGTCGCCCGGCAGATCGTCGGCGAGAAGCTGCAACTGGTCGGCGCCCAGATCCCGAGCGACATCGGCCCGCCGACCCTGGCGCCCATCTCCTCGATCATGGGCGAGATCTTGTTCGTGGCGATGAAGAGCGAGCGCCACACAGGCCCCGAAGTGCGCGAGGCGGCCGACTGGCTGGTCCGCAAACGCCTCTTGTCCCTGCGCGGCGTGGCCCAGGTCATCCCCATCGGCGGCGGCGTGCGCCAGTTCCAGGTGGTGGTCGACCCGACGCTGCTGCGCCAGTTCGACGTGACCATGGCCAATGTCGTGGAAAGCCTGGAGCAATCCAACGCCAACTCCAGCGGCGGCTTTGCCATCCAGGGCGCCCAGGAGTCGCTCATCCGCGGTGTCGGGCGCTTGAACGGCCCCGGCGACATCGAACGCGCCGTGGTGGCAGTCCGTAGCGTCGGCAACACCCAGGTACCCGTGACGGTTGCGCAAATTGGCCGCGTGGTCGTCGGCCCAGGCCTGCAGCGCGGCACCGGCTCGGCAGGCGGCGAGCCCGCGGTCGTCATCGGCATTCTCAAGCAACCAGGCGCCAATACGCTCGAACTGACCCGGCGTATCGACGGCGAACTCGATGCGATCGAGCGCACGTTGCCCAAAGGCATGAAGATCGAGCGACACATCTTCCGCCAGGCCGACTTCATCCAAGCCGCCGTCAGCAACGTTGCCCATGCCCTGCGCGACGGCGCGATCCTGGTCGCCCTCATCCTGCTGATGTTCCTGCTCGACGTGCGGACGACGCTGATTTCACTGGCCGCACTTCCGGTTTCGCTGGTCATTGCCGTCCTGGCCCTGCGCGGCATGGGCGCGACGCTCAACACCATGACGCTGGGCGGGCTGACCATCGCCATCGGTGCGCTCGTGGACGATGCGGTCATCGACGTCGAGAACGTGTTTCGCCGCCTGCGCGAAAACCTCGCCTTGCCGCAGCGCCGCGCCGCGCTCGACGTCATCATCGACGCTTCGCGCGAAGTGCGCGGATCGATTGTGTTCGCCACGCTCATCGTGATGCTCGTGTTTCTGCCGCTGCTGTTCCTCTCAGGCGTCGAGGGTCGGCTGCTGGTGCCTCTGGGCATCGCCTATCTCGTCGCCATCTTCGCCTCGCTGGTGGTGGCGCTGACGCTGACGCCGGCGCTATGTGCCTGGCTCCTGCCCAACGCCCGCTCGCTCCTGCGCGGTGAAAGCGTCGTCGTGCGCGGGCTCAAGGCCGCCTACCGCCCGTTTTTACGTGGATCTCTGCGCCATCCCATGTCTGTGATCCTGGCCAGCATCGTGCTCCTGGGCTGCGCACTGGCGTTGGTGCCGGGGCTGGGGCGCACCTTCCTGCCGCCGTTCAACGAGGGCGCGCTGACGATTGGCACCGTGACGTTGCCGGGCACCTCGCTCCAGGCCTCCGATGACCTGGGCCGCCGGGTCGAGCAGGTGCTGCTGACTTTTCCGGAGGTGGCCTCGACCGCTCGCCGCACCGGTCGCGCTGAACTCGATGAGCACGCGCAGGACGTCTACGCGTCGGAAGTGGACGTGCGCCTCAAGAAAACCTCTCGGGATCATGAGGTCTTCTTGGCTGAGTTGCGCAAGGCGCTGACGCTCGTGCCCGGCGTCACCATCACCATCGGCCAGCCGATTTCGCACCGCATCGACCACATGCTGTCCGGCACGCGCGCCAACATCGCGGTCAAGC
>CAYHHL010000268.1:0-6946 GCA_964356325.1 uncultured Enterobacteriaceae bacterium | reverse complement strand
CGCCAGGATTCGCCGTCCCGACTCAATGGTTTCATTTTCAAGGGGTTGAATCGCGTCAACGCCATCGAACGATCCGCCGCGGAGGTGTGCCGCGAGATGTTCGGCGCCGATTACGTGGAGTTCCGCTGCCTGTCCGGCCTGCACGCCATGCAGAGCACCATGCTCGCGCTGACCAAACCCGGCGACACGGTGATGCGCTTCGGCGTCGCTGACGGCGGCCACTTCGCCACGGAAAACATCATCAAGCTGTTCGGGCGCAAGAGCTGCACCTACGGCTTTGACCGCGAGAGGTTGACGATCGACCTGGAGACCACCGAGCAGGTGTTTCGCCGCGACAAGCCCAAGCTACTCTACCTCGACGCGATGAACTACCTGTTCCCCTTTCCCATCAGGGAGCTGCGCGAGATCGTCGGCAACACGCCGATCATCTACGACGCCAGCCACACGTTGGGTTTGATTGCAGGCGGGCGCTTTCAGGACCCGCTGCGTGAAGGCGCCGACATCTTGCAGGCCAACACCCACAAGACCCTGTTCGGGCCGCAAAAAGGCATCATCCTGAGCAACAACCGCGAGCTCATGGAGCGCGTGACCTACGCATTGTCACAGGGTCTCGTGTCCAGCCAGCACACCGCGCCTTTGCTGTCGTTGCTCATCGCGCTGCACGAGGCGCGCCAGTTCGGCCGCGAGTACTCGGGTCAAATCATCGAAAACGCGCAGTTCCTGGCGTCACGTTTGGCCCAGTTGGGCGTGCCGGTCCTGGCGCGCAACGACGGACAGCACACGCAGAATCACCACTTCTTCGTCAATCTCACTGGGGTGGCTTCGGCGCCCCACGAGATGGAACGCCTGCTGCAGGCGCGGTTGGTGGTGCAGCGCGGCGTGCCGTTCCGCAACGTCGACGCCTTGCGCATCGGCGTGCAAGAGATTACCCGCCTGGGCTACAGCCACGCGGAATTGAGCCAGGTGGCGAGTTGGATTGCCGATCTGCTGAACGGTCGGGTCGATCCGGGCGAGATCGCGCCCCAGGCGGTGGCGATGGCCCGCGAGCACGCGCGGGTGCTCTACACAGGCGACATCGCGCCGCTGCCGGCCACCGTGGCGCCCGACCGCCCCGTCGACCTCGAAACACCTTCGCCGGTCGGCCGTTGGCTGGACTACCGCCGCCTCGGCGTGGAATTCGCCATGCCAGCCAAGCAGATGGAGGAATTGCACGGCCTGGGGGTGCAGGCGAGTCACTTCCCCAATCAGACCGACACGTCCGGCAACATCAGCGTGCGCGCCGACCAGCAGGTGTACGTCACGACAAGCGGCTGCTACATCAAGCACTTGCAGGAGGAGCATGTCGCCAAGATCGGTGCCGTATCAGGCGAGGTGATGGACTATTGGGGCCAGGGCATGCCCTCGTCCGAGTCGCTGATGCACTGGCTCATCTACGCGAACACCGACGCCGGCGCCATCGTGCACACCCACTACCTGTTGAGCAATCAAGAGGCCAAGGATCTGGACGTCGCCATCGTGTCGCCGCAGGAATACGCTTCGGTCGAACTCGCGCGCCAGGTCGCCGAGGCCTGCCGACACCGCGACATCGTGTACGTGCAGCGCCACGGCCTGATCTTCCATGGCGCCGACGCCGCCGGGTGCCGCCGCCGCATCGAGGAATTCGTGAACTACCACCAGCGAGCCGCCCATGCCTGACGCGCTTCCCGCCGCGCTGCCCACCCTGCATTCGGTGACGCCCCTGTGGCACTCGCTGCCGATCTCGCGCGTGGCCGGCCGCGCCGTGCATCTCAAGGTCGAGGCCCTGCAACCGGTCGGATCCTTCAAGATTCGCGGCATCGGTCGGCTGTGCGTGCAGGCGGCGGCGGCCGGCGCGCGCCACTTCGTCTCGTCCTCGGGCGGTAATGCCGGGGTGGCGGTGGCGTACGCGGGCCGGGAGTTGGGGGTGCGGGTCACGGTGTTCGTGTTTGCCGGCGTGCCCGACACCGCTCGCCAACGCATGGAAGAATACGGCGCCGAAGTGGTCATGGCCGGCCCTTCTTGGACCGAAGCGCACGAGGCCGCGACGCGGGTAGCCGACAACGACGGCGCGTTTTACGTCCATCCCTTTGATCATCCGGAGATTTGGGCCGGCCACTCGACCCTGGTCGACGAGGTCGTTGCCGCCGGTTTGCGGCCCAGCCTGGCCGTGGTCGCGGTGGGCGGCGGCGGGTTGCTCGTCGGCCTGCTCGACGGGCTGGCGCGCCACGGCCTCACAGACACCAAGGTGCTGACGGTGGAGACCTGGGGCACCGAATCGTTCTACGCCAGCCGCAAGGCCGGGCATTTGGTGACGTTACCGCGCATCAACTCGGTGGCCAAGACGCTTGGCGCCGCGCAGGTCGCCACGGCGGCGTGGCAGCGGGCCCAAGGCCGCGATGTCGAATCGGTGGTGGTCAGCGACGAGCAGGCCCTGACCGCGTGTCGGAGATTCGCCCTGGATCATCGGCTGTTGGTCGAGCCTGCCGCCGGGGCGGCACTGGCCGCGGTCTATGAGCGGCTGGGGCCGGTGGCACAAGCGCGCGACGTCCTGGTGGTCGTTTGCGGCGGCGTGGGCGTGGCGCTCAAAGACGAGATCTTCGCCTATGCGCCACGCCTGCCTGACTGAGCAGCCCGACGGGAAGTATCGAGAACTGCGCATGTTCGCCGGCCCTTCAGGCGTGCAGCAGGAACTCCAGGTGCTCGCGATTGCCGGGCTGCTGCAGCTTCTTGATGGCGCCGGTCTCGATCTGGCGGATGCGTTCGCGCGTCAGCTTGAACATCTCGCCCACCTGCTCCAGGGTCAACGCCTCCTCGTGGCCGATGCCGAATCGCAGCTTGATGACGGCTTCTTCCCGCGGCAGCAGGCGGGTCAGCGCCCGGCGCGTGTGTCGGCTGATATCGCCACGGCTGCAAATCTCCTCGCCGTGCACATCATTGGGATCCTGGACGAAATCGACCAACATCGAGTCCTCCTCGCCGATGGGCGCATCCAAGCTCAAGGGAGCCCGCACCATTTGCAGGATGACCTCGCACTGGTCGATCGACTCCAGGCTGCGCTCGGAAATCTCGGCAATCGTCGGATCGCGCTTCAACTCCTGCTCCAACAGCGCCCGGGCCCGCACGATGCGGTTCAGCGCCTCGATCAGGTGCACCGGGATGCGGATGGTGCGGCCCGAGTCGGCAATCGAGCGCGAAATCGCCTGGCGGATCCACCAGGTCGCGTAGGTCGAGAACTTGAAGCCGCGCTGCCACTCGAACTTCTCGACGGCCTTGATGAGACCGATGTTACCTTCCTGCACCAGATCCAGTAGTTGCATCCCGCGGTTCAAGTAGCGCTTGGCGATGCTGACCACCAGGCGCAGGTTGGCTTGGATCATCCGCGACCGGGCGTCGGCAATCTGGCGCTGGCATTCCCGCACCTTGCGCAGGTCCTTGCTGGCCTGCTCGGCGGGCGCACCGTAGGCCGTCGAGGCCGCTTGCGCTGCTTCCATGGCAGTGCGCACGAGCTCGGTCTGGCGCGCCCGATCCGAACGGATGCGCTGCGGCGCCGCGTGCAAGTGCTCCAGATCCGCTTTGGTCAGCCCCGTCTCTTCCAGGGTGCGCCGCAACTTCTGCTCGGCCTTGACGTTGGCCCGGCCCAGTTCCTGGAACACTTCCAGGGCCTTGGTCACCAGCTTCTCGCCGGTCTGATCCTCCCAGAACGAGCGGTACTTCGCCCGCATCGCCTGAGCCAGTTGCGCGGGATACTCGCTGGAGCCGGGCGCGCGGAACTTCTCGATTTCGCCGTCCAACGCCAGGATCTTCTCCCGGAAACGCTCGGCGCGGGCCAGCGTCGTGATGCGAGCGTCGCGGTCCTTCCAGCCCTCTGGATCGGTCCACTGCTTGAGTGTTTCGTTGTCCGTGGCCATCTGCACCGGCAGCGTCGTCAAGTACGGGCGGCAGGCGGGCACACGCAAGAGCAGCCCGAGGATTTGCGCAGAGGACTCCTCCAGCTTGCGCGCCACCTCCGCCTCGCCCTCGCGGTTGAGCATGCCCACGCGGCCGATCTGCTGGAGATACAAGACCGTGGGATCGATGAAGTGCAACCGCGCATCCACCTTCGATTCTGTGGCACCGCGACCTTTGGCGTCTTCCCAACTGTCGGGCGAGCACGCGGCATCTGTGTCGTCGCAGGTCAGGTCATCAGTGAAAGCAGCGGCATCGAGAGCATGAGCACTCATGGGATCCTCCAGTGGTCTGTGTGCGTAACGGGTCAGCGTTCGGTGCAACTACCAGTAGCAAGGAGCGGGCCAACTGCGACGAATTCGATACAACACAGGTATTACATGTAGTTGTGCAGGTCGCGCTTGCATCGCCGCCCGGGATTTGCCGGCGGACCGCGACATCGCTGTCACGCTCCAGGCGCGCCGTAACCGAGACCGTAACGTTTGCAGCGCCTGCGTGTGTTGCAACTGTTCGTAACGACGCATGTATCTGGCGAGTCCGTGACAATGACAGGCGCGTCATGGCGCTGCGCAGGCGGTCAGGCGCAAAAACGCGGTCAGAGGCGTCGCATCCGCCGCCGGTTGTGGCATACTGCCGGCGCTTGCTGCACGTTTCACGCACAGAGGTCGCCACCATGAGAACCCTGCCCCTCGCTTCCGCATTCGCCACCCTGCTGACCGTCGCCGCGTGTGGCTCAACTGGTGGATCGGCCGGCACCGTGGCGCCCGTGGCCCAGCTGGTCACCGCCGATGAGGCCGCCGACCTCGCCAAGGCCAATGCCGCTTCCCTGGCCGACGGCGTCGCCACCAAGACGAGCTTCCTGACCAAGTCCGATGCCTTGGACGGAGGCGACGCACCGCCCTGCGACGCGCCGAAGCCGGGTGGCACGGGTGAACCGACGCCCCCGGGCTGTGTCGAAAAGAGCCAGTTCGACACCCAGGAGGCCGCGGACGACTTCAAGGACTGGCTCGCCAAGAACATCCTGAACAAGGAGTTCGCCGCGCCGTCGCTGTCCACCGCCACCGAGGCCGTGTTTTGCGTCTCGCCCGAGATTGCCTGCAAGACCACCGACGACTTCGGCAAGGCCAGCATCGACGCCAAGTGCGCCAAAGGCTTGACGGACGTGCCGGTGTGCGTGGCGCTGACCAAGACCGGGGCCAAGTCGCTGACCGGCAAGATCCTGGTCGGCAAGCCACCGGCGCTGGTGCCGGCGACTTTCGCGCTGGATCCGGACAACTTCTCCGGCAAGGTCGATCTGGCCATCCTGCGCGAGGCGGCGATCGCCGGCATCACCGCGAGCGGCGAGAAGATGCCCGAGGACTTCCCGCAGGTCGCCGTCGGCGTCGTTTCGGCCAAGCTCGCGCGCAAGGCCGATCTGTCGTTTGACGCGACCTTCAACATCGACTCGGCCGTGCACGTGGGCGCGTTCGCCAAGAGCGACAAGCACTTCTACGACGTCAAGCTCGCCCAGACCACGGCCGCCGTGCTGCTGCACATCGGCCAGAAGGACAAAGCCATCCTCGGCAGCCTGGGCCTGAACGGCATCGACGTCGGTGTCGCGATGGAGTGGTTGTTCGGCCGCAGCGGCGAGTGCACCACGCCCGCCGTGCCGCCGGGAACCGACCCCAACATTCCGCCGCCCGACGGTGAGTGTCCGCCCGCGACCGACTACAAGGGCGCGTTCTTCCTCAAGCTCGCCGGCATCGGCGTCAACGCCGACTACGCCATGAGCGCCGACGACAAGCTGGAGACGGTTCAGTTGTCTGGCATCACGCTCGGCCCCGACACGGCGCACCTGCAGTTCGACGATGGCGCCGCGGTCAGCGAAATCGCCAGCGTCGACTTGAACAAGGCGGCCGTTCCGCCGCGCAAGGTCGACATCGTGATCACCCTTGCAGACCATAAGTTCCAGGTCGCCGTGGCCAAGCTGCTCGAAGTCGTGGCGGTCCACAATCTCGAGGTGGTGGGCAAGCAGATGAAAGATCTGCCCAAGGCCCTTTTCCACGGCATGTCGCACGTGCGCCTGGATGGTGCCGCACAGCCCAAGGTCGCGTTCATTCAACAGAAGGGCACGCCCACGGCCGGCGGTGGCAAGCCGGGCGATCCGCCGCCCCCGGACCCGGTCACCCCGCCGGGCCCCGACGCCTTCTTGCACGTGCTCGACGGCAAGCTGCTCCTGGAAGCGAGCGGCCTCGCCGGTCTCGCCGACGTCAAGATCGAGGTCCCGGCGGGCCAGTGCTTGGTGCAGAAGCCCAAGCAGCAGGGCAAGGACGGCAAAGACGGCGAGGAGCAGCACCCGTTCGCGATGCTGCAGGCTGGTGCGTGCCCGTAGCCGACCCTACTTGCTGGCCGGGGGAAAGAACTTCGCCTTCTCGGCCGCGGTGAAGCGCCGCGCGGGATCGACGTGGTGGAAGTCGGTGACCGTTTCGTCGCCGCCCGCCTCGACGATGCGCAGGCGGTTCAACACCAGCTGTTGCCCCGAGACTTCCAGGCGGTCGATCAGTTTGTCCATCGGCGCGATCTTGGGCTTGAGCACGAGCAGCCAGGCGCCCGGACTCGCAGGCAAAGTCTTGAAATCAATGGTGTAGAGCTTCTGTAGCGCGACGGAATCGCCTTGCAGGATGCGCACGAAGCTCTCGACGAACAGGCGGACCACGGGCTTGGCGTCCAGGCCGATGACTTCCCAGCGTTTGCCATCGAACATACGCACTTGCGTAGGGTCGACGATCAGGATGGAGGGCTCGGGCGCCGTGGTGTGGCGAGCAAGCATGCCGGGCTGGGCGTAGTACAGCGTGCCGCTGGAAGTGAGCGGCGCGGAGAGCAGGGCGATGCGCTTCTGCTCGGTGAATTGCGCCATGACTCCGGGCGATTGCGCGAACGCTTGCAGGAGGTTTGGGAGGGTGACGGGCTTGGCAGAGCCCGGCTGGGCCGGAGCCGGAGCCGT
>CAYHHL010000267.1:0-6969 GCA_964356325.1 uncultured Enterobacteriaceae bacterium | reverse complement strand
GCTCCGGCTCCAGCCCACCTTGACACCATCGGCGCCTCGCGCTAGCTAGCCTCAGGCCAAACTAGACCACCCAGTCAGTTCACTCCCGAGGCACCCATGGCCGATGCGACCCACGTGCCAGATCAGCCCCCGGCCGAAGCACCGGTCGTCGCCCGCGGCAAACTCAAAGGCGAACGGCGGCGCGAGTCCATCCGCAAGGCGGCATACCGGCGCTTCCGCGATGACGGCTACCACGAGACCACAGTGGACGACATCTGCGCCGCGGCCGGTTCGTCCAAGGGCAGCTTCTACTGGTACTACGCCTCCAAGCAGGAGGTATTCATCGACATCCTGGAGACTTGGACCCGCGAGGTCATGGACCAGATGTACGTGCAGTTCCAGACCGCGGTCCGAGCCGAGGACTACATCCGGGCCACTACCGAGGCCCTGGAGCGCGAGATCCGCCGTGGCCGCGTCATCGTGCCGCTCTGGCTGGATTTCACGGTCCATGCGCGCAACGATGCCGAAGTGCGGGAAGCTTTGGGCCGTTTCTACCGCCGGGCGCGCGCGGCGGTGGCGGAGATGCTGCGGCCCGGCCTCGAAGGCATCTTGCCCGAAGCCGGACTGCAAGGCGTGGCTGCGACCGTGTTCGGTGCCTATACCGGCTTGTTGATGCAGGAACTGGCCGATCCCGGCCGGGCGGACGCACGCGAGGCGATGCAGCAGTTCATGGGCCTGTTCGCTCAGTGGGTGCGGCCCGGCGGCATGGTTCCGCGTCCAGAGTCGGAGCCAGCGCCCTTGCTCTGAAATGCCTCATGGTTCTCCCGCTTGCCGGTCCAACACCGCTGCCTCGTCGTCCGCAGAAGCCGGCTTGCCGACCAGCTTGACATCTGGATTGAGCCAGGATATCGAGCGCTGCCGGTTATAGACCGACCAGTCAGTCTAGTTCGTTCACCGCCGCTGGAACCGCGCCATCGGCCGCCGCAGCCCAGGTGGTTTGCCTTTGCTCCCTAGGAATTGCCCATGAACAGCAGCGAATCTCGCCTTTCCGCCGTCCAGGTCCGCGGCGTGCAGGGTCACCAGGCAACGGAGGAACAGGGGTTGCCCGCCGCAGAGTTCCCACGCGAGACGGCGGCGGATTCCCTCCTGCAGCAGCTTGCGGCGGGCCAGATCGGCGCGGCGTTGGTGTTCGGCGGACAGGGCTCGCCTTGGATCGAGGAACTGGCTGCGCTGTACCGCGACGTTCCCGGCTGCCGGGCTTGGGTCGAGGCGGCCGCAGTGCAACTTGGGGCAACAGTCGAGGAAAAAGCGTTCCGCTGGAGCGGCTTGTACACGCGCGGCCTGGATCTGCTAACCTGGCTGGGCGACCCGGATCAGCGCCCCGACGCGGCGTATCTCGGCTCGGCCGCCGTGTCGCAGCCGCTGCTGTTCCTGTGTCAGATGGCGCGCTACCGGGCGGCCTTCGACGCGGGCGTCGGCGTGGCGATGGCTTCGCGACATATCCGCGTACTGACAGGACATTCCCAAGGCATGATGCCGGCCTTGCTGGTCGCTGAGAGCCCGGACGGCCAGGTCGCCACCGAGCGGCTGCTGGACTACCTGCGGTACTTGACCTGGCAGGGGCTGCACATGGCGCAGTCCTACGCGGCCAAGCTGGGGCCAGCCGGCAGTTCGCCGATGGCGGCGGTGTCGGGCATGGCGGTGGAGCAGTTGGCCGAGACCGTGGCGGCCATCAACGCCAGCCTTGCGCCTGCCGACCGCCTCGCCATCGCGCTGTACAACACCCGCGCCCGCAACGTGGTCAGCGGCGCGCCCGTCCTGCTCGAACGGCTGCGGGTGGCGCTGCAGGCCCGCGGCGAGCGCGAGATCCGCCAGAAGCGCGAAGGTCGCTTTGCCGGGAAGCCCAGTGTCGTGACGTGGGAATTCCTAGACGTCGGCGGGCCGTTTCACTCCCAGCACATGGCGGCCGGCCTGGCGGCGATGCAGACGACCACGCTCGCGCTGGGCTTTCGCGTCGAGGCCGCGGATCTGCGACTGGACGTCTTGTCACCCGCCGATGGCAGCCGCTACAACGATACCGCCGACCTGACCGCGCAACTGATGACCGACCAGTTCCTGCGTCCGGTGCGCTGGCAGACCACGGTGCAGAAGCTGGCGGAAGTCCAGGGTATCTCCTGCGTTCTCGACCTGGGGCCGGGCGACGGTGTGGCCAGGTTGTCGACGTCGGCCCTGCGCGGAACGGGCGTCGCGGTGCTGGCCCTGGCGACTCCGGGCGGCTGGCAGCGGCTGCACGCTCGAGGCACCGACCTGTCGAACAAGCCAATCAGTTACGAGATGTTTCAGCCGGGTCTGGCGCGCTTGCCCGATGGACTGCTGGTCATCGACAACCGCTACACGCGCGCAACTGGACAGCCGCCGGTCATCTTGCCTGGCATGACGCCCACGACTGTCGACGCGCCCATCGTTGCCGCCGCCGCCAATGCCGGCTTCACCGCCGAACTGGCGGGCGGCGGTCAGGTCACCGAGGCGATGTTCTGGCTGCGCATGCACGAACTCGCCGGGCTGCTGCAACCGGGTCGCGAAGTGGCCTTCAACGCCCTGTATCTCGACCCATATCTGTGGGATCTGCAAGTCCGCAAGGGTCTGGTCGCCAAGGCGCGGCGGGCCGGACTGCCGGTGTCGGGCGTGACGGTGAGCGCGGGAATTCCCGAAGTCGAGGAGGCGGTTCGGCTGCTGAACGACCTGCGCGCGGCCGGTCTGTGGCTCAACGCGTTCAAGCCGGGGACTTCGGCCCAGGTGGACCAGGTCGTTCGCATCGCCAAGGCTGCGCCGGATCACACGATCTTCTTGCACCTGGAGGGCGGCCGGGCGGGTGGCCACCACTCGTGGGAGGACCTGGACGATCTGCTCATCGACACTTACGCCGCGATTCGCCAGCAGCCCAACCTCGTGCTTTGCGTGGGCGGTGGCATCGGCGACGAAGCGCGGGCGACCGACTTGCTGACCGGCGCCTGGTCCCGTCCGCACGGTCTTTTGCCGATGCCGGTCGACGCAGTGTTCCTGGGCACCTTGGCGATGGCGTGCCTGGAGGCGACGGCGACGCCGGACGTCAAGCGGGCCCTGGTGCAGGCGGCCGGAACGGCCGAGTGGGTCTTCGCCGGTGACGCCAAAGGTTCGGTCACCTCAGGCAAAAGCCAACTCAACGCCGACATCCACTACCTCGACAACGCGGCGTCGCGCTGCGGCCGGTTGCTCGACGCTGTGGCGGGCGATGCGGCGACGGTGGCGGTGCACAGGGACGCCATCATCGCCGCGCTGAATGCGACGGCCAAGCCTTGGTTCGGCGATCTCGAGAGGATGACGTGGCTGCAGGTGCTGGAACGGGCTGTGGAATTGCTGGCTGTCGGTCGTCACGGCCGCTACGAGGACGGCGCCTGGCCAGACCGCAGCTACCGCGAACGCGTGCTCGACCTGCTGCGGCGGGCCGAGGCGCGCTTGTCTCCCCAGGGCGAGGGCGACTTCGACAGCCTTTTTGCCGGCCCGGCCGATCTCGACGACCCGCGAGCCGCCCTGACGCGCTTTTCCTCGCAGTACCCAGAGGCGGCCACGCGCACGCTGCATCCGGCCGACGTCGGCCACTTCGTGCACCGCATCTGCGCCCGCGCAGGAAAGCCCGTGAACTTCGTGCCGATTGTCGATGGCGACGTCCGCCGTTGGTACAAGGCCGACGCGTTGTGGCAGGCACAGGATGACCGTTACTCGGCCGATCAAGTTCTGGTCATCCCGGGGCCCGACGCCGTGCGCGGCATTCGCCAGATCGACGAGCCGGTGGCCGAACTGCTGGGCCGGTTCGAGCGCGCAGCCGTGGCGGCCCTGGTCGCGGCGGGCGTGCAGCCGGTCGAGGTGGAGCGGCTGCGCGGGCCGCGGCCGTTTGACGGTTCAGCAGGGGCCGCTTCGGTCGGCGAATTTCTTCCGGTCGGGATCGAGACGGCGCAGGATGCTGGCGCCGTCGCCTTGACTGTCGTTCAACCGCTCGAAGCGGCAGGCGAATCCTGGAACGACTTCGTGGCGGCGCGCTTCCGCGGACCGATCGCCGCCCTGTTCGGCCCGGCGCGCGTTTTCCTCGATAGGGCCCCTGCCGCCAACCCGGTACCAGCGCTGTGCCGCGCGGAAACCGGCGCCAGCCTGCGCATCGAAGCGACGGCCGATGGAGTGGCCCAAGTCGTGACCTGGCAATCGAGCGCAGCGCCGGGCGAATCCGTTCGACTCGTGCGTGAGGCGACCGGAGTCCGCATCGAAATGGCAACCGCAAACCTGGATCCGGAAGCGCTGGCGGTGCCGTACTCGTTGCGGCTGCAATGCCATCGCCCGAGCCAAGGTGATGAATTCTTTACCATCGATGCCACCGAGCAGGCCGGCGAGGTGCAGCGCTTCTATCACCAGGCCCTGTTCGGCACGCCCGTCCAGAGCGTGCCGCTGTTCGCTCCGGCCCATGCCGAGGTGACGGTGCCTGCCGATCGCGTCCACGGCTATGCGGCGCTGACCCGTGCCCCGAGCCGGACCGGCGCTGCTGATGATGGTGAACTCCCTATGAACATGGCGTTTTCCGTCCTGTGGCAACCGCTGTTCCAAGCGTTGTCCTGCCCGGAACTGGCCGGCGGTTGGCTGCGGCTCCTACACCTCGACAATCGCATCGAAACCGGGCCGGGCTGGCCGATTCGAGCGGGAGAAGCTCTGAAAGCCGAGGTGCGTGTCACCCGGGTCGAAGAGGGCGAAGCGGGCCGGCGCGTGGCGACCGTGGCGTGGATCCGGCGGGCCGGCGTCGACTGTGCCCGGGTCGACTCGACGTTTTTCGTGCGCGGTGCGTTCGGCCAGACGCCGGTCGCAGTGCGCAGTGCTGAACCTGTGACGGAAATCCTGGCACTGCCGGATCTTGCTTCGGTGGAATTCCTTCTGAATCACGAGTGGTTGAGGCTGCGATCCGGCGTGACTCTGCGGGCGGGAGCGTCCGTTACCCTGCATGCCGTCCTGGAAGAGACGCGGCCACGCCTGGCCGACTCCGCCGAGGCCCCGACGACTTTCGCCGCCAAGGGCACCCTGTCGCTGGACGGCGAAACCGTTGCCGACATCGAACTGGGCGTCTGCGGCGCCCTGCGCGAGCACCCGCTGCGTGCCGTAACGACGGTACTTGCGGCGCCGACCCCCGGGCCGGTCGCCACTCCGGCACGCATCCTGGGCCAAGCCAGCGACCGGACGCCGGGGCACATGGCCGCTTTTGCTGAAGTGAGCGGCGACCTCAACCCAATCCACCGCAGCCTCGTCACCGCCCGCCTCGCCGGTCTCGATCGGCCCATCGTACACGGCATGTGGACCGCGGCTCGCCTGCACGCTCTCGTCGCCGAAGTCGGCGCCGAGGGAGACGCGACACGAATCCATAGTTACCGTGCCGACTTCTTGAATCCCGCCCTGCCCGACGAGGCTCTCGAACTGGTCGTGGTCCGCACCGCCGTCGATCGCGGCGACGCCGTCGTACAGGCCTCGGCCTCAGTGCGCCGTGGCGAACTCCTGGTACCCGTGGTCCAAGCGCACGCCCGCATCCGACCGCCGCGCACCGCCTACGTGTTTCCCGGCCAGGGCGTCCAGCAGCGCGGCATGGGCATGGAAGGGTACGCGCGTTCGGCGGCTGCCCGCACCGTGTGGGACCGCGCCGACGCCTTCACCCGGCAAAGCCTGGGCTTTTCCATCCTGGCCATCGTGCGCGACAACCCGAGGGAGCTCACTGTCGACGGCGGCCTGCAGGTCCACCCGGACGGCTTGCTGCACCTGACGCAGTTTACCCAAGTGTCGATGGCGGTCCTGGCCATGGCCCAGGTGGCGGAACTGCGCGAGGCCGGAGTCCTGGACGAAACCGCCATCGCCTGCGGCCACAGCGTCGGCGAGTACAACGCATTGTCGGCCTACGTGGGCGTGTTGCCACTGGAATCCGTGGTCGAAATCGTCTACCAGCGTGGCTGCGCGATGCATGCGGTCGTGGCGCGCGACACCGCCGGCGACAGCGGCTACCGGATGGGGGTCATCCGTCCCCATTACGCGGGCTTGGACCACCAGGGCGCTGAGCGCATGGTAGCGGAGATCCGTAGACAGACCGGTTCGTTCCTGCAGATCGTCAACTACAACGTCCGCGGCCGCCAGTACGCGGTGACCGGACGCACCGCGGCCTTGGCGGCGCTGCAGGCAGCCTTGAAACAGCGGACTGGTGCAGGCGCCCGGACAGCCTACGTCGAGGTGCCGGGCATCGATGTACCGTTTCATTCCGAAGTGTTGCGCGAGAGGGTCGCTGCCTTTCGCCACACGCTCGACACCCGTCTACCGGCGACGATGGCGCACACGCGGCTGGTCGGCCGGTACGTACCCAACCTCGTGCCGCGCGCCTTTTCGTTGCAGCGTCCCTTCGTCACCGAAGTGCAAGCCGCGACAGGTTCCGTGGAATTGGCGACGGTTCTGGCGAGCGCCGATCTGTGGGCAGACCGGCCCGATGATCTGGCGCGCCTGTTGCTGGTCGAACTGCTCGCCTGGCAATTCGCGAGCCCGGTACGTTGGATCGAGACGCAGGAACTGCTGCTGACGCCCGTCTTGGCCGGCGGACTCGGTGCGGCACGTGTGGTCGAGGTGGGCGTCGGCTACCAGCCCACGCTGGCCAACATGGCGCGCTACACCCTGGAATTGCTTGGCGCCGGTGCCTCGCCGGTCGAGGTGTGCAACGTCGAAGCGGACGCTCTTCGAGTTTTTGCCCGCGATGTCGATCAGGCTGCCCCGGGTTCGGGTTCGGGTTCGGGTTCGGGTTCGGGTTCGGGTGCGGGTGCGGGTTCGGGTTCGGGTTCGGGTCCGGCTCCGGGTTCGGCCACGAGTCTCGGGGCAGGATCGGGTGCGGTTACGGGTTCGCGGCACAGGCCGGTCCAACACGTGCACGTGATCGCGCGCAGTCCCGCC
>CAYHHL010000266.1:0-7120 GCA_964356325.1 uncultured Enterobacteriaceae bacterium | reverse complement strand
GGCTCCGGCTCCGGCTCCGGCCACGGGCTCGGGTGCGGGTTCGGGCTAGGTTGCCTACGACCTCAGCGGCAAGTGAAAGGAAAGGGTCGGGGAGACAGGATTTGAACCTGCGACATCCTGCTCCCAAAGCAGGCGCGCTACCAGGCTGCGCTACTCCCCGAGTGGGCGTGAGAATGTGCCAGCACGTTCAGACCGTCAAGCCATTGAGCTGATCCGACCAACCTGTCTCACTCACGCCAACCTCACGACCGTGCCAGCGCAGCGAAATCCCGTCGATGAGGGCTGGGCGGTCGCTCCCATGTCGCTCTATGCCCAGCCCGTTTTCGAGGAATCGACACTATCCGTGTCTCAACCCTCGAAAACGGCGCCACGCGAGATCAGGGCATGAACTGCAAGGTCTGTTCCAAGCCCTTGACGCGCTTGTCCAATTCCTTGGCAAGCGGATGCTTCGGTCCCGCCACTTTCAGCGCCTGCCGGCAGGCATCCAGGGCGCGCTGCACCTCAGGCTTGTCCTTGGTCAGCACGCCCTGCGACAGCACGCAGCGGTTGTAGTGGCCCTCGGGCCTGTCGTCGGTCGCCGCCAGTTCGTCCAGCGCCGCCAGCGCTTCCTTGGTCTTCTCCGGATCGTCGCTCGCGCGCCGCACTGCCACCGGCCGCGTCACTTTGGCCCAGTAGTTGCCCGGCTCGCGCTTCAGCACCTCGTCCAGGAACTCGACGGTCTTGGTGAAGCCCAGGTTGCGCACCGTGATCGACGCGGCATTCAGCAGCGGCTCCACGACCTTCGGATCGACTTCGCCGGCTTTTTCGAACGCCTGCAGTGCCTTTTGCGTCTCACCCAGCGCGTTGTAGGACAGGCCCATCAGGTTCCACAGGCTCGAAGCGTTGCGCAGTTCCGGCGCCGCGCCCATGCCGGCGATCGCCGATACCACGGCCTCGCGGTGCTGCCCCAGGGCATGGTGTGCGCCCGCCAGGCGTGTCCAGGCCTGCGCGACTTCGGGGTTGGCCGTCGTCGTCTCGGGCGTCGCTGCCGCCGCCGCTGTGTCCGGGTTGGCGTTGGACAGGTCGAACAGCTTGACGCGCAACTCCTTGATCGCGCTCTCGGGCTTGACCTGCTCGGTCCACTTCAACGGCGTCAGTTCAACCGTGAACTCCTTGACTTCGGCACGTTCCGCGAACCGCGAGTCGAGGATCTTCAAGTTGTCGCGCGCTTCGGCCCAGTACTTGTCGAACGCGAAGATGGCCGCCGCCTTGTCCAGCGCGTCGCGGTACAGCGTGATCGCCTTGTCCTCGTAAGGCTTGGCCTTGTCCGCCAACTGCGCCGCCCACTCGCCCTTCATTTCCTCGCTCTTGGCAAACGCCGGCGGCGCGGGCAAGGTCTTGATCGAGGTCGAGATGTCCTGCTGCATGCGCCCACGTCGCGAAGCCGCCGCCGCGGTCCACTTCGGGTTCTTGCTGCTCTCGACCTCGCCGTAGAAGCCCTCCGCGATCGCCGCCGCCTTGGTCTTGCTCGCCGCCAGATCGACAGCCGCCTTGAGATCCTTGGGCTTGCCCTTGATCGCCTGCATCTTGCTGAACTCGATTTCGCCAGTCATGAACAACGCTTCGGCGATGGCGTCCCGACCGATCGGATCCAGTTCGGCCATCTTGCCAGCGTCGGCGATTTCCTTGGCCTGCTTCAGCACCTCGTCGAACAGCCGGCGGCCCTTGTCGCCCTGGTTCAACTTGTTTTGCGCGGTGCCGGTGTTGACCATCGCCGCCAGCCGCAGGTGCGTCGGAATCGTGTCGGAGCGCTTGAGGAACTTGTCCGACGCCTTGACCACCGCCTTCCAGTCGCCCTTGTCCTTGTAAGGCAGCGTCACGTCGTACGAAACCAGCGCGCGCCGCTCGAGTGTGCACGCTTCTTTGGCAGCTTGACTGGTCGCCTTGTTGCACAGGTCGAGGAATAGTTCGCCGTTCGACACCACCTTTTCGTAGCGCGCCAAGCTCTTGTTGATGGCGCTGGCGATGCGCAGGGCCTGCGGGACCAGCGGCGCGTTCGGGTAGGCCTTGACGAACTCCTCGTAAGCCGCCGCCGCGGCATCGAAGTCGCCGGACGCACGATAGATCTCTGCGACTTCGAACGCAGCTTGGGCCGCGCGCTCATCTTCGGGGTACTTGCGCGAAAGCTCTTGGTACATCGCGATCACGTCGTCGCGCTTCTTGGCCCGCCGATAGAACTCCGCCGCGCCGACCACCGCACGCGCCGCCTGCTTGCGGTTGTCCGGGAACGTGCTGGCGTAGGCCTTCAGGCACTCGGCGGCCTTGACCGGATCGTCCTTCAACTCCAAGCACTTGTTGTACTCTTCGTTGGACTTGATCGCGACCAGGGTCTCGTGGAACTTCTCGGCGTCGGGCGATCCCTGGGTGAAGCGCGCGTCGCCAATCAGGGTATTGGTCCACTTGATCAGGTTCTTGCCGTCCTGACCGAGCGCCCACGACGACATCATCAGCCGGGCCGCGGTGACCGCCAGCGTGTGGTCCGGAAAGCGCTCGACCAGCGTGGCCAGCATCGGCCCGGCTTTCTCGAAGTAATTGTGCTGGTACCAAAGCCGACCGCCGACGAACAAGGCTTCAGGCACGTCCTCCTTGCTCTTGTTCTTCAACGCGATGCCGATGTAGCGGTCACAAGCGCTGGCGACACGGTCCTCGGTGGTCGACAGCGGCACCGGACGCAAGATGTTGTCCTGGTCCTTGGTGCCGGTCTCGGCGTTGACGTTCTGGGTGCGGTAATAGGCGATGAACGCGCGATGGGCCGCTGATTCCGCGTACTTGCCCGCCGGTTGCAGGGTGATCACGCGCTCGTATGCCGCGGCCGAATCGTGGTAGCGCGTATTGCACAAGTCCTTGAGTTGCCCGGCCTTCTCGCCCGCGGTCTTGCTCGACTCCTTGCACGACACTTCGGCCAATTGGAACAGCGCCAACGCGTGGTTGTGCAGCATGTCGTAGGCGTGGTCGCCCTGCTCGTAGCTCTCGCCGTAGATCCGGTAGACCTTCTCCGCCGCTTCCAACGTCGCCACCGTCAGCGTGCGCTCGTATTCGGCGTGGTAGGTCGACGCCACCTCGGCCAACAGCAGTTCCAGCGAGGCTGGCTTCTTGTCCGGGTGCTGCTTGAGTTCGTTGCTCACCATGAGCGCCGATCGAACCGTCTGCTCGAGGTCGTGCAGCTTGTAGCTGTTCTCCAGGCGCATCGTCATGTATTTCAGCAGTTGCCCATCGCTCTTGGCGTATTCGATCAGGTCGTCCAGCACCTGGTTGGACTTCTCGAACGCCGAGACTTCGATGTAGTACGCGGCGAGGTTGTCGAGCAGGAGGATTTCCGTCCCTGGCACAACGCGCTTGAAGAACGCCAGCGCTTCCTTGGGCTTGCCTGTCTCTGCCCACGACCGCACCAGGTAGCGGCTGCCGTCCTCGACGAAGCCGACGCGGCCGTTCGCCTCGTTCTTGGAGTAATCGAGCACGCGGATGAAGCCCTTGATCGCGGCGTCCCATTGCTGCTGGTTGTAATGCACCCAAGCGATGTAATAGAGACCCCAGCCGTAGACCGAACTCGCCGGAAACTCAGTGACCTTGGTGTACCACTTGAGCGATTCGCCGCCCTGGTTCTTGCTGAAGTAGTAGTTGCCGATGCCGAGGTACGCGTCGGGCAAGAAGTTCGACTTCGGGCGCTTGCGCACCAGGCGCATGTACGCATCGACCGCCTCGCCGGGCCGCTCCATTTCGTTCAAGTGAAACCCGAGTGAATACAGGACCTCGTCGAGCTTGCCAAAGTTCGGAAACGCCCGCTCGATGCGCTTGAGGTGGTTGACCACGTCGAGCTTGGCGGCGCGGCCGAGTTCCAGAAGGTTCTGCTGCTCGACCTTGAGCCGGCGCGCCTCGGCCTTCTCGCCCGCCTGTTCGGCCTGGGCGATGCCGATCTCGTACTTCTGGTCATACGCTTCGATCTCATAGGCTTCCGCGCGGTCCCACAGCACGTACGAAAGCTCGAGCAGCGTGTCCGCTTCGGTGTCCGATCCGCGCTCGATATCCAGAAGTTCCTTGAGGATCGCCAGTTCGTCGTCGATGTCCTCGAGGCTCGACCGCTCGTGCGTGCGCCGCTGTTCTGGCCGCGCCGGGCCCTTCTTGGCTTCGGCGGCCTTCTTGTCGTCCTTCTTGTCGCCCTTCTTGTCCGCCTTCTTGGCGTCGTCGCCCGCGCGCTTGAAGGTCGTGATCTCGCCGGAAGCCTGAGCTTTTTGCGTCTCGGTCGGTTCCGCGGAGACCTTGGCCTTCTTCGGCTGCGCCAGGACCTCGCGCTGCAGCGCCGGCAGGCAGAGGCCGCAGGTCAGCAACCATGCCACCGCCTGGTTGGCGTGAAGACGCCTGGAAAGTCGCTGCATCGTCTGGCCCATCACTTGCCCTCCGTGGCGGGCTGGGTCGCGCTGCCCGAAGCCTTGCTGGCGGGCTTGGCGGCCTTGGGCATCTGTGCGGCGACGCAACGGGAGCGCGTGTCGTACGTGTAACCGCCCAATTCGTCTTTCCAATACGAGCCATCGAACGGCCAGACCACGTGCTCGTCGTCCTCACCGCGGGGCTCGCTGACGGCCTTGGCGGTCTCGGCCATGTCCTTGCGCACGGTGTCGCTGATGCTGCCGCGGCGGGCCTTGAGCGTTTCGTACTTGATGCGCAGACCTTGACGAATGATCTCGGTAAGATCCTCACGCACGCGGGTCAGACGGGCGCGCGCCAGACCACCAGCCTCGGCGATCATCACGGCGCGCACGCGACCCATGTCCTCCTTCAGTTCGACCGCGGCGTTGCGCGCCGACGTGTTGCGCGCGAGCTTCTCGATGCCGGCCATCTCGTCGTTGGCCAGCACCACCGAGGCAAAACCGCGCTGCAACCGCTTGTCCTTGAGCGCGACGTTGAAGATGCGCCGCAACTGCACGGAAAGCGTCTTCTTGTTGGCGGAAAGTCCGGCGAGGTATTCGTAGAACTCGGCGTCGGTGCGCTGGCCGGCGAGCTGGGCGTCGAGCTCCTTCTTCAAGGGCTTGTAATCGCGCAAGAACCGCTGCACCGACACCAGGGTCTCGTTGAACCGGCAGGTGCGAAAATGGATGAGCGCCTCGAGCACGCGCGCTTCCGGGTAGTAGCGATCCTCGAAATACGGCGAGTTGAGCGTATGCAACTGGCCGAGCACGCGATCGATGCGGCCCAGTTGGAAGTACGTCCAGCCCAGTTCGAACAAGGAATCGAGCCACGCCGTGGTGCCTTCCTGCACGCGATCGTAGTAGCGGCCCGCGGTCTCGTACTGGCCGATCGAGTAGAACAGCCGACCTAGCGACATGTTCGCCATGTCCTTGTATTGCTGGTAGTAGTTCGGACTGCCCATCTGCTCTTCGAAGCGCAGGACGTCCTTGAACGCCTCGAGCGCCGGTTGTGCCACGTTCTTCACGACATAGATGACGCCGAGCAGGTGGCGCGCGCGCAGGTAGGTCTCGCCGGCCTCGGGTTTGATCGGCAGGAGCTTCTTGATCGCACGCTCCTGGTCGCCGACGTTGTAGTAGTACTGTCCGAGCAGAAAGCGGATTTCGTCCACGTCCTGCTTGCGGTGCACGGATTCCGCGGCGTCGGACAGGCGTTCCACGGTGGCCAGGTCGCCCGGAACCGCATGCTGAATCAACAGGTAGTACCGCAACTTCTCACGATACAGCGGGTGATCGGCGGGCACTGCCACGGCATCGAAGCCACGCAGGGCCGACTGATACAGCCCCAGGCCGAACAGGGTGCGCGCCAGGAGGAACTGCGCTTCGGGCCGGTTGGGATCGTCCACCGCCAAGGAAGGTACGAAATCCGCGAGCTTGGAGAAGGCGTCGTACCAGCGCTCGTCGTCGATCAAGCGCCTGGCCGCCGCGACGTCCGGGTGCAGCGGCATCTTGGCGGCCGCGGGCGCCTCGTCCTGGGCGTGCGCGGGCGTGGCGAGCAGTGGCGCCGCTAGCAGGCACAACATCAGGAAAAGATGAGTCAGCGCCGAGCGTTCCAGGCCAGTCGGCGACGCGGGTCGGCCAAGCTGGCGGTGCGCGATCTGGCGGCATGTGGGGGTCGTAGCGGGTAGCGACACGGGCAGGACCTCGCGCAGGTTCACGAAACCCGGAGTCTAGCGTCAATCCTGCTGGGACGAAAGCGCACTGCCGGGTTTGCCAGCAGGAGCGTGGATTCGCCGCCTGCCGGGCGCACTTGCCGGCGCCGAGGTCTCGTTGCCGTCAGCCTCGGGGCGGGTTGGACAAGCGGCGGGCGTGCCCCTACGCTGCGCCGACCGCCAGAGCCAAGGAGCGCGACATTCCATGCGCACGTTCTATCCGCCGATCGAGCCGTACAATCAAGGCCACCTTCACGTTTCTCCCGTACATACGATGTACTACGAGCAGTGTGGCAATCCCGCAGGCAAGCCTGTCGTGTTCATCCACGGCGGTCCGGGCGGCGGCTGCGACGGCTGGCACCGGCAGTTCTTCGACCCGCTGACCTACCGCATCATCCTGTTCGATCAGCGCGGCTGTGGCCGTTCGACGCCGCACGCGAGTCTGCAGGACAACACGATCTGGCATCTGATCGCGGACATGGAGCGGTTGCGCGATCACCTCGGCATCGATCAGTGGCAGATCTTCGGCGGTTCCTGGGGCTCGACGCTGGGCATTGCCTACGCCGAGGCGCATCCGGAGCGCGTGTCCGAACTGGTCCTGCGCGGCATCTTCTTGCTCAGGCGCTCGGAATTGCTGTGGTTCTACCAGGAGGGCGCCTCGCAACTGTTCCCGGATGCCTGGGATGACTACCTGGCGCCGATTCCCGAGGTCGAGCGCGGCGACCTGATGTCCGCGTATTACCGCCGTTTGATCGGCGACGACCCAGCCGAGCGGGTGGCGTGTGCGCGGGCCTGGAGTCGCTGGGAGGGCGCTACGAGCAGGCTGCACTACGACGCGATGATGGTCTCGCACTACGAGGAGGACGCCTTCGCGCTGGCTTTCGCCCGCATCGAGAGCCACTACTTCGTGCACGGCT
Source organism: uncultured Enterobacteriaceae bacterium (assembly GCA_964356325.1). Taxonomy (GTDB): domain Bacteria; phylum Myxococcota_A; class UBA9042; order UBA9042; family UBA9042; genus CAYHHL01. The sequence goes on along the minus strand of CAYHHL010000266.1, from coordinate 52 downwards.
CGTGGTTGCAGTACGACGACCAGTTGCTGCGTGACATCGGCAGGATCCGCGA
>CAYHHL010000265.1:0-7159 GCA_964356325.1 uncultured Enterobacteriaceae bacterium | reverse complement strand
ACGAGCAACCGCAAAAGGATCAGGTGCCCGTCTACGACCTCGCCGCCGCGGCCGGACCCGCAAGCGATGTGTCCGCAACGCCCGCCATACTCGCGTGGGCGTAGCCAGTCGGGGCGTCGTCCGCCTGGGCCTGTGTTCGGCGCGGCGGTGGTCGCGTGGCTACGCATCAACTGCAACCTGGCCGCCGTCGCCCTGACCGCCGACGGCACGGCCCTCATCGGCGGCAGCCGCGGTTAGACTATCCTGAGCGCGCAGCGTCCCTTCAAGCAATTGTACCGGTTCTCTCCTTCGATGTAGGGCGCCCCATGGAGGCGACGCCCAGTCACCAAACGTCCCCGCCGCCGCACTTCACCTTCACGCGCCGTGGCACTGGCTGCTTGCGGAACGTCAGCAGCATCGCGGCTACGTCAGGCGAAGCGGCTTCAACCATCGAATACCCTGCGAACTTGCCGCCCCTGTGCTTCGCCAGCGCTGCTGCCACGAAGGCCGGCGGGTTCAGCAGCGGCGTGAGTTCACGCGGCGCCTTCGGCACGTCGACGCGCGCCGAGACGCTGTAGCTGTCCCACAGGCGATCTGAGCAAGCGTAACAGTCCCCAAAGGTTAGTTGACCCTTGAGCTTGAACCTCCCTTTGCGGTCGAGCGTGGGCACGAGCATCGTCAACTCAGGCGCGAACTCGTCTCGTCTGCGCTTCAGCGCCCGCAGCGCTTCTGGCAGGAGGGTCTCCGCCAGCGCCTTGCTTTCCATGTCTGCCAGCAGCGTCACTGGTTTCGTCGTTCGCAGATCAAGCAAGCGGGCTTCGTGTTCGACGGAGTTGTGGGTGAGACATTCGTATTTGTCATCGGCGATATCGAGGAACAGGTACGGGCCAAGTCCCGCAATCACGTCTATCGAGCGGCAGAATTCGCCGACGGCCTGCTTCGGAAGGTCGTGGTCGATGCGGACATGCAAAGGCGCGTGGCCGTCGAGCGAAACCAGTTCGCTGCCCTGTTGCCTCATGGTGTGCCAGCACTTGGTGTCGATCGATTCCGCAGGGTCGGCCTTTTGGGCGCACGAGCACGTAGAGACTTGAATCGACTCCCGTCCCTGACGCACAGCCCAGAGGCGCGCGCCCACCGCGACTACGATCTCGGCTCGCTTGACGATCTCGTTGCCGCCCGCGTCGACCCAGATACTCGCCCCTCTGCCCTTCGCGTCAGCCTTCCACACGATGGCGGCGCTCTGTGCGTGCCCAAGGACGGGGTAGGCGAGTGTTGCAGTGACCAAGAGCGGGAGGGTGACATACCGCATCTCATGCTCCTCTTGGTGTCCCGCTGTCGGTCGAACCACTGAGTCAAAGCCAACGTCAAGCAGGGCGCTCGCGGAGATGCCATTCGCACCATCCAGGGACTTCCTGCGCTTGGCCACAGGCCCAACGGAGCCTACGCCGGCCGACTGTCGGCAGCAAGGCCGACTCTGTCCAACCAGCCTCGAAAATGCCAAAGAAACCGAGCTTGACCGAGACGACGCCGGCGCGTAGCGTGGCGAACCAGCCGTCGTCATTGCTGCGGCGGTCCGTACACGAAGCGACAAGGCACTCGACGGGTACGAGTCCCATGCTGGGTGGCGCATGCACTTTCCCACTGGGCCAACTCAAGACCCGCAGGCAGAGGCGCCCACGCCGGCCAGCAGTGCGGGGCGGCTCCTCGACTTGACGCCAGATCAGTATCCGGTGCTTCGCGCCATGGGCCGCAACCTGACCGCGGAGGCACAGAGCTGCGATTTCACTCCGAGGGTCTGCCGGGACACGCTGGTCGACGCCGTGATCGGCGTCCTGCTGAAGGGACCTGCTGAAGGGACCGGCCAACAATCCCTGCCTCGTCGGCGAACCCGGAGTGGACCTTGCTTCTGTTGCGGAGGGAGTTGCGCTGCGTCTCGCGGAGCACACGGCGCAATACGGCAAGTTGCGGTCAGCAGTCATCATCGGGATCGACGGTTCGCTCTTCGCAGGCACGTCGGGGCAGGGCATGTTCGGCGCGTACTGCGAGCGGATGCGCAAGCTTCGAGATGAGGTCCTCAAGGCCAATGGGCAAGCCTTGTTTTCATCCATGACATTGACGCTCTGATGAGTCCACGAGAACGCGATGAACCCTTGGATGCTGCCGGCGTCTTGCAGACTGCGTTGTCGCTTGGGCGATTTCCACTCATCGGCGCGACAACCCCGTTGTTGACGGCGTCGCCGATCCGTATGCCGATGGCGGTTTCCGCTAGCACCGCCACCTCCATCAAGGTTGCTGGTATCACGCATGTTCTTGGTCTGGCGCCACCGGCGTGCAACCCTTTGCCCGACCAACGCGACCTCAACAGTTCAGAATTGATGGTGTTCGTGCGAGCCGGCTGCGCAAGCGGAAATCGCCGGACCCGGGCGACAAGTCAAAGCCATCAACACGGGCCAATCCGATGCGTCAGACCGTGGAAATAGGCGGCTTGACGGCGCGGATCTGGTGGCGTAGACGTGGAATCAACGCTTCGCGCAGCCGCCGGAAGGTCTGGTGGCGGGCGACGGGCGACGGGCGAAGTGGCGGGGGCCCCCCGGTTTGCGTGTCGCCGGTATACAGACAATTGGAGTCCTTGCGTGGCTGTACATTTTCGTCAAGAGCATGGGCAGGACCCGCAGAACCTTGAAGTTGTCGACGCTGCCGCCGAAGAACACGCCGATGACGGTGCCCCTACGCTGCCGATTGAGGTGGCCCTGCCGATTGAGGTGGCCGTTTTCCCAATCAAGAACCTATGCATGCGCTGTTGGGCTTCGTTCGCTCAGCCGGCGCCCACGTGTCCAAACTGCAACTGCGAGCGGCCAAAGGCCGGATGGGAACGTCTACCAAACGCCAAGGTCGGCAGATTTCGGCTGCTGAGGCGCTTAGGCGGCGGAATGGACACCGTTTTCCAAGCCGAGGACACCGACGCCAGGGAAGACAACCATCGCGTCGTCGCTATCAAGATCCTTGCCCGAACTGGGTCGCCCACTGAGCATGAAATTCGGACACTACGATACGAACATGAGGCCGCCGTGACGGCTTTGCTGGGCCAATTGCCCCACGCCGACACGCAACGGCAATTTGTTCGGTACGTGACCCACGATGCTGGCGATCCGATGTATCTCGTACTTGAATTCGTGGACTGGCCGTCTCTTGCCCAGTTTGCGAGGGTTGAAGGTGGCACAGGCCCTGTGCCGCCAGTGAGGATTGCTCGAATCGGCTGCGCACTGCTCGCAGGTCTTGAGCAACTTTGTCTGATAAATGTAGTTCATTGCGACTTGAAGCCCAGCAATTTGTTCGCCCGAGAACGGATGATGGATGATGAAATCGATATCCTCGTAAAAATAATGGATTTCGGCACATGGCAGTTCGCGGGGCACCAACCATTCAATGCGAACCAGCAGGGAATAGTCTGGGCAACATTCTCCTACGCTGCACCTGAGCAACTTCAAGGACATGTCGTGAGATTCTCCACCGACGCCCATGCAGTCGGGTCGATCCTGTGGGAGCTATGCACCGGTCGTGTGCCATTCCCAGTCGATGATCAGGACATTGAGCTGGCTGCGAAAGAAGCGATTGCCGCGTACGGTGGGCCGATCGTCAATAGCGCTGGGCACGCTACCGCGCCAACGGAGTTGTTTCATGTAGCTTTTGACGCCGTCGTCGAGTCCTGCGACACGGCTCGCAAACGCGGGTCGAGAGCAACTCCGGCCCAGCTATACGCTGCCGCGGTGTCAGCCGCGACTAAGGCAGCTGTGCGTGCGAAACTGGCGTACATGCAACAAGTGCCCGACCGGCCTGACGGCATGGCTGAGGGGGTGTACGGCGTTCTAGCCAAGGCATTGAACCCGGAAATGACTATGCGCTATCAGAATCCCACTGACATGCGCCTCGCGCTCGAAGAGTTCGTCTCCAGCTACCGGAGGAAACAAGAAGAGTTGCGATCACGTCAGGTGGAGCAATTGCGCAAGGCGCATTCCTGGCTTGAGCTCGTTTCAAAGCGCGTTGAGCCAGCAGGCCCTGTGCTTCAAATGCTGCACGAGGCCCGTGAGGTGGAAAGCCGAGCATCCGAGCAAGAGTCTTCGGCCGGAGCCGAGGAGATAGAACCGCTCCTCGCCAGACTTCAAGTATTGCATGTCGAAATTGAGAAGAGCGTCAGTGCGGTGTTTGATCGTGAACCCGACGTGGTCGTGGCCAAACGCCGGACCAAAGCCTCCACGGTCGCCACAGTTGCGATCGGAAGTATCGTTCTGCTGATGGCAAGCGGCTTGACTGGGGCCTGGGTGTCGACAAGCATGCAGGATGACCATGGCGGCCCGCCCCGGGTTTCCTGGCCGGCTCCGTCAAGACCCCCAGTCTCGCCGCACGACGCTGGGGCTCAGGATGTCCTACAGGAGCCGGACCTTGCCAACGACGACACACAAGAGGAAACCGAAGTGGTTGGTGGATCTTCACCGACCGGTGGCGGGCCAGACAGCGCGGCCGACTTTGAGTTCGTGTTGGTCTCACACTTCGGCCCTTACGAAGTTGCACAACCGCCTGGTTGCAAGTCCGCAGGTGCTCTACCTAGCGGCTGCAAGACCGCCCGCGGAAAGGCAGAGACGAACGTGTCCTATTGGCGATGCCCAACCGGCCAAAATATCGAATTAAGACTGCTAAGCGGCAGGTTAGGTACAAGTACCAGTTTTAGATTTCTCGGGGGCAGCCCGGTCGGAATTGGCATTGCTAGCGCGGAATCCGACGGATGTGGGCCTCTGGAGGTTTCTTGGAGCCACTAGGATAAGGAGTAAGCGCCATGATTTCATTCCATTCGCAGATACGGATCCTCCAAGTAGTCATCGTCGGTTTCGCAACGATTGGCACGCCGAGCCCCAGTGAGGCAACGGCCGGCTACTACACGTGGATGCAGCGGGGGGAAAGAGCCGAGAAGAAGCTGGACTGGCGTGCTGCTTGCGACGCATTCAGGCTTGCCTCCCGCATGGCAGAGGGCCCTGCCCAGAAGAAAGACGCTACAAACGCGGCGAACCAAACATGCCCGAAGGTACCCATTAAGCCGTCCCCGGTCCCGGTCCCGCCGGCGGAGGCGATCGAGTTGGCGAAGGAACTGGTCAGGCTCATTGCACAGCAGGATGACGTGATTCTTGAAGACGCCGAGGCCGAGCGACGGGCCGCCATTGAACTTCAGAAGAACTACCGCCATCTCTGGGACTACCCCACCAAACTAGCATCCGAACTGCAAACGAGGATAGCCAACGTGGTCAGAATCAATAACGCTATAAAAGAAGGGGCAGCCATACGCAGAGATGAGATCGCCAACAAACAAAAGCGTGAGGCAACACGACACGGCACAGCATTCCTCTCGGTTGGGGTAATCAAAATCGTCCCTAAAACGTCTTCTTCAGAAGCGGAAGGAGGCGGCTTTACTCTCGCGTTTTCGGGCCGACACGCTTTTTGGACCCAGGCGAGTTGTGCCAACGCGTCGTGCCTGGGTCTCGAATTGCAGGGCGATGTACGTCTTCTGAAGCTGCTCGAGGACAAGGGGTCCGCTGACCCCGACAGCATCTACGGAGATCACGGGTACACCGGCCTGCTTGCAGTTCAGGGCCGATTGCGCGCGACAGCCTGGTTCACGTACCTAGGCGTGTATGGCGAACTCGATGGGTTCACAGGTGAATATCGCGGGCGGGGGGGGGAGGACGACTCGCCAGCGTCTGTCTGGCGACGCGGCGTCGGAGTCGCCACCTGCTTCACATGCGCCCATGAGACGGGCGGCGAAGTTCTGCTTCGCGCAGGGGTATTTGGCTCGGAAGAGACGAGACTCATGTGGGCGGCTGAATTCGAGGTCCTTAATATTATGCGGCGCTTTGTCTTGCGGGCCGCGGTGTCCGAACTCGAGTTCCCCGGTCGATCGCGATTTATTTTCTTAGCCGAATTGGGGGTCAGCGAGGTATGGTGAGGATGAGCAAGCTACTGCCCGCATCCGCGGCTGGGCGCGTGCCCGCCACGCCAACATGCCTTCACAATCCAGGCAAGTCGCCGGGTTCGTCGCCCTCGAACTCTTCGTCCATGATCTTCCGCTCGTTGGCCGTCACGCCGATGTCGCCGTCCGCGAAACTCCACCGCGCTTTGAGGGCCTCCACTGCGGCAGCAACGCGGCGGATCGACGACTTCGCCTCGACCAGCGGAGCCGGCAGCACAGCACCCCGTCCCGCAGGCAAGGCACGAAGCACAAGGCGTGCGCGACTGAAGTACGCCTTCGCCAGACCCGTGGCCAGATCACGAACAAACGTCGGCCACACCGTGCGTTGGAACTCCTGCCCGAGCGCGGCCCGCAGTTCAGGCTCGGGAACAGCATTCTCGGCTAACAGTTCGACTACGGCAACCAGGTGCTCAAGGTACGCAAGTGGGGTCACGGCCGGCGACAACGTGGTCGGGACGGCCGCAGACTTCGCCCTAGCCAGCGCCAGCTTGACGTAGGCGAACATCGCGGCTTTGGCCTGGCTAGCCGCATCCGCAACGCCGAACCGCGCGAGCGTAGGCGTGGGCTGGAGGCTCAGTTCGGTGTAGGCGGCCGCGCGCTCGCGAAGGAAGTCCAATTCCTCATCCCAGTCGACCGGCACGTGGTACGCCGACCGCCAAAACGTCGCCTCTTCGGCGTCGCCGCGAGAGAACGGCTCAGTCGCCCCTTCGAGAAGCCTTGAGGCATTCCCGAGATCTTCCGCACGTGCCTGTCTGGATTCTTGCGCCTCTTCGACAAGGGCAGCGGGTCGCACGGTCGGACGAGCCTCCTCGTGATGCTGCAGTGCGCCGCACGCCGCAAGCAGCGTAAACGATGCAGGGAGTACGGCGAGAATGGCAAGGGGCAAGCGCGTGTGCTGCATGGAGCCTCGAGGGCGGCATCGGCGATGGTGGCGAAACGCGTGATCCCGCTGGCTGCAGGGAAGGCCGACTCCCGAAAGCGTCGGTGGCGCGCTAATGATCGGCTGGCAAGGCGTCGGCGTCAATGCCCACCGGTTCCTGATCAGACGCGATCCGTTCTATCCCAGGACGACTGCATGCGTGTGATTGAGTGGTTGTGCAGGCAGCAATGCTACCTGAGATAAGCGGATAGGCAGGCGCCAGCGCTCTAATCGAGTGAGATCAC
>CAYHHL010000264.1:0-7204 GCA_964356325.1 uncultured Enterobacteriaceae bacterium | reverse complement strand
TCGGGTTCGGGTTCGGGTTCGGGTTCGGGTTCGGGTTCGGGTTCGGGTTCGGGCACGGGTCAGGGCAGGTCTGACGCTCCTGCGTCGCTCTATGACCTGCCCGTTTTCGAGGGTTAGCCAGGGGCGAGCGGTATTCCGCGATTCCTGGCTAACAGCTATCCGCTTCTCAGCCCTCGAAAACGGGCTCGGGCATAGGTTCAACGCCACCAACGGTTTTCGCCCCGGTCCCGACCACCGCGCCAACGACGACGCCGCGAGCGTTGCCCGAGCGCGCCGACCGGGGCATGCTCGCCCGCGGTCCCCACGAGGAGTTGCCCCCATGAAGCGTCCATCCGCCCGATTCGCCTCGCTCCTACCCCTGCTTTGCGCCCTGGGCTGTAGCGCCGGCATCACCGTAGCCCCCGACACCAGTGCGGAATTGCCAGTGCGCAAGGTCGTGCTGTACCAGAACGGCGTGGGCTACTTCGAACGCCGCGGGCAGTTGCAGGCCGGCCAGGTCGAACTGCGCGTGCGCCCCGATCAGATCAACGACGTGCTCAAGTCCCTGTCGATCCTGGACCTTTCGGGCGGCATGGCTTCCTCGGTGTCGCTGCCGGTCGAACGTTCGGGCGATCGCCTGGCCGCCGAACTGCCGCCGCAAGTGCGCAATGCCACGGGCATGCACGGGCTGCTCTCGGTCCTGCGCGGCGCCGAAGTCGAAGTCGAGGGCGAGGACGGCACGCTGCGAGGCCGCGTCGTCGGCGTGGAGAAAGGCAGCAAGATCGAGAAGAACGTCGATGGCACGAGCACCGATGCCGGCGAAATCCTGACGTTGATGGCGGGCGACGACCAACTGCTGACGACGCCGGTGGCTGGCATCAAGCGGGTGACCATCGGCGACCGGACCCTGGCGGTGGGCCTGCAGCAATCGCTGGACATCTCGCGCAGTGAAGGTGCGTGGAAGCCGGTCAAGCTGATGATTCGGCTGGCGGGCGACGGCACGCATGACCTGATCGTCAGCTATATCCATGAGGTGCCGATCTGGCGACCCGCCTACCGCGCCTGGGTCGAACCGGGCAAGGGCGTGCAATTGCAGGGCTGGGCGATCGTCGACAACGTCTCGGGCGAGGACTGGCGGGACATCGACCTGACCCTGGTGGTCGGCTCGCCGTTGTCGTTCAAGTACAACCTGCACACGCCGCACCACGTCCAACGTCCCGATCTGTCGTCGCGCATGCCGCAAGTAGCCGATGCGCCTCCGGAACCGGACGTGGGCTACGAAGCATCGCCGCCGCCTGCGCCGCCGGCCGAGTCCGCGGGTGCCCTGGAGGACGAGCAAGGGGGACCGCGCGGTGGCTACGCGCCCAGCAAGTCGCAGTCGGCCAAGAAGAGTGCGGGACGGCCGATGGCGGCACCCGCGCCCAAGATGGAGTCCATGGAACGCAAGCGCGCGTCGGACACCGGCCAGCAACAAGCCCGGGCCGAAGAGGAAGCGCGCCGGGAAGCCTCGATCCGCTCGGCCCAGGCAATGGTGCAAGGCAAAGAAGTCGGGGCGTTGTACACCTACCGCGCGACGATGCCGGTGACGGTGCCGGATCGCTCGGCGGCGTTGATCAACATCGTGTCGCGCAAGGTCGAGGGCCAGGACGTCTTCCTGTTCCGCGAGCCGAATTCTGGCCAAGCTCCCTTTCGTGCAGTGCTTTTGCGCAACGGCAAGGAGTCCTCGCTCGAAGGCGGGCCGATCACGCTGTACGTCGAAGGCACGTTCGCCGGCGAGGGTTTCATCGGACGTATCGGCAAGGACGAGACGGCGTTCATCCCCTACGCCCGCGAGTCCGGCTTCGCGCTGGATCTGAAGTCGCTGAGCAAGGTCGAAGAGTTGCATCTCGTGCGCGTGGTCAACGGCCGCATCACGGTCCAAGGCAAGCGCGTCTACACGCGAACGGTGACGCTGCAGTCGAGCCGGGACAAGGACGCCGTCGCCTACGTGAAGCTGCCCCTGACCGGCGGCACGACGCTGGTCGATCCGCCCAAGGATCTGGTGCGCACGGGCGGCGAGGTCTACTTGCCGGTTGTGGTGCCGGCCAAGCAGAAGGCCGAGGCCAAACTGGTGGAAACCACGCCGGTCGAGTTCATCGAGGCGGGGTTGACGACGACCGTGCTCGACGCGTTCCGCTACTACTTGCAGGGCCACAAGGTCGAGGACGCGGTGACCGGGCCGATTCGCGAGTTGCTGGCGCTGCAGGACCAGATTGCCGCCATCGAGCGGGACAGTGGCAACCTCGCGCAGCAACGGGAGATCCTCGAGCGGGACAGTTGGCGGATCCAAGGCAACCTCGACGCGCTGCCGCAGGGTCCGGTGGCGCAGAAGCTGCGGGGCGAACTGGTGGCGCAACTGGAGTCCACCGGCCGCAAGCTGGCAGAAGTCGCCAAGCGCATGGTCGAAAACCAGGTGAAGCTGGCGGCGGCGCAGGAGAAGGGGCGCGTGCTGCTGTTGCAGATCAACCTGAAGTAACGCGATTCATGCCGGCTTGCGCGACGGGTCGAGGACGGCAACAATGGCCAAGGTTCATCGTCCAGGAGTTGCCGCCATGTCGCCCCGTTCCTTTCTGCTTGCCTGGTGCTGCATTGCCGTGACCGCGGCGACGTTGCCGCACACCGCATGGGCGGTGGACAAGGTGGCCGCGGCCGCAAGCATGGCTCGGCAGGCGGCGAACGCTTATGAAGCCGGCGATTACCCACGCGCTTCGGACTTGTACGAGTCGGCTTGGGCCCTCAACCCGCGCGACTCGGCGGTCCTCTACAGCGCGGCGCGAGCGGCGCAACTGGCGGGCAACCTGGACCGGGCCGACGCCTTGTATCGCCGGTTCCTGGCCCTGCCCCAGGACGGAACGGGCGATTACGCCGAGAAGGCCAAACAGCACCTGGCTGAGATTCCTCAGAAACGTGCCGCGGATCAGGCGGCGGCGGCGGCCCAGGCGCGGTCTGGCGGCCACCCGGCGTTGGCGGCCGAGCTCTACCACGCAGCACTGCTGCTCGATCCTGCGCGCTTCGCTTGGCTGCTGGAGGCGGCGCGGGCGGAACAGGCGGCCGGAAACAAGGAAGCTGCCTTGGCCGACTACCGAGCCTGGCAGGACAAGGCGCCGGCCGACGCCGCGGAACGTCACGAAGTGGCCGCGGCCCTGCTTGCACTCGAACCTCCGGTGGCCGCGCCGGAAGTTCCGGCTGTGGCGACACCCAGAGTGCGCCGGATCGAAGCACCGCCGCCGCGGACGTGGCCCGCTTGGACGACGGCGGCGGTCGGCGGCGTCGCGGCCGTCGTGGGTGGCGGCTTGTGGCTGAGCGCGAATGGCCAGGACCAGCAGCTGCAGCGCGACCTCGCGGTGACCGATGCGAAAACCACCTGGATCACCGGGGTGACCCGCGACGCGGCGCATTCGCGAGCCACGGAAATCGAGGGCAACTACCGCACCGCGGCGATCGCCACCTCGGTGGGCGTCGCCATCGTCGCAGCTGGACTGGTGTGGCTGCGACTTCGACAAGCCCCGGCGGCGGCGCGACCTCCGGCTGAACCAGCCTTGGCGGTTCAGTTTTGATGGCCCGGGCGACCCTGATGCTGGTCGTGTTGGCCCTAGGCGGCTGTTCGGTGGCACTGCCAGCGGACGAGCGCTTTGCTTCCTCGCATGACGTCGCGGCCCTCGCCGACGTACCGCCAGGTCAAGACGGCGCGGTCGAGGCCGGTGGCAACGTTGCCGGCGACCTCATCGGCGACGTCATCGCCTGCGCGGCCCCGTGTGACGACGCCAACCCGTGCACGACCGACGCCTGCGCCACCACCGGATCCTGCACGCACATCGCCCTGGTCTCCGGTAGTTGCAGCGACGGCGACGCCTGCACCGAGGGCGAGACTTGTCAGGCTGGCGTATGCTCCGGAGGCACGCCCGCCTCGTGCCAAGACGACAGCAACCTTTGCACGGACAGCGTGTGCGACCTCGCCCTCGGATGCACCGTCACGGCCAACAACCTGCCGTGCGACGACGGCAACAAGTGCACTGAACCGGACTTCTGTAGCGGCGGCAAGTGCGGCGGGACACCCATCGCCTGGCAAGCCACCGCTGGCAGCAAGTACGCCGACTCCGGGTTCGCAGTCGTCGCCCTCAAGAACGGCGGCATCGCGGCGGCCGGCGCGTCCGGGGCGAACGTCCAGGCGGACTTTTGGCTCGGCCGCTATGACGCGGGTGGCAATCTCGTCGGCGAGAACCTGTACGGCGTCAAGGGCGCCTACGAAAACGTCGGCGGTCTGGCGCAGTTGAGCGACGGTGGCTTCCTCCTGGCCGGCAGCACCGACGTCAACATGAACCTCAGCAACCAGGACGGCTGGCTCGTGCGCACCACCGCCACCGGCACGCAGCTGTGGGCCAAGAGCGTCGGTGGCAAATCGGCCGACGCGGTGCGGGCGATCGTGGCCTTGAACGACGGAGGTTCGGCCTTCGTCGGCTACACCGGCAGCCAGGATGGCCTCGCCCGCGGCTGGCTCGTGCGCCTGGACGCGGCCGGCAACCAGACGGCTGGCCTCATCTACGGCAACTCCAGCGAGGAATTCAATGCTTTGGCCCAGCGCCCCAATGGCGGCTTCGTCGCAATCGGTGTGACCCTGCTCTCCGGCAACAGCGACATGTTGATCGTCGCGACGGACGGCACAGGCAACGAGGCGTGGAACCGGATCATCGGCACCAGCGACAGCTACGACGTCGGCACAGGCATCGCGACCGTGCCGGGCGGTTTCGTCGCGGTCGGCTACGGCCACAAGACCACCGCGCAGGACGACGGCATCCTGGTGCGCCTGGACGTCGCTGGCAACATCGTGTCCAAGGTCGGGTGGGGCGGCCTGGGTGGCGACCGAATTCGCAGCCTGGTCGGCTTGGCCGACGGCTTCGTCATGAGCGGCGAGGTCGACGACCCGATCAAGGGCGTTGCCGACGGCTTCATCGCCCGCGGCGACACGACCGGGCACGTCTTGTGGATGCGCCTGCTCGGCAGTTCGGGCGGCGGCATTTTGCGCAAGGTCGCGGCCATGCCCGGCGGCGGCTTCGCGATGGTCGGCACTGTGACCAACCCTGGCACAGGCGGCGACTTCTGGGTGGTGCGCACCGACAAGTGGGGCTATGGCACCTGCTCGCAAGCTGGCGTTTGCAAGAAGAACCCGTGCGCGGGCGTCAACCCGTGCACGATCGCCTGGTGCGAAGTGGGCGCCTGCATGAATGCCCCCCTGGACGACGACGCCACCTGCGTCAAGGACAATTGCCTGGTCGGCGCGTGCTCGGCCAAGGATTGCAAGAACCAGAAGCCGGTCAACTGCGACGACGGCAACCCGTGCACCCAGGACGGTTGCTCGGCGCCTCAGGGCTGCACCCACGCCGTCGCCTCGGACGGTGTGCCGTGCGGGGAAGGCCTCTACTGCAAGGCTGGCGCGTGCGTGACCAAGTGAGTGCGATCGCCCTTGTCCCGTCACGGCCGGCAAGTTAGGCTCGGCGTCCGTTGACGGAGCCGCAGTTCTACCATGTCGTTACGTATCTGCCCGGCTTGCGGCGAAAAGACCGACTCGGAGTTCTGCGCTCTGGATGGCGTTTCCACCGTCACACGCAAGCCGTTGTCCGCCGATTCGACCGCTGTGCACGAAGGCGACGTCATCGCCGGTCGCTATCGGGTGACCGGCGTGCTCGGCCGTGGTGGCTTCGGCGCCGTCTATGCCGCTGAACACACGGGCACTCAGCAGAAGATGGCACTCAAGATGTTGCTGTCGGCCGGCGGCGACGAGAGCGAGATGCGGCGCTTCTACCGGGAAGCCCAGATCACCGCCAATCTACGCCATCCCAATACAGTTCGCGTGTTCGACGTGGGGCAGACCGACGCAGGGGCGCTGTTCATCGCCATGGAACTGCTGTCAGGTCCGTCGCTCGAGCAGGCTTTGCGGGAGCGCACGCAGGTAGGCCAGGTCTACACGGAAAGGGAAGCGCTGAAGATCGCGATTCCCGTGCTGAAAGCGCTGCAGGAGGCGCACGGCCAGAAGTTGGTGCACCGCGACCTCAAGCCGGCCAACATCATGCTCGCCGACTCGGGGGACGACGAGGCCGTGGTCAAGGTGCTGGACTTCGGCATCGCCCGAGCCCAGGACAGTTCGCTGACCGGCGCTGGAACGGCGTTGGGAACACCGGCTTACATGAGCCCGGAGCAATGTTCGGGCGCGGAACTCGACGGTCGCTCCGATCTCTACTCGCTGGGCATCATCTTGTTCCGCTGCGTCGCCGGCCAGCCGCCCTTCACCGATCGCAACCCACTGACCCTGATGTACAGCCACGCCCATGCGCAGCCTCCTGATATCCGGACGCTGGCGAGGTTGCCCCTGACCGACGCCTTCGTGGCCGTGGTCAACCGCGCGCTGGCCAAGCGGCGTGAGGATCGCTTCGCCACGGCGCGGGACATGCGTATTGCTTTGGAATCGTTGTTGTATACGCCGGGTGAAATGGCCGCCGGTGCCGTGACGGCCAGGCAGGCCAGAAGGGTCGCTACGCAGACCGACGCGCTGGATGACGTCGACAGCGACACCCTGGCTGCGATCGCCGTGTCCGATTCGCAACCGATTAGTCAATCAGGGCCGACGGACGACGAGACAATCGTTGCGTTGCCGACGGCTGCCGCGGTGCTTCCCCTTGCTGGAGCCGAACTGATCACCGCCCCGGCCGCGGTGCCGGCGCAACTGCCTGATTCGACAGGTGCCGGTGCTACGTTGGCGCCGCCATTGGCGACCGTGAGCGCGGCCTCCAAACGGCAGTGGCGCGATTTGGGCCTGGGCGCGGGCCTGGCGATCGCCGTGGCCCTGGGTATCGCCTTCGTCATGACCATGGAGGCGCCGAGCCCAGCTCTCCCGCCGCAACAAGCCGCGCCGAAGGCCGCAGCCCTGGCGCCCGTCCCGGCTGCGGCTCCGGCTCCGGCTGCGGCTCCTGCTCCGGCTCCGGCTCCGGCTCCGGCTCCGGCTCCGACTCCGGCTCCGGCTCCGGCTCCGGTCCTCCCTGTGCCCGAGTCAGCCGCCCCGACCGATTCCGTGGTGATGCCGCCCGGCAAAGCTGCCGCGCCCAAGCCTGTGGTTCGCAAAGCGCGCGCGGACAAGGCAAAGTCTTCCGACCCCGAATCGCGGGTCCTGCCCAACCACCTGATCCCAGACTAG
>CAYHHL010000263.1:0-7209 GCA_964356325.1 uncultured Enterobacteriaceae bacterium | reverse complement strand
CTGGACCTGGCGAAGGCCAAGGGCACCAAGCACCTCAGCGTCACAGCTCTGTCGAAGTACCCAGACTTGGCGATCGGCCTGTTCGACGCTCTGGTACTCGGGTACTCGGAGTCGCTGCTCGGCTTGTCCCGTACGCGGCGGTGTCCCCATCAGTTGCGGCACGCCCGACTGGATAGATCGAATACATATCAAGGTGCTGGCGCGTCGAAGTACACCATGTGGCAGGCGGCACACGGATCGGCCGTACCCGAAGTCGTATTGAGCGCAAAGGTGTGGACGCCGGGACTAAGCATGACGAGATGAGGATAGAATCCATCGGATTCCGACCAGTTCGTCCCGCCATCGATCATGATCGTCGCCTTGCCGATGCCGTACGTCCAGAGGATGATGCTGTCGTTGATGACAGTGAACGGAAGTGGTGTGTTGTATTTCGGAAAGGCAATGGACTTCGGGACCACGCCGGCCTGAGCGGGCAGCTTACTCTTGACCGCGGCTAGCTCTGCCTTCGCGGCATCCAGGTCCGACTGTTTGGCCGCCGTCGCCGCCAACTCGTTCACCTGCTTCTTCAACGCCGCCACCTGGTCCGCCCCCGCCGTCGCGTAGTCCAAACTCTGTTGCAGCTTGCCAGTCGCCCCCGCCGCCAAGCCCGCCACCGCTGACTCCAGCGAGTACGGCACAGCGCCCGCCTTGACGCGCGGCAGCATGGTCAACGGATTTACGCCGACGACGATCTCTACCCAGAGGTCCGGTTGCGCATGGACGGCGGCCGCGCACGCATCACCGAGAGGCACGTCGAAGCGGCCGGTGCCGGCCTCAGTCATCACCACGGAACTCGCGCACTTGGCCGGGTCGCCGTTGTCTACCGCACCGTCGAACAACCGCACGCGCACTTGCACCGGCACTTTGACCGCAGCGCCCGCTGTGTCGAACAGTGTGCCTGAGTACGTCAGGGCGTTGGCCGCCGGCACCCCAGTTGCGCTTGCCCGCCCCGCGTAGAACGCCGTGCCTGCCGTGGCCACCACTGCAAGCAGGGTCGCCGTCGTGCCTTTCCAGTTCATGGTGACCATCCTCCAATTGCGCAGTACGCGCCACCGCATGCCTTTGCCGAGCTGAATCCCGTTCTCCGCGCCGTGTACCCGCTACCCGCCGGTGTTGATGGCATCGTGGAAAAGCTGGCACGTGCCGTGAACCCCGCTGCGACCCCAGCATCAGCCGTAGCGTCTTGCCCAGCGTCCGCGGTGACGTCCGCGACCACTATGCCTGTGTCGATGACCGAGTCCTTTGCTGGTCCGCTGTCTTGCACGACATCCAGCGCAACATCGTTTGCGTCGCCCCCGTCGTCGACATCGGTTGCGACAGCAGCATCGATACCTGCGTCCTTGCCGATGTCGATGGCCACGTCACCGCCGCTATCCGCAATTTCCGGAGCAGCGTCCAAGATGACGGCCGCGTCCTCGGTGTCAGCCGCGTCGTGCGCCAATGCGTCGTCGGCATCCTCGCCTTTGGGCTCGACGTCCTCTTCGACCGCCACGTCCTCGTTGGTCGAACCCACGTCCGTGGCGTTGACGACCTCTCCGATCGCAGCATCGGCCGCATCGACGCCGGCAAACGCCTGGTGCAACGTTTGCGTCGACTTCCGGGGCGACAAGCACCCGGTCGCGAGCAGCAAGCTGGCGAGGATGATGAACCAACGTGACATCAAAACCTCTCCGCCAGTACGGCGTCCCCATGCGCAGCCAAGGCGCCCAGCATCCTCGCCTTCAACAATGCATTCCCATTCCGAACTCCCAGGATTTCCTTTTCCTTTCGCCGCCGCTCCTACCGCACGCATCGCACTCGGTACGGGCCTGAGGTGTTGGCGCAGCAAGCGGCGGCGATTCAAGGTGTCGTCGATTTCACGCAGCGGACGCCCATGGTGTGCAAAGCGGTGGACGGGGCGCCGGCATAACGATAGCTGGCCCGAAGGTCGCCCCACCCATGGAAGGCACTTCCACCCCGAACAACGCGAGTTGACTTGCCAATTGAATTCACTGCGTCCTTTAGCGTTGCCACTGCGGTGCTGTAGAAGTCCTCGTCTCTCCAGTCCAAGGTCCATTCCAATACATTCCCTGCCATGTCGAATGCGCCATACGGGCTCTGCCCTTGCGCCGCCCCTGTACCTACCGCATACGTCGAGTCTGTGCCGCAACCGTTACCTGTTACGTCTGTGAACACCGCCTGAAGTCCGCAACCTGGCGCAGTATTGCCCCATGGATACTCCGGCTCGGCCATCTTGCAGTCCTTGCCGGCATACACTTCGCACCCGCCTTTAGCTGCCTTTTCCCACTGCGCTTCGGTCGGCAAGTCTCCGCCCAGCCACTTGCAGTAGCTCTGCGATTGCATCCAATTCACGTAGTTCACGGGATACTGCTCCTTGGCCGGCACACCCCACGTCGCGTAGTTGACGTTGGCCTGCGGCGTCGCGCAGCCAGACCCGGAGCCATCCACGCACGCCTTATAGTTGGCTACCGTTACCTCGTAGACGCCAAGCCAATACGCTGACATATCTACCAAATGTTGCGGCTTTTCGTTGCCGCTGCAATCGCTGTCCACCGCCGCATTGCAGCCCATCCAAAACGGCCCCGCCGGCACCAACGTCCACTTGTACCCCTTTGAATCCGTCGAGAAGCAGTGCCCGGCAGAGCACGCTCCCTTGCCGTCGCCGCAAATGTCGCCGTCCTTTCCGCAGCCGACCGCGTTGAGGGGCGTGCAGCCCTCATCCGTCTTGCCGTTGCAGTTGTCGTCGACGCCGGTGGTCGTGCAGGCCTCGGGTACTCCAGGGTTGACGCTGTTCTTGCTGTCGTCGCAATCCGTCCCGCCACAGCTTTTTGCCGCGAACCCGTCCGAGTCACCATCCAGCAACGGGCCAGGCTTGCAGGCCTTTGCCGCGCAAACATCGCCAACGGTGCAGGCGTTGCCGTCGGTGCAGGCCGCGCTGTTCGCGGCATGCTGGCAACCTCCGACGGGATCGCACGAATCGTCCGTGCAGGGATTGCTGTCGTCGCACTTGACCACGCCGCCCGGCTTGCAGCCCCCCTTGCTGCACGCGTCGGCGCCGGTGCACTTCGAGCCATCGCTGCATGCGGTACCATCGACGGCCGGCGTAGCAACGCACGCACCCGTGCTCGGCAAGCATCCGTATTGCAGGCAGTCCGTGTTCTTGCTGGCGTCGCATTGCACGATGGAACCCGGCTTGACCTTGCAGGTGTACGGAGCCGACGACTTGTCGCACGCCAACATGCCGTTGCAGGCGTTGCCATCGTCCTTGCTGGCACAATCGGCGTCCCCGGTACAGGTGCACATGTTGCCGCCGGCGGCGCACTGCCCCTGCAAACAGGCGTCGCCGACGGTGCAGGGATTGCCATCTTCGCAACCGCCGCCGATCGCCGTGTGCGTGCAACCGCTAACTGGGCTGCAGCCTTCGGTGGTGCAAGGGTTGGCGTCGTTGCACGAAACCGCCGGGTTCTGCGGGACGCCCTTGCACTTGCCGTTCGCGCACAGATCAGCATTCGTGCAGGGGTTTCCGTCCTGGCACGGCTTCGTGTTGGGCACATGCACGCACCCGGTCTTGGCGTCGCAGGAGTCATCTGTGCACGAGTTGCCATCGTCGCATGGCGCTGGACATGAACCGCCTGCGACATCTCCGGCGCCGTCGATCTCAGCAACGCCAGCGTCGACTGCCGTGGCGTCGGTTCCAACCGTTTCAGCGGCGTCCATCACTGCCTGACCGTCCACGGCATCGCCGACATCGTCAACGGCAAGGTCCGCGAGCAGCACGTCTGGTTGCGTCGCCAGATCCTCGTCACTGGCAAGATCCGTTGCCGCCGCAAGATCTTCGTCGGCAGCCTCGGTCAGCGCAGCATCGACAGCAGGCGCAATGTCGAGCCCTACCCGGAGCGAATCCACCGACTTGCGCGGCGACATGCACGCTGCAGCCAGCAACAAGGCCGCAAGCACGACGGGCCACGACCGCATCAAAACCCCACCGCAAGCTGCAGGCCGCGGACCGTCGGAGTGAGCGCCACCGTCGCCTTGGTGGCACCTGCCGGCGCGCGCAGATGCAACCACGCTGCCCAGCCACCCAGCGCCACCCCCGCCGCCAGCACGCCGATGCCCGCATTCCACTGCAACTGCGCGTGGTCATAGCGGGCGGCATAGTCCCTGACGCCGGCCTCGTCGTGCACCCGCAGGTCGTTCGCCGCGGCGGAATTCGACGCACCCACGGCCAACAGCGCGATGCCGCCAGCGACCGTCGCGCCCGCAAGGCCAGTTGCGGTCCAGGCCAACGTCTTGTCCGGCGCTGGCTTGTCCGGCAGAGCGTTGGCCTCGATCGTCACCGGCTGTTTTGCAGTCGACGGCTTCGCCGGGCCTACCTGCGGCTGCGGGACTTCGCTGCCCGGCGGCGGCTTGCTCTCCGGCTTGCCTTCCAGGCGCTTGATCCGCTCGCGTGCGTTGACGATGCCATCCGCGTCATCGGAAATCGTGATGTACAGCTTGAACAAAGACGACGCATCCCCAGATTTGCCCGCTTCCTCATAGGCACGCGCCGCGTTGAACACCAGGGCAGGGCTGTGCGACCGGGCGTACGCCTGCATGAAGAGCTTCGCCGCGACCTCGAAGTCCTTGGCCTTGAACCGCTCGACGGCGCGCTCCGCGTAGGCCTCCGCTTCCGTGATGCTGGCGGTCGTTGCCTTGCCACCCGGCGCGGCATGGGCAGGCGTCACCATCACGCAGCAGACCGCGATGCACACGCACGTTCGACAAGGCTGCAACGGCGACGATGGCATCAGGCTCCCTCAAACTCGACCCAGGCCAAGCTACACCGTATAGTTACGCGGTGCAAACCGACCGGGACCACGCTGCCGCGACACCGCAGTTTTCCAAGGTTCCTGTTGCGCCTCCGCTGCGGTGTCCTTGTCGGCATGGCCCGACGACCGCAACTCGACGACGCTTTTCGTTCCTGGCTGCAACGACTCGGCGCGCGCATCCGCGACCTGCGATTGGCCAAGGGCTGGACCCAGATCCAGGCGGCCGAGCGTTGCGGGTTGGATTACAAGCATTTCCAGGCGGTTGAGTCGGGTCGAACCGCCGTGACCGCGCGCACCTTGTTCCTCATCGCCAGCAGCTTCGGGGTCGAGGTCGGCAACCTGATGCCGATCGCGCAAGTCCCTGCGGCGCCGATTGATCTTCGCTGGGCTGCGTTGCGCATGGCCGGTTGGCGCGTCACCCAGGCCGACGACGAGCAACCGCAGAAGGATCAGGTGCCGGTCTACGATCTCGCCGCCGCGGCCGGACCCGCAAGCGATGTGTCCGCGACGCCCGCCGTGCTCGCGTGGGCAAACTTGAGCGGCCGTAAGCGCGCAATCGCAGGCTTGTTTCTGGCCCAGACGCACGGCAGTTCGATGGAGCCGCTCATCCCCGACGGTGCGTGGTGCCTGTTCCGCCAGCCGGTGGCTCCGCCGCTCCTCGGGCGGGTCGTGTTGATCCGCCTGGATGCCACGGCGACGGGCGAAGCTGGGACGTTCCAGATCAAGCGGATTGGCGCATTGCAACTGGGCGACGGCGGCATTCGCGTGCGCCTTGATTCGGTGAACAAGGACCAGCCGCCGATCGAGATCCGCGCGCCGACCGAAGCTGAAGTGCAGGTGCTCGGTGAGTTCGTCGAAGTGGTGAAGCCGCGGCGGCGTCGGTGATCACCCCAACACGGGACCGACTTCATGGGGCGAACAATCCAAACGAGCCCAACTCCGCCCGTCGGCACATGGCTACCCACGCCCGTTACTCCCTTCCGCGGCCACGGGCGCCAGCGCCCAGTCGTTCAGATAGCCGACCAAGGCAACGCTAGTCGTACCGCTGTCGAACCGCCGCACCTCCGTCGCCACATCGGTCACCACGTTGAGGAACGCCTCATGCCCACCGCGTGCCGGGTCCTCGATCGTGCCCTTGGCGAACAGTACGACAAGCCGCGCAAGCCGCCCGTCTTCCTTTCGGCGCAGCACACGCCCAAGCCGCTGAATCATCTGCCGCTTTGACCTGCTTGCCGCCACTACGATGGCGAGGTCTGCCGCTGGAATATCCACCCCTTCGTCAAACAGTTGCGGCGCCGCAATCAGGTCAAGGCGTCCTTGCTGGAAGTCGGTGAACACCGCCGCACGTTCATCATCGCCCATCTTGGCGTCTAACACCGCGCCCCGGACGCCAGCCACGGCCAAGGTGTCGACGGCGTTCGAGGCGGCGGGCCGGGTTTGCGCGAAAAGGATGCACCGGTTGGCCGCACGGATCGCTGGCGCAAGCGCTTGCAGGCAGGCCAGCTTTCCGGACGCCGAAGCCAACAGTCCGCGCCGTTGCTGCATCGCGCTCAAATAGAAGCCCGCAAGCCTGGCTCCTTTCGCGCCGGATTGGGCCAGCCGCGAGACGGCCTGAAGGAAGTCGCCATGCGGCCCTGCGGGCACGCCGAAACCGCGCACCAGCTTCGTGCGGTACTGCCGCAATTTCTTTGACGCCTTCGCGTACTCGGTCGCCTCAGCTGCGGTCAAATCGACCCCTACCAAGGCGATCTTGAACTGCGCGATGGCGCCATCCCGGAGCGCTTCGCGGTACTGCAACCCATAGCATTTGCCGCCGAAGTACGGCATGAGGACGCGCTCAACGCCGTCATCGTCCCTTTCCAGGGTCGCAGTCAGTGCCAGCCGGTGCCTGAACCGTTCCTGCAGGGCGCGTTGCCAAGTTTGGGCGGCGTAGTGGTGCACCTCATCGGCGATCAGCAGGCCGCTTGCGCCAGGTGGTAGGAGACGCCGATTCGCAGCGGTCTGCACCGTAGCCACGAGGACGCGGTGTGTGGTCAGGCTGTCCATCGCGCCGCCGCCCAGGACACCGACGGCGTCGTAGATGCCGCACCGTCCGAGCCAGTGCACAAGCTCACGCTGCCATTGCCGCAGGAGTTCGCGGGTATGCACGAGGACGACGACGCGACCACCAGTCCTCAGTTCCATTTCAACCGCCGCAATGGCAAGACGGGATTTGCCCGCGCCCGTGACCGCTTCGATCACACCTCGCTGGCCAGTGGCAACCCAAGCGCGCAGCGCCCGCTCCTGCCACCGGTACAGTGCCAAAGTTGGCGACCATGTCAGTTCGGCTGCAAGCAGCTCAGGCACGAGGCGGAGAGTTGGC
>CAYHHL010000262.1:0-7401 GCA_964356325.1 uncultured Enterobacteriaceae bacterium | reverse complement strand
GCGCGGACTCCCGGCCTGACGTTGGTGTCACACCGCAGGCTACGGCCAAGACTGTGCTCCAGCGTTGCATTCTTTGTCGCCGAAGTGTCCTGCCGGGCCCTCGCAGGCGCCCTCGATCCTCCTGGGCCTGACAGGGATGTCACAGCCACGCAGGCAAACCCCGGCGCCGGCCGCAAGCGTTATTGCAGCAACCCATTGTGTATGCGGGAAAATGTCACGGCGTCGCGCGGATGGTCCGATCCTTGCTTCTGGTCATGACACCGAACCCGTGCATGCCCCTGACACCTGCGCATGACCGACAAGCCCTGGAGGCCGCCATGAGTGCTCACGCTCTCGTAGATGCTAACGTTTTGACCGACGAACTGACCACCGACGACATCGATCCGGCGTTCGCGCCCGATAGCTGGGAAGACGCCAAGGGCCGTGGCGCCGTCGAAGCGAAGGAGGAGACCCGCGACCACTTCATCGACCCGACGGTGCTGTATCTGCAGCAGATCGGCCGCGTGCCGCTGCTGGATCGCGAGGGCGAGGCCGAAGTCGCACGCAAGATCGAGGAGTCCTCGGCGCACATCCTGGCCATCCTCGAGCGGGTGCCCGCCTGCCGGCCGTACCTGACGTCGCTGCCGGTGAAGATGGCGACCGAGCACGAAATGCTCAAGCAATGGACCGACGCCGAGTGCTGGAAGGATCGCGACGCCCGCATCACCACGCTGGCCCGGGCCGAGCGTTTCCGCGACAAGGTGTTGGCCCTGGACGTCGAGATCGAGAAGTTGCGCGCGCCGGGCTCCAGCGAGTATCCGCCGCAGTTGGCCCAGGCGATGCGCGCCAAGTACCGCACCTTCTGGGAGGACCAGACCGGCGAGAAGCTGGTGATCAAGGCCTTGGAAGTGTTCCAGGAGTTGGGGCGCGCCAACGTCAAGGCCGAACAGAAGCTGCGGCGCACCCTGGAGGAGACGGGCCTGACCAGGACCGATCTGGACCGCTTGCCGGCGACGCCGCAGCGCATCCGTTCGGACCGGGCGCGCCAGACCCAGGCTGTGCGCACCGCGATGGAAGCGGCGCAGGCTGCGTCTGAAGCGTACGGAGCGCCCGCTGAGCTGGCCAGCAAGGATCTGCGCAAGGTCCGGGAATGCCAGCGGCAAATTGCTGACAGCCGCTCGCGCATGATCCAGGCCAACCTGCGCCTGGTGGTCAGCATCGCCAAGCGCTATCTGAACCGGGGCATGCAACTGCTGGATCTGGTGCAGGAAGGCAACATCGGCCTCATCAAGGCGGTGGAGAAGTTCGAGTGGCAGCGCGGCTTCAAGTTCTCGACCTACGCGACGTGGTGGATTCGCCAGTCGATCTCGCGTTCGATCGCCGATTCGGGGCGGACCATTCGCATCCCGGTGCACCTGATCGAAGCGCTGAACAGGATCCTGCGCGCCCGGGCGCTGTTGGAGCAGGAACTGAAGCGTGAGCCGACCATCCACGAGATCTCCGAGCGCAGCCTGGAGACGATCGACCAGTGCGAGATCATCTTGCAGATGGTGCGCGCGCCCTTGAGCCTGGACGCGCCGGTCGGCGACGAGGACTCGATGCTGATCGACTTCGTGCACGATCCCAATGATGTCAAGGGTGAGGAAGTGTGCGTGAAGGCCGATGTTGCCCGGCACACGCGGCGCGCGCTGACCCGGCTGCACCCGCGCGAGGAGGCGGTGCTGAAGCTGCGGTTCGGCATCGGCTACGAGGATCCGCTGACGTTGGAGCAGGTGGGCGAGATGTTCAAGCTGACCCGCGAACGCATCCGCCAGATCGAGACCGGCGCGATCAAGAAGCTGCAGCAGCCCGGCAATCGCGAGCACCTGGAGTTCCTGCTCGAGGTGTGACGGCTGCCATTCTTGGAAAGACAGCTACTTCCTGCCCGCCGCCACCACTCGCATCCGTCCGTCCGCTTCGGCTTCGATGACCACGGTGCCCTCCCAGCCCGTGCCGTAGATCGCCTGCTCGACGCGGTGCATCTCGAAGCGTTCCCCGTGGATACCCACCAGCGCCTCGAGCGGCTTGCGTTTGCGCTGGATGCCGTTCTCCAACATCGCGACGATCTCGCGGCGCGGATGGCCGTACTTCCAGCCTGACCAGGTCTCGCGCCAGGTCGGCGGACCCATCGAGAACACCGCGACTTCCGGAGACATCGCTGCCACCAGCTCCGGAGTTGTGCCGTTGATCGAGCCGTGGTGGCCGACCTGGTAGATGTCGACGTCCAACACGTTCAGCCCCGCGGTGCGCTTGAGCAAGTCGCGAATCGCCGGTTCCTCCAAGTCGCCGGTGAACAGCCCGGAAGCCTTACCGAAACTGACGCGCATCACGACGCTGTGGTTGTTCGCGTTCTGGAACGGCGTCTTGCCGAAGCGCATGCCCGGCCAGCCCGGATCGACCGCCACCTGGCCCCACAGCGCGTGCAACTGCGGATCGATGTCGGGGCAGCGGATCGGGTCGATCACGTCGTCGGTCAAACCCTTGGGATCCAAGATGTTGGCCAGCAGGATCGGTTCGTACTTCACTTCCGGATGTTCCGCCACGAATTCGTGCAGTTCCCCCTGCGGCCCGCCACCCGAACCCTTGTCCATGCCGTTGTCGATGGCGTGCGTCACCTTGTAGTTCTCGAGCACGGTGCCGACGCCGTGGGTGTGATCGATGTGCGGATGGGTCAACACCAGCAAATCCAGGGTTCTGCGCAGATCCTGGCGCCGCTCGAAAAACGCGTCGAGGTAGATCTGCAGCGCCAGGTCCGAATCCAGGTGGCTGTCGTTCTCGCCGCCGGTGTCGATCAGCGCCGCGCCACAGGGAAACTCCAGCAGCACCGCCAACCCTTGGCCGATATCGACGAAATGCGTGCGCCAGACGTCATTGCGTGCGCTCAGTTCCGGCATCGGCATGGGCGTGCGGCGCACGACTTCGGCCTTCACGCAGGAAGTCAGGACCAGCAGCGCGAGCAGGGGCAGCAGAGAAAGGCGAGTCATCCAAGCTCCCGGTTACCGAATCCAAAACCAATGGGCCAACGGCGAAGCAGGCTGGCCAAAAAAGCAAGTACCAGACGTTCCGCAGCAAATCCACCGTCCACAGGCGCGGCAGCAAATCCCTGCCACCGAGTGGCCTGCTAACATCGGCCTGCATGTAGTATGGTCCGTGTGTAGCCCCAGCAGGCGATGGAGAAGGCGATGCTGAAGTACGTGGTCTTGGATTTCGATGGCACGGTCACGCAGGTCGACGCCGCATTGTCCGAACGGTTTCTGAGCGAATACAAGCGCTTGGTGCTGGCAGACGTTGCCGTGGCCGGCCGCGACCTGAACGAAGCCTGGCAGCGGACCGAAGCGTTCGTGCGCCGGCAATCGCCCGTGCTCGCCTGGCGCCTGGGCGTGTGGGCAACGGCCCCGGCGGCGCCCGATCCGTTCATCCTGGCCTCGACGACGGCCGAACTGATGCTGGAGGAGCACGGCCTGCTGATCCCGGCGATCCAGGACCGCATGTACGGCTTCTACAGCCAGGCGTACGAGACCTGCGTGGCGGACTTCCGGCCTGAACTCGCCGACGTGCTGACGGCACTGACCCGCGAGCTGGACCTGACCGTGTGCTTCGTGTCGAACTCCGATCCGGCCAAGATCGGCCAGCGTTTGCGCGATCATTTGGCGACCCACCCGGGCCTGTTCGAGCGCCTGAAGATCGAGGGATCCGCCAACAAGTTTCGGGTGCGCGAACCGCGCGAGCACGGCAAGTGGCTGCCGGTGTTCCAGAATCTGCCGATCGGCGATCAAGTGCCCGGTCTGGCGCGGCCGGTGCTGCTCAGGCGAGGCCTGTACTTCGACGCGTTGCAGCGCCTGTGGGGCTCCGAAGGCCAGCCGGCGCAAACGCTGGTGTGCGGGGACATTTTCGAGCTGGACCTGGCGATGCCGGCGTGGCTGGGGGCGCACGTCCACCTGATCGAGCGGCCGGCGCCGTACCCGCCCTACGACTACGAACGCGCCGCGATGGACGAACTGCAAGCGCGCGGTGTCGGCTCGCGGAGTCCGGATCTGCGCGGGATGCTGGCCAGGGTGCGGCAGTTGCTGCAGCCGGCCGGGCACTGATGGCGCCAACTATCTAATATTGCCAAGAAAAAACACCGTCGACAACCTGATTCAGGTCTCTGCCAACCCGACCACGTGCCCCAGGTACCACGCCTCGCAGCGTCCATAGGCTGGCCCCGTGCTTGCCAGATGCTTCGCTGCCGCTTGACGGGAAGGGCGTGCAGATGATGGCGTGCATCCCGCGGGTTGTTCACCACGTCCGACTTCAGCGCACGCGTTTCACCTGGACCGGATACGCGGCCAGGGTCTCGTCGTGTGTCACGAGCACGCACGGCTCGACCTGGGCTTGGGCAATCAGCAGGCGGTCGAAGGGGTCGCGATGGATCGACGGCAGGTGGGCGACGGCGGCGGCGTGGACGGCCAGCACGGGCAATTCGGCGAACCCGGTTTCGACAGCCGCGGCGCGCACTAGCTCAGGATCGTAGATGAAATCGGCGCGTCCCAGCGACGACTTGATGGCGATCTCCCAGATGCTGGCCGCGCTGAAGCGAACGTCGAGCCCGGGATCGCGCAAGGCCGCGCGGATATCGTCAGGTAGCCGCTCCGGCTGACCAAGCGCCCACAGCAGCACGTGCGTGTCGAGTAGCCAGCGCATCAGACGCTGCCTTCGAAGGCGGCCAGGACTTCGTCCGGGAGGGCCGCGTCGTAGTCATCGGGCACCGTCAACCGTCCGGCGAGGAGCCCCAGCCGACGCGGGACCGCGGTGGCCAACGGAACCAGACGCGCGATGGGCTTGCCCGCCTTGGCAATGACGATTTCCTCGCCCGCGGCGGCACGTTCGACAAGGCGAGAGAGGTGGGTCTTGGCGTCGTGGATGTTGATGGTGTCCATGGTCTCCTTTGGCGAGCCTGGACTAAGTCTAGTTCATTCTGCAAAGGTGTCAACGTCCGGACCTGCAGCGTTGTTGCAGACCGAGGTCTCTGCCAATCCGACCACGTGCCCCAGGTACCACGCCTCGCAGCGCTTCAGCTCGGCCGTCACGCTCGCCACCAGCGCCGCCAATTCGCCCTTCCGGCCTTCGGTGGCCGCCCTCTCCAGCGTTTCGCACGCCGCCTGCAGCGCCGACGCGCCCAGCATCCCGGCCGAGCCCTTGAGCGCGTGTGCGTGCTGGTTCAGCGCCTCAGCGCCGTCGCCCGCCGCCACGACCTTTTGCATCTGCGCCACCCGAACGGCGGCCTCGGTCAGGAACTGGCGCACTAGCGAGGCCAACTGCGCGTCTGGATCCGAGGCGTCCAACCCGCGCAGGTCGTCTACGACGTCGCTGCGCACGGGCGGCTCATCGTCCTCGAGCGCGACGGACACCGCCAACTGTCCGGGCGGCGGTGTCGGTGTCCGCCGCAGCCAACGGGCCAGCACGCCGGCCAGTTCGTCGCGCGTCACCGGTTTGGTGAGGTAGTCGTCCATGCCGGCATCCAGGCACTTCTGCCGATCCTCGGCCATCGCCGACGCCGTTATCGCCACGATGGTCGTGCGCCTGCCATGCTCCTGGGCGCGAATCGCCGCCGTCGCCGCATAGCCGTCCAATACCGGCATCTGGCAGTCCATCAACACCAGCGCGTATCGGTGCCCCAGCACCGCCTCGACGGCTTGCGCGCCGTCCGCTGCCAGATCCACGCGGCAGCCCATTTGTTCGAGCATCAGCATCGCCACGCGCTGGTTGATGGCGTTGTCTTCGACGACCAGCACCTTGGGCCGCGGCCGCGTCGTGGTCTCGCCGTTCAGAAGCACGGGCGACGCGGGCCCCGGGACGCTCGGCTGCGGCAGTCCGACGACCTGGGCCAGCACCTCGTAAAGCGTCGAAGCCCGCACCGGTTTGTTGGCGAAAGCGTCGATGCGGGCGCCAGCGACCTGGGGCAGGCTCGCGCGGTCGACGAACGAGCCCAGCAGCACGATGGGCAGCGTCCGCCAGCCCGGCGATTCGCGCAGTTGCGCGGCCAGATCCAGGCCGTCCACGTCGGGCATGTGGTAGTCCAGGATCGCCACTTGGAACGGCTGTTCGGCGGACGCGGCGACGGCTGCCATAGCCTCCTGTGCTGATCGGCAGAGTACCGGCTGCATCTGCCAGGACTGCAACATCCGCGAAACGATCTCCAGGTGCGTCGGGTTGTCGTCGACCACCAGCACCCGCATGCCCCGCAGTGTCACGCCGGTCGGCTCGGCCTTGTCCAGTTCCGTGGCGGCCTGCAGGTGGACCGTGAAGCGGAACGTGCTGCCCTTGCCGAGTTCGCTTTCGTAAGTGAGCTGGCCGCCCATGCGCTGCACGAGTTGCGCGGAAATCGCGAGTCCCAGCCCGGTCCCGCCGAAGCGGCGCGTCGTCGCGGCGTCGGCCTGCGTGAAGGGCTGGAACAGGCGCGCGCGCATCTCCGGCGCGATGCCTAGGCCAGTGTCGCGGACGACGAAGGCGAGGTCGATACCGCCGGTCTCTTCGGCGACCAGCGACGCCTGCAGCACGATCTCGCCCTTGTCCGTGAACTTCACGGCG
The DNA here is from genome assembly GCA_964356325.1 of uncultured Enterobacteriaceae bacterium. GTDB lineage: Bacteria > Myxococcota_A > UBA9042 > UBA9042 > UBA9042 > CAYHHL01. The sequence continues at coordinate 813 of CAYHHL010000262.1, read as the reverse complement.
TTGCTGACGAGGTTGATCAGCACCTGGCGCAGCCGCCCGGGGTCGCCGCGCACGCGGTCGGGCACGTCGGGCGCCACGTCCACGAGCAATTCCAGTCCCTTGCCCTGTGCCTGCCCGGCGAGCAGTTCCGCTACGTCCTCGACCACGCGTCCCGGGTCGAACTCGACACTCTCGAGCCCCAGCTTGCCGGCCTCGATCTTCGAGAAGTCCAGGATGTCGTTGAGGATCGAGAGCAGCGCTTCGGACGAACTGCGCACGGTCTCGGCGAACTCACGCTGCTCGCGGTTCAGTTTCGTGCGCAGCAGAAGCGCGGTCATGCCCAGCACCCCGTTCATGGGCGTGCGGATCTCGTGGCTCATGTTCGCGAGGAACTGCGACTTCTGCAGCGACGCCACGAGCGCCCGGTCCCGCGCCTTGGCCAGCGCGGCGGCATGGCGGGCAAAAGTCCGGGCCAGCGTGACCGTGGCGATAGTGACGCACAGCAGGACCAGGAGGCTGACCGCCAGCATCGCCCAGCGGAAATGCTCGGCAGGCGCGAAGGCCTCGGCTTGCGCCGCAGTGATCAGAACTCCCCACGCCTGACCGGGTGCAGGCACGAACGCCGCGATCTCGTCGCGCAACATGATAGGCGACCAGTACTCGGCCATGCCGCGCTGCCATTGCCCTACCAGATGCCGCAGCGGCTCCGCGGCGACCCGGTGGCCGACGCGAGCCGGGTCCGCGGCCTGCATCACCACGCCCTGGTTATCGATGAGGTTGATCGAGCCGGTGCGCGCGAAGCGAGCGCCGTGTGTGGCCGGAATCAGGCGTTGC
>CAYHHL010000261.1:0-7435 GCA_964356325.1 uncultured Enterobacteriaceae bacterium | reverse complement strand
AGCATCCATCGATGCAACTTGCAGCAACCCAAACAGGATGTTAGCTTGCTGCTGGCTCCAACTTGGGGCCCGGTCTAGTCCGGTGCGCCCGGAATCGCCACGGACGTCCAAGACGCCCAGGTTGCGGACGCCATTCGCCCTCGCGCGAACCACGCTGGAATCTGATTTTCCGCAACGAGACCAGAACTTAATGAGGCATCCGTGTCCAATCGTGATTTCCGTGCACGCCAAACCCCGGCTCTCGGCCTGGGTGGCTTCGGCCGTCGCGCGGACCACGCCGCACGAGCCGTTTGCCTGTGGGCGGTGGTGGGTGTGGCCGGCATCGCCTGCGCACCCGTCGCTGGCGTGGCGCCCCTGTTACGCGCGAATGCGGGCGAAAGGGAGTTCGGCGGCAGCCTGACCTATGGTCGCGGCAACGTGACAGACTACTTGGCGAAACAGGAACGCACCGAAAGTTGCTTCGGTCCCTGTTTCGACAACCTGCCAACCGCCAAGACCACGTTGCAACGGTTCACCGATACCCAGGGTTGGTTCATGTATCGAGGGCGCGGCCGGGTGGACGGCGGCGCCCTGGTCTTCTTCGGCTCGAGCGCGGTCCTCGGCATGGGCGGCATCTTGCGCTGGCGCTTGGTCGACTCCGAAGTCTTTCGGCTGGGCCTGCAACTGTCGGGAGGCTGGCTCTGGGCCTCGGCGGGGCTGCCGGTTTCCATACAAGTCACGCGCGACATCGCGGTCTATGCCGTGCCGACGGCGGGCGCGCAGGCCTCACCGCTCCGGCTGCCCGTCGGCGTGGCGGTCGACGTGGGCGATGTCGTTCGCATGTACGTTGAGGGCGGCGCGGGCACCAATGCCTACTACTTCGGCACGGCGGGCATCGGATTCCGCTATTGACAGGGCGAGATCCACAACAGGTGTTGACGGCGTCGAGTTCCCGCGCGTCGTCGGCGTTTCCCGCCCCCAAGCGCCGCGACCTCCTCGCTTTGGAAGTTCAAAGAGTTGCGTGTTCGCTGACCCAGTCGGCAGTCGCACTTCTCGAGAGAACAGCGGCCGGCGCCGCATGATTGCAGGAAGTTCCCTCGGCCTGGCGCAGGTGGCGGGAAACGCCACTGACACGCGGATCGGCGACACCGTCAACAAGCGGGTCGCGGAACAGTTGCCATATGGCAATTGTTAAGTGATTGAAACTGGGCTGGTTCTCCTGCCGTGGATTCCTGATGCGCGCTTCAGCCAGGACCGCTTGCCGAAGCCGTGCAATGACGCCAAGCTCGGCCCACGGAGGCTGCAAGTGCCAGTGTCGAGGCAAAAGCTGGCGGTCGGACGCCAAGGGCAGAAGGGCTCGCGTGCCCCAGGCAACCCGCAGCTCGTGATCCTCTGGGAATGGTCGCAGGACCGGCCGTTTGTCGCCCGGGTGCTGGCGGCGGCGGACGCGCGCGGGGTGACGGCGCGGGCGGTGGGGCAGCCGGAGATGGCCGCGTACTTGCAGGAACTCTCCACCGCGGACACCGTTCCGGCCGTGGTGCTCGACCGCGCCTCGGACACCGTGCCGGAAGCGGCCGCCATCGTCATCCTGGTGCGTCGTCGCCGAGGCGTGGTCCTCAATGATCCCGACCGCACTCGCGCTGCCGCCGACAAGATCCACATGCATCTCGCGCTCATGTCCGTCGGGGTGCGGGTGCCGTGGACGCAACTGCTGCCGCCGATCGACCTGCAGCCTGAGGCCGTACCCCTGCCGCTGGACCGCCTCGGGTCGCCGTTCGTGGTCAAGCCGGCCCATGGCGGCGGGGGCGAAGGCGTCATCCTGCAAGCCACCACGCCGCAAGAGGTTGCCGAGGCCCGGGCACTGCATCCGGAGGACGGCCACCTGGTGCAAGAGCACATCGAGCCGGCTGATTTCGCGGGACATCCGGCGTGGTTCCGCATCCTGTTCGTGCTCGGCGAGACGTACGTCAATTTCTGGCACCAGAAGACGGCGCGCTACCGGCCCCTGGACGCAAGCGAGGCGCAGACCCCGTGGGCGGCGGAATTGCGGCGCGTCACGAAGCAGATTGCCCAGGTGTCGGGCATGGCGTTGTTCTCCACGGAACTGGCGATCACGGCGGCGGGCCATGTGGTGGCGGTGGACTACGTGAACGACATGTGCGACTTGCGCCTGGCGAGCTTGACCCCGGACGGCGTGCCGGATGCCTTGGTCGCGGCCGTGGCAGAGCGCATCGTGGCGGTGGCAGCCCAGGTGCGGTCATGAGCGGGCCGTGGTTGCGCGGTTCGGTGGTGGATGGCTACCCGTACCTCGCGTGCTTGCCGACGCCCGCTGTGGAGCCGTGGCCGCTCGTCCTGTTCCTGCACGGCAGCGGCGAACGTGGCCATGATCTCGACCTCGTCCAGCAGCAGGGTCTACCGGAAAAGGTCGCGGCGGGCGCGCGTTGTCCCTTCCTGCTCGTCGCGCCGCAGTGTCCCGCCGGCGCGACGTGGACGTTGCGTCGCCTGGACGCCGTGCTGGCCCACGCCCGCGAGCAGTGGCCGGTCGCGGCCGATCGCATCTACGTGACGGGGCTGTCGATGGGCGGGGCGGCCACCTGGAGCCTGGCGGCGCGGCATCCCGACCTCTTCGCCGCCATCGTCCCCGTGTGCGGCGGCGGCAATCCGCGTTTCGCGCGGCGGCTCAGGCACATGCCGATCTGGACCTTTCACGGCGAGGACGATGACGCCATGCCGATAGCCGACACCCGGGCGATGGTCGCCGAACTAGAACGTTGGGGCGCGCCGGTGCGCTTCACGCCGTATGCCAACGTGGGGCACGACGTGTGGACGCAGACTTACGCGCTGCCTGAGCTGTACACCTGGCTGCTGCAGCAACGGCGACCGGGTGTGGGCTGACCGCAGTGCATCAAGCGGTCCGCCGCCAGGTCGCATCCACGCAAGGGGCCGGCCAGTACTTTACCGGCAGCGTGCGTTTCACTGCGCGGGTCCGGCCGCTTGCTGAGTGTCCGGCAGCACCGGCTCCTCGAACGCACTGTTCAATCTGACGTTGATCGCGTCCAGAATCCTGCTTGCACGCTCCACGGTGATGCCGTGGTACTCGTTGCGTTCGTCCCGCGAGACCTGGGACTCGTGGACGGCAAGTCTGACTGCAAGCTCGCGCTGGCTCAGGCCCTTGGCGATACGCAGTGCTACGAGGGTACGTCCGAGGCCGTGCAGGTTTACCATTCCGCCGAGGTCGCCACGCTTCAGCCTCTCGTAGCTTTGCACCTCTTCATCGAGCTGAAGATGGAACGACCGTAGCGGGTCCAGGGCACGTTTTACCTCGTCGTCTTGCAGACCCAGGCCGACCAGATGCTGCCTATGACCTTCCAGCCTAAGACGCTCTTGCTCCAGACGCGCAACTGCCTCCTGGTACTCAGCTTCGTTGCGGATCATGACGTCCTCCTGATCTTGATGATGCCGCGCGGCTGACCGTCACGGCGAGAGATGCGGAATGCAGAAGGGAACTCAAGCTCATTGCCAAAACTATCTCGGATTCCAGAGAGCTGACCGAAATGCGGGTACAGCTCGACTCGGTAGCGGTGCCACATCGGCAACTGGAGCTTCGGGTAGCCTCGATACGGCAATCGCGCGGTTGGGCTCCAGGTCCAGCACTTGGCCGGGTCCTGAATGTTCAGCTCGCGTTGCAGTCTGCCGGAGGCCAGGTGCGTGAGGTCACAAACAAAGTAGCCGTCGATGTCGTTGGGATGGTCCTTGTCCTCGGCGAAAGAGCCGTCGATGAAGATCTCGTCGATACCGCAGGCCCAGAGGTGACTGACCATCACGGCCAGGTTGTCTACGAGCCAGAGCCTCCACGAAGCATCCCAGTGCGGCGCGGCTGCACTTGGGCCGACGACGAGCAAGGATGTGCGCAGTTCATGCAGCGTCAGTTCGTAGTCGCCGGGGGGCAACAGACCTCGATCATTGAATGGTGGCAGCATCGGGCCAGTCCCAGCGGCGCAGGTCGAGCGCACGTTGGACATGATTGTCTAACATGACGACTATGTCAAGTATGGCGCGGTCTGGGGTAGGTCTAGGGTCAGGAGCACGCAGCTTTTTGCAGCGTGACCTGCAAGTCTTGCGCCGCAATCAGCTTGACGCTGACGAGGGGCAGCGCCATCTTCACCCGGGCGATGGTCACCGAACTCGAGCGCCGGTCGCGGCGACTATCGGACTGGCTTGGCATGGCGGCCGGGGTACATCACTATCGGGACTCGTTGAGCAATCATCGACGTTCGCTCCCCGGAGCACAAATGCGCCGTGTCTGGATACTCGCCATGCTGGCGGGCTGTGGCTTGTTTCCGACCAAGGGCAAAACGTCCACCCTGCCGGCGCCGACACGACAGCCGTGGACGCGCAGATTGCTGACGCTCCGACGACCGCCGACTCGCAGACTGACGCCGCCGCCGTGGGCGATATCCTCGCACCGTGCGTGCCGTCGCCCTGCCATGTGTGCCTGCCGCAGCCCGCGACTCAGGCGGACGGAACACCTTGCGACGATGGCCATACGTGCACAGAGAACGGTCAGTGTTCCGACGGCGTATGCCAGGGGTCGGCGTCGATCTGGGCCCATGCGGGCGGCCCGGAAGCCGCAGGGCCAGTGGTCGGACTGGTCGCGACGGCAGACGGTGGCATGACGGCGCTGACGACGCGGCGCCAGGCGCTCGACGGCGCGGGGACGGCGCCGGTGCCGTGGTTGCGGCACTACGACGCGCAGGACAACCTCGTGTGGCAGAAGACGTACGTCATGGGTGCAAGCCAGGTGCCGAAGGATCTGGTGCTGTTGCCCGACGGCGGTTACGCAATCGGGGTGATGCGAATCGTAGGGGAGTTCGTTGCACCGGGTTGGCTGCGGCTGGCGGCGGACGGAACGCTGGTCGACAGCCACGTGCTCGACAAGGCGGAGGCAGTCCTGCTCGATCACGTTGCCGTGCGCTCCGATGGCGGCTTGGCGTTTTCGGGCCGTCGTTATCTGGGTGAGAAGAAGTCGGCATGGCTTGCGCTTGCGACGCTGGACGGCAAGCTGGTGACCTCGCTCGATGTGCCCGCCAAGGTCGTCCAACAGACGTGCGTCGCGGCCGGGCCGAACGGAGGCGCTTGGTTCGTGTTCCCCGACGAGGACGACTTCAAGATCAAGACGCTGGCGCGTCTGGTCGACGTGAGCGGGCAGGCCAAGCCGACCATCGAATTGGCCGCCAGTTTTTACCCTGTGTGCGCGCGGGCGGGTGTCGATAGTGCATGGGTCGCGGGGACGAGTTGGCTTGCGCGCTTGGGCTCGGACGGTAAGCTCATCGAGACATGGCCAGCCGGCGCCGAAGCCATCACGCCACTGGCCGACGGCGGGTGTTGGGCGGCGCGCAAAGGCGAGGCGCAAGAGCTGACAGCTGCGGGCAAGCTCAAGGCGGCACAGCCGATGCCTGACCTCGAAGGCCGGCAGGCGATCAGACATTTGGACGGAACCTGGACAGTCGCACCCATTTACGGCGGCGCAGCCGCCCTGCTCGACGTGACCGGCAGCGGCGACTGGGCGCAACAGGCTGACGCGCGATTGAGACGTGTCGATGCCACGGGCCACACGTCATGGTCCGACGAGCTCGGCGGAGGCGCGTTCGACCTCGCGCTCGACGCCACCCTGCTGGACGACGGAGGCGTCGCGACATTGCAACTGGTGGTGCCGACCTTCGACTTGATGACCAAGATCCGCGACACCAAGATCGACCGGTTGGACATGCACGGAAACGTCGTCTGGAGCGAGTTGCGTAAGGACCTTTGGCCGCTCGGTCTGGTCCGCATTCCGGGAGGTGTTTGCGTGCACGGCGCTCGACCAGTCGGCGAGAAGCAGGCGGTGGCAGTGGTTGCGTGCTGGGACTTGAAGGGTAAGGCCAAATGGCAGGTCGACATCGGCGCGCCCTACCCGAGGTACAGCCCGCCGGACGGCGGCGTGACAGCGGCGGCGGTATGGCCAGATGGTCACATGGTCGCATTTGGCAGCGACGGAATCGGCCAGGCTTGTGGCAAAGTACCGCCTTGGCGCGCGCTCGTCAGCCCCGACGGTAAGGTTGGGCCACAGGAAACGCTCCCCGTGGCCAGCTTGTGCACCGGGACGCTCGCGGCCATGCCGCTCGCCGATGGCTCGGTCGTGATCACGCGCCGGACCGCTGGGATGGTGCAGGTGCAGCGGCTCGAAGTCGACGGGACGATGTTGTGGAAGACCGGTGGGGATGCGACCCACTTCAAGTACCTGACTGGATTGGACCGGACGCTTGGAGGCGACATCCTCGCCGTCGGTCGCACCGATGATTCTCAATTAGGCGCGGTTCGATTAAGCCCGAGCGGCATCGTGTTGTGGGCGCGCAAGTTCGATGTTGGCGGCGACTCACTCTTCGACCGGGTCGGGGTCACGCGCCTCGCCGATGGCACTTTTCTCCTTACGGGCGCGGTGCGATTCGGAATTTTTTCTGCACGAGCCGCCAGTTTGATGCGCTTCGACCAAGATGGCCGGCTCATCAATGCCCGGATCGAGCGAGGCTTCAGTGACCCAGTATGGTACGGCGCCGTTCCGCTGCCCGACGGAGGCGCCATTGTCGTCGGCCGCCATGACTTCAGTTCGCGCATCGCCCGCATCGACCGGTTTGGGCACAGTTCCTGCGAACCGGCGTGCCGGCTCGAGACCTGCAGCGACGGCGACTCTTGCACGCCAGACGGCTGCGACGCCTCTGGCTGCAACCACGCGCCGGTCGGATTCGCGGCGTGTCTGATCGGGACCTGCGCGGCGTGTCCGTGAGGCGGAAGCGCCCCCAGCTCAGCTTCAGCGTGCCGCATACGGGAAATCGCACTGACGTCGGGTGCTTCGATTTGGCTGCTGTCTTCGCGTGCGGCGGCCACCTGCACCGTTTCGGCGTCCAACAACCAGCCGGGGACGAAGATCGAGGGCACCGCGGCGGCGCAGCACATTCGGCCTTGCGACGCGACGCCTCGTACGCATAATCCGGTGCTGGAGGTTACGTATGTCGACCAAGCTCACCCTCAGCCTCGACTCGGACGTCATCGCCGCAGCCAAGCGCTTCGCGGCTGAGCATGGCACTTCCGTGTCCCGCCTGGTCGCAACCTCCCTGGGCACTGTCACGCGCGGCCTGGAAGCACGAGCTGAAACGCCGGTCCTGGCGCGCCTCCGCGGTTCACTGCGGGGCATCGACCCGGCGGACCACAGCGAACACCTCGCGCGCAAATACTTATGAAGTAGCGCTGGGAAGAGCCGATAGTGCCCCGTAACCTGTGAATTTGGTGTGACTGTTGCAGGCGGGCGGGGGACAGGAGCCGTGGCCGTGGCCGTGGCCGTGGCCGTGACCGCGGCCGGGCGGGCGGCGAACTGGCCGCGCGTAGTCCCGTAAAGAGATCCTTCGGGGGCTTCGAGCGC
>CAYHHL010000260.1:0-7479 GCA_964356325.1 uncultured Enterobacteriaceae bacterium | reverse complement strand
CCCTCGGGCGGCGACATTACACGGTTCGCGCGGTCAGCAACAGCCACCGTTGCCCAACCCGGCGCCCATCCGCTATAGGAAGTCGACCCCCGATCCCGAGGCCGACCATGGTCCACGCCCCCGACCTGCTGCACAGCCTCGCCCTGGCTTGGAGCGTGGCAGCGGTCACCTCGATCGTGTTCCAGCGCCTGCACTTGCCGGTGGTGCTGGGGTATCTGCTCGCCGGGCTGGTGATCGGGCCCTACGTGCCGGTGCCGCTGGTCGCCGATCCGGCGCTGGTGCACGGTCTGGCCGAAGTGGGCGTGGTACTGCTGATGTTCGGCATCGGTCTGGATCTCAGTTTTCGCCATCTAGCCAAGGTGTTGCCGCGCGCCGGGCTGGTCGCGCTGATCGAGCTTTCGGCCATGCTCGCGGCCGGCACGCTGATGGGCCGCCTGCTCGGCTGGGATGATCGCACCAGCCTCTACACGGGCGCCGTGGTGGCGATTTCCAGCACCACGCTGGTCGCGCGCAGTTTCGAGGGCATGCGCATCGATCCGGCGGTGCGCGGACTCGTATTCGGCGTCCTGGTGGTCGAGGACGTCGCGGCGGTCGTGCTCCTGACCGTGTTCACCCAACTGGGCGGCGGTGGGCGGATCGACGCGACGCTCCTGGCCCAGACCACCGGAGGATTGCTAGCCTTTCTGGCCGTTCTTGTGGTCGCCGGCGTGCTCATGGTGCCGCGGACGATGCGCGCGGTGGTGCGTCTGGGCCGCCCGGAGACCACGCTGATGGCGAGCATCGGCTTGTGCTTCGGCCTGGCGCTGCTGGCCCGCACGCTCGGGTATTCCGTGGCGTTGGGCGGGTTTCTGGCCGGCGTGCTGGTGGCGGAATCGGGCGAGGCGGCCACGGTCGAGCCGCTGGTCCGGCCGGTCAAGGATGCGCTGGCGGCGGTGTTCTTCGTCGCGGTGGGCATGGGCATCGATCCGAGCGCGGTGGTCGAGCACGCCGGCGCGGTGGCGGCGCTGACCGCGGTCGTGCTCGTCGGCAAGGTGCTGGCCATCGGCTTCGGCGGTTTCGTCGCGGGTCACGGCCTGCAGCGCTCGGTGCAAGCGGGCCTGACGCTGGCGCAGATCGGCGAGTTCTCGTTCGTGATTGCTGGGTTGGGTGCGGAACTGGGTGCAGTGCCCAAGTACGTCGTGCCGGTCGCGACCGCGGTGGCGGGCCTGACGGCGCTGACCACGCCGTTGCTGATTCCGCGCGCGCCCAAGATTGCCGCCGCCGTGCACGCTCGCCTGCCGCGCGCCTGGAAGCTCTCGGCGGGCCTGTACTCCGATTGGCTGGACCGCCTGCGCACCGGACATCCGTCCAGTCCGACGCGTAAACACCTGCAATGGCTGATGGTTGACGGCATGGCGGTGGCGGCGGTCGCTGTGCTGGCGGTGCGGATGGGCCCGCGCTGGGCCGCGGATCTGGCGCGCGAATTCGACCTGGCACCGGCGCTGACGGGCGCCATCGTGCTGGTCGGCGCGGTGTTGGCGGTCCTGCCGTTCGGCACCGGGCTGGTGCGCAGGGCCGAGGCGCTGACCAGCACGCTGACCTCGGGGCCGGCGCGAGGCGTGGCGACCCTGGTCGAACTCCTGGTGCTCGCCTGCCTGGTACCGCCCGTATTGGCCTTGATCCAGCCGACCTTGCCGATGCGCGGCGTGCTGATTCTGCTCGCGTTGATGCTGGCCGGCCTCGGCTTGGCCTGGCAGCGCACGGCGGCGCGGCTGCAGCGCGACATGCGGTCGGGCGCGCAAGGCCTGCTGCGCCAGTTGGCAATCCAAGCGCGTGCCGAGGAAGGCCTTGTGATGCCTGCGGATCTGGCCGATCTGGGCACTCCTGTCGCGGTCGAGATCCAACCGGGCACGCCGGGCGACGGCCGCACCCTGGCCGAACTGAACCTGCGCGCGAAGACTGGAGCCACGGTGCTGGCGGTGCATCGACCCGACGAGGGCCCCGTGCTGCCGACCGGGCGCGAACCGTTGCGATCGGGCGACATCCTGGCGCTGGCCGGCACGCGGCAGGCCATGCAAGCGGCGCGGGATCTGCTGTCAGGCCGCCTGGAACCGCTGATAGATCCTAACGAACCGCTAAATCCGACCCGGCGGCGATCGGCGCTGCTGCGGGCGTTGCGCGGCTCTGGCTCGGCGCTGGTGTGGCTGATGGGCGCGGTGGGCAGTTCGCTGCACGGCGGGTCGGTGGTGACCTACGGGGCGCGGCGGCGGGCGCGCAAGACACCCAAGCGGCGCTGAAACCTCAAGCCTTGGCCTGCATGCCCGCCATCACCCGGTTCCACGCCGCGAAGTAGTTCGCCATCTTGGTGTCGTAGGCGTTGGCCTTGTAGCCGGGGCCGTTGTAGTGCAAGGCGAACGTGCCCCAGTCCTTGCCCTTGGCCGCCTTGACCAGCACCCGCTGCGACGCCACGAACGAAAAGAAGCCCGCGAGTTGCGCCGCCTCGGAACGCTGGAACTCCTCGAACATTTCCAACGCGCTGCCGTAGCCGATTGCCGCGGAGTTGAAGCCCATGATCTGCGCGGCGCCCATGCTGATGCTGTCGTACGCACGCTGCTTGTGGACGTGTTGCGCGCGCTGGAAGGCGTCGTACTCGGCGCCCTGGCTCTCATGCGCATCGGACACGTACTTGCCCGTGTAACCCTTGAAGATCCCCGGTTCGAAGCGGATCTTCAGCTTGCCGCCGACGTAGCCCGCGCCGCCGCTCTCGCACATCAGGCACGCCGCCGCCACGCCGGTCTCGATGCCGAGCCGCGCCGCCTCCGACGCGATGAACTTGCCTTTGGTATTGTACAGTTCCGCCATCTGCTTCTCGAGCGGATTGCGCCCCACCGCCTGCTGCCCCTTGGGCGCCAGGTCCTTGTCGTCGGTCTTGCCGCCCTTGCCCGGCTTGGCGTCCGGCACGCTGCCCTTGCCACCGGGCTTCTTGGCCTCGTGGCCCGGCGCCGCCTTGGGCTTGTCCGGCTTCGGGTCGGGCGGCGGCAAGCCTTGACCGTCGGGAATCTTCAGCACGTCGCCGGCGTGGATGTCGTGGGGATTGGGCAACAATGCCTTGTTCGCCGCCCACAACGCCGGCCAGCGGTTCGCGCTGCCCATCTCGTTCATCGCGATCTGGGCCAGCGTGTCGCCGCTCTTGACCGTGTAGGTGCGCGCCGGCGCCTTGCCCGCGGGCGTGGTCGGCTTGGCGCCCGGTTCACCCGGCGCGGCGTTCTTCTTGACGCCCTTGACCTCGCCCTTGTCGGCCTGGTCGGTCGCCTTCTTCTCGGCCTGCCCGGCCTTCTCGGCCTTGGGCGCCTTCTTGCCCGCCGGGCCCGCGGTCTTCTCGCCTGGAGCGGCATCGGTCGGCTCGTGCACCGACGGGCCCTTGGGCGCCCCGGCTGGCGGCAGGCGCAACTGCTGGCCCGGATGGATCAAGTCCGGATTGGGCACCTTGGACTTGTTCAGTTTCCAGATGTCCGGCCACCGCCCCGCGCTGCCGAGCGTCGCCGCCGCGATGCCGCTCAGCGTGTCGCCCGGCTTGACCGTGTAGGCCGTGCCGCCCTGCATCTTGTGCGGGGTCTCATCGCCGTCGGGCACCACCGCCGCCGCCCCTTCGGCGTAGTCCTTGCCTTGCGCGGGATGCGACTTGGCGTCTCCCTTCGCTTCGGGCTTGCCGCCGGCCTTGCTCTTGTGCTGCGAGGGCTTCTGCGCTTGGTGCTGCATCGGGGCTCCATGCGGTCGCAGGCTGAAAGCCGCCCTTTGCTCATACCCGCCTCGCCGGTCGCGCGCAATGCAGACGGTGCCTGCCGGGGGTCGCCGTGCCCCGGCCGCGGCTAGCCGACCGTCACCTCGCGCAACTCCTCCACACCTTCATACAGTTCGCTGATCGCCACCTCGGCCGGCGCGCCGGTCAGACGCAGCGTGTCGCCGTCGCCCAGATCGCGGTAAGTCCAGGAGTTGTCGTCGTTGCGGGCGTAGTGCTCCACGCGGTTGCGCTCTTGCGTCACCAGCACGTAGTCGCGCAAGGACGGCAGATGGCGATACTTGTCGAACTTCACAATCCGATCATGCGATTCCGTCGTCGGCGACAGCACTTCCACCAGCACCGACGGATTGGTGACACCGTCGGGGTCGCGCGGGTCGTGCTCGAAACGGCCGCAGATGATCGTGAGGTCCGGGTAGAAGCCGGCGCCCAGTTGGGGAATGAACACGCGCGTGTCCGATGAGTATGTCCGGCACGGCCCGGCGCCGAAACTGCGAGCAAGGAGCGCGGTGAACCGCATCGGCAAGAGTCCGTGCAGTGGCCGGCCGCCAGACATGGCGACGATCTGGCCGTCGAAGAATTCGTGCTTCGTGTCGCTGGCCTTCTCGAACGCCAGGTAGTCCGCATAGGTCACTTGCGGCTTCTGCGCGGGTTCGGCCATGGCACCCTCCTTCCGCCGTCGCCGGCCGTCACCCACGGTAGCGCGGGCACTGGACGTGGGCAAGGACTTCGCGGGGTCCACTGGCTACTCCAGCACGCCCGCCACCCGCCGCGCCTCGATGATCCAGCGCATCAGCGCCCGCGGCATCGCGTCGACCTTCACGGACTGCAGCATCTTGTTCGAAAGCGCGGTGTTCGCCAACGCCACGTACTTCTCGCGCACCCGCGCCCGCTCGCTCAGGCCCCATTCCGGCGCTTCGGATCGCCCGCCCGCGAGCAGTGACGCGGCAATCAGGCGCACCTCGATCGGATAGGTGAAGCGCGGCAACCGCACCTCGCGCACTTCGGGCGGCGCAGGCGGACCGGGCGGCGTCTTGCCGGGCGCGGACTTGGCCGTTTGCGGCAGGGGAATGCCGTCTGAAATGCTCGCCGCCGAGGCAAACATCTTGGCCGCCACCGGATCCAGCGGCACCACCAGGTCCTTGCCCTCCTCGGTCGACAGCACGTACTCCAGCGCCCGCGCTTCCATTTCGGTCGCCAGGTCGCGCGCCAGTTCGTGGTCGACCAGCTTGGTCCCTTTCGGAGTCGCCGCGCCCGAGAGCACCAGCAGGTCCTCGATCACCAGCGTTTGCTTCAGCTTGCCGAACAGCTTCTTGCCGACCATGCGCAAGTGCGCCAGTTCCGGGTCGGTGAACGCCCAGCGCTTGCCATCGGCGGTCACACCGCTCGTGTGCTTCTTGTCGCCCAGCAGTTTCTCGAAGCGCGCCAAGGCCTTGTCCGCGAAGTCGTGGGGCAGCGGTCCGAACGCCGCGTGCACGCCGCCGACGCGCTCGAACTCCTTGGCCAGCCAGTCGAGCTCGGCCTTGCGGACGTCCTCCTCGTCCAAGGCGCCAATCGCGGCGAAGTTGCGGCGAACCCCCAGGAAAGCCGCCTTGTCGGTCAGCGTGCGGTACAGCGCGTGGCGAGCGCCGAGCACCCAGCGCGCCAGCAACTGCGGGTCCAGCGACACCCGCTCCAGGGCCATCGGCTCGTGGCCACGCGCCGGCGCCTTGGTCAGGCCGACGTACACTTCCAGCACGAAATCACCGGCTTCTTCCGCCCGATCGGCCACGCTCGCGGTCAAGCCGCGCACGATCGAGTTGCCGCCGTCGAACACCTCGCAATCCATGAGCTTGCCCTTGCTCGAATCGGTGCAGAACGCCGGCAGTTGCTCGGCCGTGAAGGTCTTGCCGCGGTACAGCGCCTGGATCGCCTTGGTGTCGTATTCCAGCGCGCCTTGAGCCCGGCCGATCGAATCGCCGAGCAACAACTGATCGCGAAAGTCCAGGTAATCCATGATAGAGCTCGACACCGTCACGGTCTGCGCCTTGCCGGCCATCCAGCCCTGCATCGCCTTCTCCAGCTCCGGCTCGCCCGCGGTCCGCGCCAGACTGCCCGCGAAATTGTGGCGCAATCCCAAGGTGTGACCGATTTCGTGCGCCACCACCGCGCGCACGATGTCCTGGGCCGCGCGCAGCAGCACCGCGTCCGGCACGTCGTCATCCAACAGCGGCGCGATGCCCGAGACCGCGTGCTGGGCCACCTGATCCAGCGTCAGGTTGCACAGGTCCAACTGGGCCATACCGCCCAACTTCAGGGACTTGGGCCGCGCCACATGGGCGTCGTCGGTCACCTTGTCGCGCAACATCAGCGAGCGCAGCTTGCCCTTGGTGCTGGCCGCGAAACCCGAGGGCAGGTAGACCTGGGCGTGCAGAATTTCACCCGTGCGCGGGTCCAGTTGCGCGTCGGCATAGGCTGCGGGCGCCTCGTCGTAGTTGACCCACTGCACGACGTTGAGGTTGAAATCGGGCGGCACCAGACCCGCCGGCGCGTCGACGACTTGCACCTTCTGCTCGCCGAACACCTTGTTCCAATAGAGGATGCCATCCTTGACCGCCTGTTTGTACTCGGGCGGCGTGTTGGCCGAGATGGCAAAGGTAATCTTCTTGTCCGGGTGGAACTTGGCGGCGCGCACCAGGGTGCCACCGGCCTGCTGCAGCTGCGGCGCGACCTCGAAGAAACCCATCGAGCGGTGGTCGCGCACCGGCGTCGGCTGAAACGTCGGGTCGGGCTGGTACAACGTCAGGTAATACTTCAGTTCTACTGTGGACGCCGTGTCGGACTTGGCACCGTCGGGATCCTGCAACTGCGCGACTTGCCGCACGACGATCTGGTTCTCACCCAACACCTGCGCGCCGTCGACGAACGAGAAGCGCGCTTCCATGGTCTGCACCCCCGGCGTGTAGTCGCGGCCCATGAAGTCCGAAGCGTACATCTCCTGGGCGATGAACACCTGTTTCATTCCGGCGTTCCAGTCGATCTCGATGAAGGCCGAGTCCTCCACCACGATGGGAAACTCGGCGAGCAGCAGCGTCGTCGGCAAGTCGCTGGTGACGGTGTGGCCCTGACTGGCCTCGAGCATGTACAGCTTGCCGCGGTGCTTCTTGAACGTGACGATGTGCGAGCGCATCCCTTTGAAACTAGGCGCTTCGGCAAAGGTGGTGAGCGCGACCTGGAGGATGAACTCCTTGCCCAGCGCGTCCTGCGACAGCCGGATCGTCACCTTCTGTTCGGTCTCGGGCGCGGCACCGGTCATGGGCGCGGTAACAGCCCCGCGGGTGGCGTGCGCCTTGGTGCCCGATGCCTGGAAAAGCGGCTTGGCGGCAACGGGTTGGGCGAGAAGCAGGAGGACGAGAGGCAGCAGCAGGCGACGCATGGCAAGCTCCAGGACCCGGGGAAACGCGGCGGGCGTGCGGTCCGACGCGCGAATGGCGGGTTCGGTCCACGGGGGCGGAGTGTTGCGCAGAATCGCGGTGGGTTCTACTGGGGGCGGCGTGGGACAGGCCGATGCGTGCCGGGCGTGGGTCGGGCCCTTGGGATTTTCGGTCCCGGTCCCGGCTCCGGCTCCGGCCGCGGGCTCGGTGGCGGGCTCGGGTTCGGGTTCGGGTTCGGGTTCGGGCGTAGGTTGCTGCTCCTGCTAGCGATTCCGGCTCCGGCTCCGG
>CAYHHL010000259.1:0-7518 GCA_964356325.1 uncultured Enterobacteriaceae bacterium | reverse complement strand
TGCTCGATCAGTTGCGAACTGGCGCCTTGCGGGGCATTCCGCTGAACAAGGGGCGTGCCGACAAGCGCGAGGCAGATGGCGTCGAGTCCCGCGTCGAACAACGGCTGGCGGCGGTGCTGCGGACGTGCGTGCAAATGCGCGGCTATCCAGGGTCGCCCCCGCTTCTGCCGGCGCTGTGCGATTGGGTCGTGCGCTGCCTGCCCTGTGCCGAAGGCCTGCAACTGCTGGCGGCGATGCGAGCACTGGGCGTGGAGCGGGCCGCGCTGGAACTCGCGAAGTTCGCAGCCGATCGCTCGCTGGACGACGACGTCCGCCGTCTAGCCGCCGGGCTTCTGCTCGGCGTGGGCGACCTCGAAGAAGCACTGGCCGAAGCAGAACCGGCCGAGGAGGAAGCGAATGCCTGAAGCGCCCGTCCACCACACTTGCACCTTGGAACTGGTCCGCGACGTGCTCCACCACCACCTGCACGCGCTGTGGCAGCGTCCGGAGCGGGCGCGCGTGTTGCCGCCACTCATGCTGTGGGGACCGCCGGGCGTCGGCAAAAGCGCGATCGTGCGCGAGGTTTGCCAGCAGGAGGGCATCGGGCTGGTCGACATCCGCCTGGCGCAACGCGAACCGGTGGATATCCGCGGTCTGCCGGTGCCGCGCGGCGACGTGGTGCACTGGCTGCTGCCGGGCGAGTGGCCGCGTGATCCGGAGAGCCGGGGCATCATCCTGTTCGACGAGCTGACCGCCGCGGACCGGACGCTGCAAGTGGCTGCTTACGAACTGATTCTGGACCGGCGCTTGGGCGATCTCTACACGGTGCCGCCAGGCTGGTACATCCTCGCGGCCGGCAATCGGACAAGCGATCGGGCGGTGACGACCACGATGTCCTCGGCGCTGGCCAATCGCTTCTGCCACCTGGAGGTCGACGCCGATCTGGAAGTGTGGGTGCGTTGGGCCCAGGCCGCGGGCGTGCATCCGGACGTGATTGCTTTCCTGCGGTTCCGGCCGGAGTGTTTCCTGAGCCTGGACGGCAACCTGGAGCGCGGCTGGCCGAGTCCGCGCAGTTGGGAGCGCGTCGGGTTGGAGCTGGAGATTGGTGCCGGTCTGAGTGAAGACACATTGCGCACGGTGCTGGTCGGCCTTGTCGGGCCCGGAGCCGCTACGGAATTGCAGGCGTTTCGCTCGTGGGCGGGCAAGCTCCCGGATGTCGAGGCGATCTTCGAGGGCAGGGCGCCTGTAGTCATCCCGGACCGCGCCGACCAGCGCTACGCCCTGTGCTGTGGCGTGGTGCACTACCTGTGGCGGCATCGCGATCGGGCGCGCGCGCTGAACGTGCTGTTCGACGTGGGCCACAAGCTACCCAGTGATTTCGCGGCGATGCTGATGGTCGACGCGCTGAACAACCGCGTGGCGGACGACATCGCGGCGGTCATCACGCACCCGCGCTTTGCGGGCTGGTCCCGGCAGCACGGCACGGCGTTCATGGGCCGGTTCCGCGCCCAGGCCGACCGCATGGCGCGCAAGGCCTTGCATGACGTGGCGGATCCGCTGGTCGTGCGGCTGTGACCGCGCCCGACGCGGCCGATCAACTGGCCAAGGCCGAGGCGCGGCGGACCTGGGAGCGCGATCGGGCCAGCCTATTGATCGAACAGCCGTTCCTGGCCCTCCTGACCATGAACCTGGACATCGTGCCCGCGGTGGACTGTCGGCTGCCGACCGCGAGCACGGACGGGTCGCGGATCTACGTCAACCCATACTTCCTGCAGACTTTGACGCCGGACGAGCGGGTCTTCGTGCTGGCCCACGAGGTCTGGCACTGCGCGCTGCAGCACTTCCCGCGTCGAGGGCCGCGCGAACCGCGCGCGTGGAACGTGGCGATCGACCATGAAGTCAATGCCATGCTGCAGAGCCAGGGACTGAAGATGCCACGCGATTGCATCTACTTCGAGCCGTGGCATGGCAAGAACGCCGAATGGGTGTACGCCAAGCTGGAGCGCGGCTACCCGCCAGATCGCGGTCGGCTGGCGGACGTGCACCCCGAGGATCCGGACACAAGTTACCCGAACGACGGCAAGCTCGACCCCGACTACGGCCCGCTGGTCCTGGGCGACGTGATGCGGCGCTGGCCGGCGCGCGTGGTGGCGGTGGCCCAGCAGATCGCCAGGCAGCGCGGGCAGTTGCCCGGGGCGTTGCAGCAACTCGTGGACGGGATCGTGCGTCCGGTGGTGCCGTGGCAGGAGGTGCTGCGGCAGTTCGTCACGCGCACGTTCGGCGGCGAGCGCCAGTGGCTGCCCCCGAACCGGCGCTACGTGCACCAGGGGGTGTACCTGCCGTCACGGCGGGACGTGGCGATCCACCTGGCCCTGGCGATCGATAGTTCGGGCAGCACGGGACCGTACCTGGCGCAGTTTGCCAGTGAACTTTGCGCCTTGCTCGGCTCGTTCGGGCGCTGTCAACTCGACGTGATCGTGTGCGACGCCGCGATCCAGGCGGTGTACCAGTGGGACGAGCAGGCGCTGCCGCGGCTGGCGACCCTCGACTTGCCGGGTGGTGGCGGGACGGATTTCATGCCGGTGTTCGAGCACCTGGAGAAGCGCGAGCCGCCTCGGGCGCTTTTGTTCCTGACCGATGGCGTGGGCCCGGCTCCGTCGCAGCCGCCGCCGTATCCGGTGCTGTGGGTGCTGACCGCGGATGGTGAGGTGCCGGTGCCTTGGGGCGAGGTGGTGCGGTTGCCGGTGCCGGAGGTCATGCCTCGGTGACGGCCGGAGTCAGTACACCTACCGATCCGGCTGCACAGGTTCCCGTTTGGCGCCCAGCGAGTGCAGAAGAGCCTCGACTCGGCCCCACGCCCCGTGCTGGCGCAACTCCGGCTTGGCGTCCATCAGTGGTTTCAGTAGCTTCGCGAGCTCCTCATCCAACGGCTGGCGCGCATCCCGAAAGTCGTCGTTCAGCAGCCACGCCGTCCCCGCCGCCTGGTCGGACACGAGATCGAGCAGGATTTCGAACCGACGCGCCGCGGCGAGGGTCACGCTCGACTCGGCGCCGCCCAGACGCAGCCAGTCGATTTCCTCCTGCCACAACTGCTCGAACAGCGGCTGCGACTCCAGCAGCGTGGCCCAGCCGAGGTCGATCGCCTTGCCATGTGCGGAATCTCCCCCATGTAGGGCCCGGCGTACCGCGTCGACGATGCGATGGAAGTTGTCGTCCGTGAAGCTGAAGCCGACGAACCACATCTTGTGCGTCAGCAGCGCGCCTTGGACGATGCCGGACAACGCCGAGCGCCACGTTTCATAGCGGAGGTAGTTCGATCGCGTGAGCACGATGTCGTCCGGGCGTTCGATGGAACCGTGCAGCTTGAGCAACCAGCGGTGGCGCTGGTCGCGGGCGGGAGCGTGAGGCAGGACGACGACTTCGCGGCCCACGGCCTTGCAAGCGCGCTCGGTCAGGTCGTCGTAGTTCGTAGTCACGATCTGGTCGACGGGCAGGCCGGCCAGGAGCGCGTGGCCGAGCGAATAGCGCTTGTGCGGAGTCAGCAACTCGCGAATCTTGCCGCCGAGAGACAGTCGTTGTCCCTGCGTCGCGTTGCGATTCAGGTGCCTTTCCAGGTACTCCGCTCGATCGAGATGGGGCAACTGGCGCAACGCATCGCGCTGGAGCTCCGGAACGTCGCACGTCTCGGCGAGTCGATCGAGCAGCCCGTCCCAGCCAGGCACACCAGCGGCGGCACTGACACCTGCGCCGATGAACAGCACGAGGCCACCGGATTGCGCCTGGCGAGCGATGTCCTTTGCCTGCAGCTGAAGCTCGGGCGACAGGTCGGACCACTGGGTTTCGTCCATCAAGCGCCGTCGGGCCGCCAAGGCGGCAGTGAAGTGGGCCTCGTCGCGCGCGACCAGGGCTACGTCCACCTCCAAGTCCGTGCCGGAGAGGAAGTCTTTGATTGCTTGGACGATGGGCTCGACGACAGCGCCCACGGTTCTTGCCTGGCCACCCGCGCCCGTGCCGACGACAGGCAAAGCGAGCAGCGGGCGTTCACGGCGACGGGCAGGCTTGCGATCAGCCAGGTCGCGGCTGGCGGTGTCGAGGAATTGCCGGACTCCCTCGGCATACCACGCGGACGCTTCCCCTGCGTGCGAGCCGACATCACAGAGCCAGGCGCGTGAACCGTCGCCTTCGTCCGGCAGCGGACAGACCCGTCCGTCGTGGCCCCAACTGCTTGGAATCACGAGTCCTCGCGCCGCTGGGTCCAAACGGTCAGCGTCCGGCGGCATGCCGAGCGCCAGACGCCAGCCCGCGGTCACGTTCCAGAGGCAATCGGTCGGCGCTAGCCACGCGTCGTGTACGAGTTGCAGCAAGTCGCCATGAACCACGAACAGATGACCGGGCATGTGGACCTCCTACGGCCAGAAGACCTAGAACGCGGAGGGTTTGTCAACGGATACGGTCGCGTCTTTCCAAGATCTGAAGATCTGGAAAGGCATTCCGGTCACCCCGAGAAGACACGCGGCAACGATGATTGACAATGTTATACAACGTGTGTCATGATCCGGCCATGAACAAATCGAACCCGAAAGAAGCAGGCCGCGTCATCGACATGGACGTGGCCAGGCAAATCCAAGAGCTGGCGGAACGGAAGGAATCCGACAAGTACTGGGAGTTCCCCGTCGACTGGGTGCAGTGCCACACCATGTCGTTCCTGCAGAATCCAGATGGTACGCATGGGCAGCTGTTCTTCTCGGCGCTCGGGATCGCGTTCTGCCCCGGTGGCACCCGTGTCGGATTTCGCGGCCTTGCCTGGGAGCGCGACATCGACTGGGACCTGAGCTTCGTCTTCGCTCACAACGTCGGCGCATTCGTCAGCCTGCTCGACGACGACGAACACGTGGCGCTGGGCATCCCGCGGCTTTACGACACGCTGGCTGAAAAAGGCTTTCCGATCTGGCATATCCCCACGCGGGAAGGGGAGGCGCCACCCTCGCTCGATGCCGTCGAACGCGTGATCGACGAACTGGACGAGTGGATGGCGCTCACGCAGCGCTGTGCGGTCGTCATCTCGAAGGACGGCCTGGGGCGCGCGGGCACGTTTGCTGCCTGCTGGCTGGCGCGCCGTGTCGCCGGTCTCGCCTTGCGCACGCCGAAGGGGGAGGAACTGCCTTTCGATCTCGATGCTTTGCTGATGCAGTTGCGACAAGGGCGCCCAGGCGCGGTGCGCACGCTCGAACAGGAAGCCTTCGTCAGTCGGTTCCTGCGGCGGGAGACCGCGCGTTGCCAGCTCGCCGTGCAGCGTTTGCGCATGACCAGTTGTGCACGGCATTTCTGAAGGAGGATGAATGGTTTGGGACGAAGTCTGCTACGCGTACGCCTTGGCGCTGCTGCAAGGTAACATCGCGGACGCAGTGAGAATCCGGATCGCGCATCCGGACAAAAGCGACGCCTTGAGCGAGGCGGGAAGGCGGCGATACTACCTGGCCCACATGAATGGCGGCGTCTTACCCCCGCCGGTGAGCACGAAAGACGACATCCGCAACTGCAACGAGGCTCCATGACCCGTACTTCGACAAGTCATCCGATTCGCGTCGACTGGCTGCTTTCTGCGCGAGAATCACCGGAGATTCCGGGGCGTCTCGGCCTGACGTTCGCGCCGGGCAAATGTGCAGACGGCATCACCGGGCCGTGGCAGCGAGAGCTTGCCCTGGATCTCGACGGGCTGCGCCTCGCGGGGACCGAGGTCCTGGTTTGCTTGCTCGGCGACTCGGAACTGGCGCATCTCGGCATCCCCGGTTTGCCCGCCAGTGCCAGCGCGCAAGGTCTGGACTTCCGGCAGTTTCCGATCGTCGACGGTGATGCACCGCGCAATGTCGCGCGAGCCGACGAACTCGTTGAAACCCTAGCCGACGAGGTACGGTCGGGTCGAAGTGTCGTCGTCCACTGTCGCGGCGGGCTCGGTCGCGCGGGGCTGATCGGCGCGTGCGTCTTGTTGCAACTCGAGGTCTGCCGCGCTGCCGCCGACGCCATCGCCCGTGTCCGCAGCCGACGCAGCCCGAGCGCCATCGAGACCCGGGTGCAGGAACGATTCATCGCCGACTTCGCCGCCCGCCGCCGCATCGCGCCCGCGTGACATTTCCGCCGTCCGGTAGGCAGACTCCGCTTGGACGCCGAGTTCGATCGGCAGGACGGCACCGCATGAGTACGCACGATCAGCAGTTGGGCCTGCGCCTGCCGCGCGTGGTGCTGGAGCGCCTGGACCGGCTTGCCGAGCAGATGCGCCAGGAGCGGCCGGGGTTGCGGCTGTCGCGGTCGGACGTGGCGCGGATGCTGATCCTGCAAGGGCTGGAGACTGCGGACAAGGCGGCGCTGGCGGAGGCGATGCGCAAGGGTTCGTGAACCCGCGTGAATCGAATCATGAAGCGTCAGAGCAGACGCCAGAGAGAGACGCGCAGCCTGAGCAAGGCAAAAGGAAGTGCCGCTCAGCCCAGCGCCCCTTGCAGCACGTGCAGCATCCTCACGTCGAACGCGACCAGCACGACCCGCTCGACCTTCGACGGAGTCGACCGCAACGTCCGCACCGCGACCTCCGCAGCCCCCGCGGCCGGGTAGCCGTAGATGCCCGCGGAAATGGCCGGGAACGCCACGGTCCGCGCGCCCACCTCGTCACACAGTGCCAGCACGCGCCGGTAGCAGGACGCCAGCAGTTCTGCCTCGCCTCGGTCGCCGCCTCGCCAGCGCGGTCCGACGGCATGCGCGATCCACCTCGCCGGCAACTGAAATCCCGGCGTCAGCTTGGCGTCGCCCGTCTTGCAACCGCCGAGCCTGGCGCACGCCTCGTGCAGATCCTCCGCTCCGGCTGCACGATGGATGGCCCCGTCGACGCCGCCACCGCCAGCCAGTTCCTCGTTGGCCGCGTTGACGATGACGTCGACCTCCTGCTTGGTGATGTCGCCCCTGATCGCCTCGATGACCATGCATCCCTCCATAGTTGCGCCGGGTCACGGGTCGCTGCCCATCTACGACGTTTTCAAGCCATTGCGTTCGAGCCATTCCTGCCAGGTAATGTACTGCCCGTCGATGTAGGTCGTGCAGGCATCGAGGCCCTGTGGGAGCCCCAACACATCCAGGTCCTTGTAGACCAGTTCGAGAATCGACGCCGGTTCAGCGTTGCGGTCCGCACACTCCTTGCAGATGTAGTAGGAGACTGGCGCAGCTTGAGCGTGTTGGCTACCCTGCAGAAAGCGTCCCCCGCGCTGGTCGCGAGGCAGGCCCCAGTCGGGAGACGGCGGCGAGCGCGCTTTCCGCCCGCAGTCTTGGACGAAATGTAGACAACGCAGACGCGGTCGAGCCAGATTCTGCTGCTAGAACGGGCACGCGAGAGTAATCGACTTCCAAAACTGCGCCCGCTACCCTGCGCACCACCATGTACTACGACCGCTGCCTACACCCTGACCTCCTCGCCCATCTCCTGCCGACCGGCGCCCTCCGCTGGCTGATCGATCCCGCGCACACCCTGCATCCGCTCGCACACATCGAGTTCCG
>CAYHHL010000258.1:4487-7520 GCA_964356325.1 uncultured Enterobacteriaceae bacterium | reverse complement strand
TCCTGGAGCAGGCACTGGCGACGGCGCATCTGAAGGGGATTCGCTGTAGTATCGAAGGTTTCTAGCCGGGGCCGGGGCCGGGGCCGGGGCCGGAGCCGGAGCCGGGGCCGGAACCGGAACCGGAACCGGAGCCCGAACCCGTTCCCGAGCCCGAACCTGTTCCCGAGCCCGAACCCGTTCCCGAGCCGGAACCGGGGCCGGAACCGGAGCCTACTCCGTGTCGTACTCGCTCCACTTCACCCGCGAAAGCACCGTCAATCCAGGGACCTGCTCGCCATCCACCAGTTCGCCGGCATGGCTCACCGCGTCCGCCGCCTGCTGCGCGCTCGCCAGCTTCTGCAGCCGGACCATGCCGGCCTCGGTCTCGATCACCACCGCCAGGCCGGTCTGGCAGCCCGACAGGCAGGTGGTCCGCACGCACGCCAACGTCACGCCGGTTTCGAGCGCGCGTTGCCGAGCCGCCGCCTCCAGTTGCAGCACGGTATCGACCGACCCAGCCGGATCCAGGCCTCGCGCCAGCACCTTGCGGCAGGTCGTGCACACGTGCAGCGTCACAGCGGGATCGGGCGCTGGCGGATTCACTAGCGTCGGCAACTACTTGCCCAGCGCGTCGGGCTGGAACAGGGCGTCCGGCAGCGCCGCCTTGGTGTCGGTTTCCTTGGTCTCGACTGTGGTCACCGAGCCGCGCTCGTGGTTGGCCATGCGAAACTTCTTGAGCGTCGCGTGGCCCTCGACGGTCTGGACCTCGTCGACCTGCAGGGTCTTCACCAGCTTGCCGGCCTTGTCGTAGAACTTCATCTGCCGCGGCAGAGCCAGCTTCTCCTCGATCCACAACTCCACGTGACTATAGGCATCGTCCGGATCGTTGTTGGTCACGTCCAGATGCGCGCAGGCCACGCCGCCGATCGCCTCGTTGGCCAGCTTCTTGGCCTCGCCAGCCTGCAAGCCATGGCTTTCCAGATCGCCGAACGAGAAGTCCGTGCCCATGAACGGCGCGTTCTTCTGCGAGCCACCGATCGACCGCAGCCGCCGCGTCTTGGGCAACCACAAGTATTGCGCGGTCTTGCCCTTGGACTGCTCGACCAGCAGCAGTTCCACGCCGCGATCGTCGGCCGGGTCCAGGAACGTCACCCGCGTTTTCAGCTTGCCGTCGATGCGCGCCGCCCGGGCCAACGTCAGCCAGGTCTTTTCCTTGCCGTTCTGCAGCCGTAGCGTGATCGCGGTCTTGGACTGGCCGGTCTGGAAGCCCGCGGCATTCTTCTGCACCACCGAATCCAGGACCTTGCGCGCCGCCGGATCGTCGGCCGCATGCGCAGTCGGGCTCAGCAAAGCGCTCGCGAGCAGGGCCGAGATGAACCAACGCGGGAACAACACTGGCAGACTCTGCATCGTCTTGCTCCTTCAGACCGTTTCGCCGTTCGGCCGCACCGTCAGCCAGGCCTTGGTGCGTGCGTGCTCGGGGCCCCGCTCGGTGCGCTTGACCCGGTAGCCACAACCACGCGAAATCAATTGAACCGTGTGCTTTTCGCCCGGAAACGCAGCCTTGATCTGGTCGATCACCATCGCGGTGTCGAAGAACTTGCACGAGAAGATGTCGAAGTACGCGCGCCCGGTCGATTCCTCGATGTGCAGGGCGATGTGCGACTCGGCGATCATGGTCATGGCCGAAAGCACCGAAGTGCCATCCTCCTTGACCGAGCGCAGCACGTATGGGCGCATGATCGGCGTCATGTCGATGCGTTGCGGCAAGTTGTCGAACAGCGCGAACAGGCCGTCCATGTCACGCGGGCCCGTGTAGCCCTCGATGTTGAGCAGCAGGTGCGGGCCGAAGTCCTCGTTGGGGTGCACGGGGATTTCGTCGAAAGGCTTGGGCCGGCGCGCGGTGTGCACCTCGACCGAACGTACCGGCAGGGCGACCTGCAAGGCCGTTTGCAGTTCGGCCACGTCGTAGACCCGCGGCGACACCAGGTCGACGAAGTAGCACTCGCGAAACGAGAACGTGTGGATGGTGAAGTGCCCGCCGGCCAGGAACACGAACGCCGAGATGCCGCAATCGTCTGGTTCCACGCCGTTGTAGTAGGGCAGCAGCATCGGCGGCATCGCCGGAGTCAGGCCCAGGCGCGCCGGCAGTTCCTCGCACAACTCGTGGATCAGGCGGATGTCGTCGAAACGCGAGCGGTGGCCGCCGAAGCCGTCCATGGTAAAGTGCAGCATGGCCGTGTCTCCTTTCTCTCGATGGCGCTGACCGCCCGACCATGACAGCACATGACCCAGGCGCGAGGGGCCGGTAGCATCGCCGAAATCGCGCGCCGCCTCAACCTGGGGTTGCGCATCGTCACGGGACCAACCTCCCTGCCAGCCGGAACCGCGTATGACCGTTCGCCTTCTCCTCGCCGTCCTGATGCTCTCGACGCTGGCCCGCACCGGGTTAGCCGAGACGCCCACGCTGTTTTCGGGCACCTGGACCGCTGGTCTGGGCCTGGACACGCGCGCCGAGGATCCGCTGGAAGACGTGGCAATCCTGCGCAATCGCCTGGATCTGGACCTGCGCCACCCGATGTCGGACACGGTGCGCACGCGGATCTCGGCCCGGTTGTGGCACGGCGCCGCGGTCGGCCACGAGTCGGGATCGCGGCAGCCGGCGTTTCGTTCGCACTGGCCCGACTTCGGCATGCGCTACGATCAAGCGGCGGATCTGCGCGAAGCCTATGTGCAATGGGACCTCGGCATCGGCCAGGTCACGGTCGGCCGCGACATCGTGCAGTGGGGCGCGCTGGAGGTGCAAAGCCCGCTGCGCATCCTCAACCCGGTGGACTTCAGCCAAGGTCTGTTCGGCGCGCTCGGTAGCGAAGACACCAATGCGATGGCGGACTTCATGGTGCGGCTGAACCGGCCCCTGGGCGACGGCAGCCTGGACATCGTCTACCAGCCGTTTTTCACCCAACACCGCTTCAGCCCGTTCGCGACCGACGCGGCGATGGTGCGGCAAGACCTCGGCCCGGCGATCCCGCAGGCGATCTACCCGTTGCTGCG
>CAYHHL010000258.1:0-4387 GCA_964356325.1 uncultured Enterobacteriaceae bacterium | reverse complement strand
TGACGGCGGCGCACAAGGGCCCGGCGGACCTGGTGCGCGCGGACTGGCAGCGCCGGCTGACCCTGGGCGTGGAGGCGAGCGGCGAGGTGGCCGACGGTTGGACGCTGCGCACCGACGTGGCGATCGCGCCGCGGGTGGGCAATGCGCTGGGGAGGGTGCTGTTCGACACGCAGTTTCGCCCGGTGGTGACCGGACTTCTGACCGCGGGTGGCGGGGTGGAGTACCAGCGAGAGGACTGGCTGGTGGCGCTGGTCGAGTGCACCTACCAGTGGGCGATCGACGTGCCGCGCGGCACCGAGCTGTTCCTGAGCGCGCGCCATCAGGTGACCGCGGTGGGTGCTCTGGTGTTGCGCCTGGGCGAAGGCCAGCCGTGGACGGTGCAACTGGGCGGCATGTACGGCGTGACCCTAGGCGATTACGCGCTGGCGCCGCACCTGCGCTACGAGTTCGCGCCGGGCTGGAAGGCCGGGCTGGGCGCGGCGCTGGCGGGGGGACCCAACGCCAGTCCGGGCGGGCTGTTCCGCACCGATGATCAGGTGGTGGTGGACTTGCGCAAGGCGTTTTGAGTGCTGGCGGAACTTGCATTGCCGCCCACTAGCGGTGCGCGTACCGTGCATGGGGAGGTCACGATGGTCTTGCCGGCGGAAGTGCAGAAGATGACGGTCGATGAGTTCCTGGAATGGGAGGCGCTGCAGCCGGACAGGCACGAGTTCGTGCGCGGCGAGGTCTTCGCAATGACCGGGGCGCTGCTCAGGCACGTGCGGGTCACGCGCAACGTGGTGTCCTGGCTGCACGGTCGGTTGCGCGGCGGTCCCTGCGAGCCCTTCGCGTCGGACGCCCAAGTCCGGGTCGACGCCGACAAGGCCGTCTACTACCCGGATGTCGTTGTGTCCTGTTCGCCCGAGGACCGCCGCGACGGTCGCTTCCTGCGCGAGCCCGCGGTGCTGGTCGAGGTCCTGTCGGCGAGCACGGCGTCGTATGACCGGGGCGCGAAGTTCGCCTCGTACCGCAAGATTGCTTCCCTGCGGCAGGTGGTGTTCATCGACCCGGACCGGCGCAGCATCGATGCGTTCGTGCGCGATGACGTCGGGTCATGGCTCCTGGTGGACGTAGCGGCCGGGACGGCGCTGGTGTTTCCGGCCCTGGCGGTGGCGATGCCGTGGGCCGAGGTATTCGAGGACGTCGAGGGGGAGGCGGGGCAGGTGTGAGGGGCCCCGGCTGTGAACGCCTGGGTTGAGCCAATCGGTGCTCAGCCACCCGTCGAGCCTGCGCGCTGTGACCCGACGGCACGCCGCCACCCCCTCCGTCATCCTGAGCCAGACGAACGCGCAGCGGTCGTCGCCGTCGAAGGACCTCTGGCGCAAGCGGAAGTCCAACATGCCGGCGGACGCGAGAAAGATCAGCGGGGACGCATTGATGACCGTGACGAGGTCAGCCACGGCGCAATTCTTCCCGCAAATCGTCAAAATCTACCTGGAATACGTCGACCTGCCGCCTGGCCAGTTCCGCGAGGAAGTCCGGACGAGACAACCCGGCAATCTCCGCGCCGCGCTCCATGGAGACGACGGTCTGTTGGTACCAGTGGATGGCAGCAGCAATCCGCATCTCCGCGGCCACTTCCCGCGGCGCACGGCGCAGTGCGGCAAAGACGCTGTCGGGCACGGTCACTTCGAGCGTGGTCATGGCATGTCGCAGGCGCCTCAGACGGGCACCGCTGAAGGATAGACCTCGCGGCGCGGGAGGTCGACCCTCTGCGCGCGTTGCGAACAAAGGCCATTTCCTTTCCTGGCAGGGCAGGCCAGACCGCCGGAGCTGCCCATTTCGCCGGCCCTGAACCCTTTTGCCCGCGCACGGCTCCCACAGTCCGAGGTGGCACATGGACGAGGGCTTGCGGTTCCTGGGCATCGTTGCGGTATGGTGGGTCTTGCAAAGGTGGATCCTGCCGCGTTTGGGCGTGCGGACTTGAGCGGTTCCGCAACCGCGCCGGTCGGCGCGACTTTCTGAAGACGGGCGCGATTCCACAGACGGCGGCGGCGACGACCGCCCAACGGGGTGCTGAAGATGGCGAGTTTTACCTTGCGCAAGCAGCTGGACTGCACTTACGACGAGGCCCTGGCGCAACTACCCGAGGCGCTCAAGAGCCAAGGCTTCGGTATCCTTTCGGAGATCGACGTCCAGGACACGCTCAAGAAGAAGCTCGGCGTAGACTTCCGCCGCTACCGCATCCTGGGCGCCTGCAACCCGCCGCTTGCCCACAAGGCGTTGACCACCGAGATCGAGATCGGCGTGATGTTGCCGTGCAATGTCGTGGTATTCGAGGATGACGATGGCAAGGCGGTGGTCTCGGCCATCGACCCGACCCGCACGATCGCCGCCATCGGCCTGCCCGAACTGACCGACCTCGCCGTGGCGGTGCGCGACAAGCTCAAGGCCGCGCTGGCGTTGTTGCAGTAGGCGCGACCGTTGAGCTGTGCCCGATCTGACCATCGGCATTCCCGCATCCGCCCGCCGCCGTGCTAGCCTGTCGCCACCGCCCGCATGCGCGGCGCGCCTCTGGAGAAGGTCATGGGCTTGCCGCAACGAGAATCCAAGCGCTTCACCTATTCCGACTACCTCGCGTGGCCGGACCCGGCGCGGCACGAACTCATCGACGGTGCGGCGTATGCCATGGCGCCGGCTCCAGATCTGGCGCACCAGGACACGGTTCTGGAGATTGCCGCGCAGGTCAAACGCGCGCTGGAAGGCAAGCCGTGCCGGGTGTTCGTGGCACCCGTCGACGTGCGCCTGCCCAAGCGCGACGAGGCCGACGAGCGCGTCGACACCGTGGTGCAGCCCGACGTGTTCGTGGTGTGCGATCCGGCCAAACTGGACCGCCGTGGGGTGCGGGGCGCGCCGGATTGGGTGATCGAGGTGCTCTCGCCAGGTACCGCGGGTCACGACATGGTCCGCAAGCGCCGCGCCTACGAGCAGGCCGGCGTGCGCGAGTACTGGCTGGTGCACCTGGCCGACCGCGTGCTGACTGCGTACCACCTGCAAGGCGATGCCTATGGTCGCCCGGATACACAGGAACTCGAAGGAGAGACCGCCGTGGCGGTGCTGCCCGGCGTGATCATCGAATGGGCACCGGTGGTGCGCTGGCTGCCACCGCTGGAGGTCTAGCGCTCACTGCACCGGCAACGCGCGCAAGTCGTCAGCCAACTGGAACAGCGCTTCCCGCAACGGATGATCGCGCCGCCACAGCAGCCTGAAGCGGTCGGTCAGCAGCGGCACATCGGCCATCAGCACGGTCAAGCGTCCCGCGGCCAGGTCGTCGGTCACGTAATACCTCGGCAACACCGCGACGCCCGCACCTTCCCTGGCGCGGTGGCGAATCGCGGCGATCGTGCCCAGGTGCTCGACCCGCCCGAATGACCAGGCGGCCGGCGGGTTTGCATCCAGCAGGTAGCGGAACAGCGGCAGGTCGGCATGGGCGTCCAGCAGTGTATGGTCGCGCGCATCCTCGGGATTCAACAGCGGCGGCAGGTGCGGCGCGGCCACGAACGCGTAGTCTTCCTCATGCAGCGGCGCGTACTCCAGCCCCGGCGCGGTCAAACGCACGCTGGTCACGGCGCAATCCGCGGTGCCGGTCTTCACCGCCGTCAGCAGGTCCGCGCTGTCGCCGAAACGCAGGTGCAGCGTCCGCTCTGGCCTTTGCGCCTGCAAGGGCGCCAACGCCGGCACCAGCCACGACAGCCCCAGCTCGAAGCGCGTGCCCACCATCAGTTCGTACGGCGTGGCCGTGACATCGGTCACCACCTGGCGCAGGCGATGCGCGTCGTCCAACAGCCGGCGCACGTGTGGTAGCATCCGCAAACCCGCGGGCGTCAGGCTGACGTGGCGGGTGGTGCGTTCGAACAGGGTGGCGCCCAAGTCCTCTTCCAGCTTGCGGATCCGATCGCTGAACGCGGTGGGGGAGAGAGCCACGCGCTCGGCGGCCAGGCGGAAGTTCAGGTGCCGCGCCGCCGCCTCGAAGCAGCGCAGGGACTCGAGGTCGGGCAGGTGCATGGGATTGTCCTGATGCGGCGGATGCTGGTGTGCCGAACATACCGATTCACGGGATCGGTAAAATACGCGAAACGACCTCTGAAGGAGCCGGCGCGACCGCATCGGCGCGCTCGGCGACCCAGCAAACAATAGAGTATGATCAGCAAAAATCACATTTTTGCTGATCGCCTCACAGCACAGCGCGCAATCGGCAAGGTGGGCAGCAGGCGAGGCAACTGGAGGCGGACATGCGTAAACCGATCGAGCGTGACGAGATCAGACGGCGGGCGTTGCGGGCGGCGGCGGCCGTGGCGATGACGTGGGGCACAGGCTGTAGCGCGACGCTGGACGAGCCGGCGCAAGG
>CAYHHL010000257.1:144-7584 GCA_964356325.1 uncultured Enterobacteriaceae bacterium | reverse complement strand
AGCGCTCGAAGCCCCCGAAGGATCTCTTTACAGGACTACCCACGGCCAGTTCGGCCCAGGCCCGTGCCCAAGCCCGGGCTCCCGGCTCCGGTTGAAACGAGAGCGGCTGGCCAATTTCGACGCTGAGCCGGAGCCGGAGCCGGAGCCGAAAAGAGACCCGTGCGGTCCAGCGTAGTCGGCTGAATACAGAGGGGGTGAGGTCCCTCGGATGCAGTCGGGATGACAGTTTACGGGTAAGCCTGCGCCCGTACCCGTACCCGCACCCGAGCCCGCCCCCGAACCCGAACCCGATCCCGAGCCCGGCCCAAGTTCACGCCCCTACACCCAAAGCCACCCGCAACGCCACCACCACTTCCCTACAGGTCTCGTAGCGTTCCCGCGGATCCTTGGCCAGCATCCGCTCCAGCACCGGCACCACCGCAGCCGGCAAGTCCGGTCGGAACCGCCGCGGGTCGGGCAAAGGCTCGGTCGCATGGGCCACGAACAAGTTGCCTTCCGTGAACGGCAATTGCCCCGCCAGCATCCGATACAGAACGATTCCCAGCGAGTAGATGTCGGTGCGCCGGTCCACCTTGCCGCCCATCAACTGCTCCGGGGCCATGTAGTGCGGCGTGCCGATCAGCACCGACTGCTCACCAAAACCCTGATCGATGGCGCGCGCCAGACCGAAGTCGAACAGCTTCACCGTGCCGTTGTGCCCGACCAGCACGTTGTCCGGCTTGACGTCGCGGTGCAACACATTGCGATCATGGGCATAGTCCAGCGCGTCGCCGAGCTGTGCCATCACGGAGCACACGAAGCCCGTGTCGCGCATCGGCATCCCGACCGGCAAGTAAGCCGTCAGCGGCCGGCCGTCGACGAATTCCATCGCGTAGTACAGCACCCCCTCGGCGCGGCCCATGTCGTAGATGTGCACGATATTGATGTGGTTCAGGCTCGCGGCGAGTTTCACCTCACGCAAGAAGTACTTGCCTGCCATCGTGCTCGGCAGCGACGAATGCGCCATGAACTTGAGAACGACCGCGCGATCCAGCAGCAAGTCGGTGGCGCAATAGACCACGCCCAGGCCGCCTTGCCCCAACCGCCGGAAGTTGCCATAGCGTTCCTTCAGGGAAACCGGCACGCCTTCAGGCCATTCCGGTTCGACGTGCGCGGGCACCGGCGGGACCTCGAACTGGCTCGTCACGCGCTGGCTGGGCCGCACATAGGCCACCGTGCTTTCGTTGAGCGAGGGCACCGCGGGCAGCACACCCGCTTCGACGAGTTTCTGCGGCGGTTTCGGTCGCGACACACCGGTCAGCAAAGGAGCTTCCTGCGCGCGCGGAGCAGGCTGCGCAGTCAACGGCAAGGGCTCGTCGGCTGGCGGCATGGGCTCGTCAAACGGCGGCGGGGCGGGCAGTTGCGCAGCAGGCTCTGGCGATTCGGCAACCAGCGGAGTCACTCCCGAGATCCGCGGTTGGTGCAGGTACGATCGGTGGCGCGGACCCGCGGCAGGCGACGTCGCAGCGCGCGGCGGGTCGGGAGCCGGGCCGCCCGCAGCATCGGAGCCCGGCCACCAGCTCGACGATCGCCAGCGACCGGCGGGGCGCGCTGGCGGGGCGGCGGGCGCAGGAACGCTTGGTCGTGGCGCGGGTTGGAGCGCGGGAACGGGTTCGGGTTCGGGTTCGGGTTCGGGTTCGGGCTCGGGTTCCGGCTCCGGTTCCGGCCACGGTTCCGGCCACGGTTCCGGCTCCGGCCACGGTTCCGGCTCAGGGCGGGGAGCTCCGCTTCCTTCGGTCGCTACAGCCCCCGCCCGTTCTTGAGGACTCGGAGCTATCCGCTCCTCAACCCTCAAGAACGGCTCGGCATGGAACGCCGGTTCGATCACGAAAACAGCTTGCGCATACGTCACTTCAACGGGGGCATCGGCGTCGCCCACCGCGAACGATGGCTCGGACGGGGTGAACTCCACTGCCACGCCGTCGATGGCAAATCCGGGTTCAGTCGCGGGCGATCCCGGCATCGCGATTGCGGAACTACCCAGGGCAATGGGGGTTCTTGCTGGCGGCGGCTCGACGGCGATCGGTTGCTCGACCGGCGGACCGTCGGCCGATGCGGCAAAAACCCGTGCTGGCCTGGGGACTTCCAACGCCGGCTCGGCAACTATCGGCAGCTTGGTCCGCTCCACGCCCGAGAACGTGCAGCGCGCGCCCTCCGGCCCCGATTCATGCACGATTCCATCGATGTGCAACAGCATGCCCAGCGCGTGTTGCAGACCCTGCGCCCCGGCGGAACAGCGCGCAGTCAGCCACGCAACCCCCACGCCCGGCAGCGGAAAACCTCCGCGCGGCACCTCGTGCACGACACGGGCGGTCACCTGCACCAGCGGGCCGTGCTCCCCGTCGGGCCACAGGTGTACGTCGACCAGACTGCCGATCGCCGGAGCCGTCTTGCAGGCCAGGAACCCACCGCCCGCACCCGTGTTCACCAGCGTGACGTCGTGCCGCACGATGCCAGCCCACGCCGTGGTCGGCAGCAAGGTCGGCACCCGGGCGTGCTTGCGACGCTCGTTCATCATGGGTTTTCTACTTCCCAACCAGGAACTTGCACATCACGACACCAGCTTGCGGAGCGCGGCCAGATCGCACTGTCACCACCGCAGCGTGCCACATCCAAGCGCGACGGGGAATGCCCCAAGGCCGCACAGCTGTCCCGGTCCCAGCCTCGACCGCGCCGAAGTCAGCGCACTGGACAGCGAATCCAGCGCACGTCGTCATCCAGCGTCGCCACCGCCTTGCCCCAAGCCCGCCCGACCGCAGCCTGCTCGATGCGCACCCACAACACCGCGCATTCACCCGCTTGCTTCGTGCTGAACAGCGCGATCGCCCGCCGATCCCGTCGCGTCAACCGCCCGTTGGCAATCAGCTTCTGCCAGGCGACGTCCTGGGCCCGCACCTGCAGGAGGCCTTGGCGCGCACCGGGCATCGGCCCTACATCCGCCGGGATCGCCTGCACCAGCGCCCGCACTTGCGTCTCGAACGCGGTATCCGTCGCGCCCGCGGGCAGTTCCAGCGACTGCAGCCCGTGTTTGATCGCCGCTCGCAGTTCACGCCGCGCGGTCTGACCGTGACGAAACGGCTCGTCCAGCACCGGCAGCCCCACGATCGCCGCCAACGGTTGCAGGTACGCCTTCCGACGCACGATCTCCGCGTCGATGCCTTCCAACTCCTCGATCTGGTGCCAGCCCACGCGGCCGAACTGCCGGTAGCGCTTGGCCGCCTCGCGCAAGTTCTCGGGAAACGAGACGTGCAGCCGGACCGACGCGAGATACTGCCGCTCCAGGATGTCCTTGGCCCGCACCGCCAACCGGCATCGACCGTGCACCCGCTTGCCGATGTCGTCGGTCTGCCTGGCCAGCGCCTGCAGTTCACGGTCGCAAAGCTCAGCCAGCGGACGCAGTTCCGACAGGCGAGGCACCACCGCGACGATGTCCGCCAGTTGATCGACCGGCGTATCGCCGTGTTGCTCCCAGTGTTCGAGAATGGCCAGCAACGGCGTGTGCTTGTCCACCAGTGCCGCGAACCTCGCCAAACGATCCTGCAGCAGCGCCAGAGCTTCGGCCTCCAGCTTGGCCGCCTGTTCCGCCTGCCGCCGCTCCTCGCCTTGGACGCGGGCAAGTTCGGCCTGTCGCAGCACTTCTTGCTTCTGGCGGACCTGCGCCGCGGACGTACAGCCAGTCAGCACCAACGTGAGCGCCACGGTCAGCGCGTACAGGCTCGGCAGGCCTGATGGCAGGGTCGCTTCAGGGCGTCGGAACGTCGGCAGGGGTCGCGGCATCGCCCGCCAGTGTACGGCATCAGGCGGCGGCGTGAAGGGCGGCTGCGCATGCCAGGGCGCGTGGTAACTGCTCAGCTGTATGGAGCGATTCGGCGGTTGCAGCCGGGCGGGCGCCAACGCTACAGTGCTCGGTGCCGCCGTGCGGTCGAGGTCTGAACCATGGCGCCCCTCCTGCCCCGACTGTTCATCCTGATCCTGTTGGCTTTTTCCCTGCCCGCCTGGGCTGATCCGGTGCGGCTCGGTGTCGACGTGCTGCTCGACTCGCGCATCGATCTGGTGGCCGGCAAGCGCGTCGGCCTGGTCACCAATCCCTCGGCGGTGGACAGCCATCTGGTGCAGACGCTGGACCGGCTGCTGGCCGACAAGCGCGTGCAATTGACGCAACTCTATGCGCCGGAACATGGTTTACGCGGTGCCCTGCCCAATGGTGCCGGCGGGATCACCGGCGTCGATCCGCTCAGCGGCGTGCCGGTCGAGGCCCTGTGGGGCAAGAAGGACCGGCCGAGCCCGGAATCGCTGGCGCGCGTCGACGTCTTGCTGTTCGATATCCAAGACATCGGTTCGCGCACCTATACCTACGCGACCACGCTCGGGCAAGTCATGCAGCGCGCCGCGGCGGCCCACAAGCCGTTGATCGTGCTGGACCGACCCAATCCGCTGGGTGGCGTGCTGTTCGAGGGGCCGATCCGGCTGCAGCGGCACAAAAGCCTGATTGGCTGGGGGCCGTTGCCGGTGACGCACGGCATGACGTTTGGCGAGTTGGCGCGCTTCTACAACGCCGAACTGAAGATCGGCTGCGATCTGACCGTGGTGGAGATGGCCGGCTGGAAGCGACAGATGCAGTGGGAAGACACGGGGTTGCAGTGGGTGCCGACCTCGCCGGGAATCCCGCATCCGCTCAACGCGCACCTTTACGTGGCCACGGGGATGGTTGGCGGATCGGGCGCGAATGTGAATGAAGGTGGCGGTAATTCCATGCCTTTCGAGCTGATAGGTGCCCCGTTCATCGAGCCGCAGAAGTTCGTGGAAGCCCTGCGCAAGGAGGACGTGCCGGGGATCCTGTTTCGCGCCATGACGTTTCGGCCCTGGCGAGGGCAGTTCGCCGGCAAGATCGTCCACGGCGTGCAGTTGTTGCTCGCGGATCGCAAAATGTTCCGGCCGTTGCGCACCGCGCTCATCCTGCTGACGGCCTTGCAGCGCACGCACCCCGAACTGTTCAAGGTCAAGGATGTCCAGCGGTTCGCGCGGGTGTGGGGCAATCCGGACGTGCTGCGGTTGGTGCTCGAGGGCAAGACCGCGGCCGAAATCGAGGCGAGCTGGTCCAAGGATCTGGCGGCGTTCGGCGAAAAGCGTAGTCGTTACTTGTTGTATCCGTAGCGGGCAGCGATCTCGGCCTCGCCGCGCAACGGAATCGGCCCAAGGTGCCGGCAGAACGTCGCGCCGCTAACCTTCAGCGCGTCGATCCCGCAGCCAGCGCATGAGTTTCGTGTGCCAACGCGCTTGTCGGGCAGGGACGTGGGCGGCTAGAGTGCGCGGCGGGCGAAACCAGGCGCCGAAGGTGGGCTTGGCTGGCGTTCGTTGCGGGCGAGTTGGCGTGGCGCGAGCACGCGACCTGCCGCGGGGGAGCACTGCGTGGCCAAGATCCTCTTCCAGGGTGATGACAACGAGTTTCACGAGATTCCGATCGGTCCTGCCGAACCGGAGGTCGTGATCGGGCGCCACAGCACGTGCCAGATCCGTACGGCGGGCCAGAGCGTGTCGCGTCGCCATGCCCGCGTCGCGTTCCAGGACGGCATGTACCTGCTGGAAGATCTGGGGTCGTCGAACGGAACCTGGTTCGGCGCCGATCGGCTGCCGGCAGAGACCCAGGTGCAGTTGGACGACGGTGCGCTGTTCCGCTGTGGCAGCTTCGAGTTGCGGCTGGACTTCGACGATGCCGACCTGATGGACGCGTGGGAGGAACCTGCGCAGGTCGCGCCTCCGCCTCCTCCGCCGCCGCCGCCCCCACCGCCGCCCGCTGTCATGGCGATCCCACCGCCGCCGCCTGCTGTCATGGCGATCCCACCGCCGCCGCCTGCTGTCACGGCGATCCCACCGCCGCCGCCTGCTGTTACGGCGATCCCGCCGCCGCCGCCCGCTGTCATGGCGATCCCGCCGCCACCGCCGATGATCGAGGCACTGGCCGCGAAGGACGAGGAGATCCCAGAGGAGTTCGAGCCGGCGCCGCCATTCCTGGACGAGGATGACGAGGAACTGCCACTGGCCCAGGGTACCGCCGAGGAAGATGTCCTGCCGCGGTTCGAGGAACCGCTGCCATTCGAGGAAGCGCCGCCCGCGCAGGCCGAACTGGCGCCGCACATCGCTGATGCCGAGGAATTACGCCACCTTCGGGCGGAGCTGGAGGACGTTCGCGAACAGCTCGACGCCACGGAATCGGCACGGGAGGCAGCCGAACAGGAACTGGCGGTGGCGCGCGCGGCGTCCGAGCCGCTTCAGTTCCTGGTGGAGGAAAGCGCGACCTTGCGTGCGGACCTGATCGCGGCGCACCAGCAGGCCGAAGCGGCGGTCGAGAAGTTGGCCGCCAAGGAAGCCGAGCATGCACGACTGACTCAGAAGCTTGGGGAATTCGACGAAACGCTGGAGGAGGCTCGCGCTGGGCGACGCAACGCCGAGACGCTGACGGACCTGCTGCGGTCGCGCGTGGAGGCAGCCGAAGCGACGGGGCGGGAGCAGGCCGCTGAGTTACAGCATGAACTCGAGACCTTGCGCGCGACGCTTGCGGGATTGCAGGCCGACCGGAGTGCGGCGCGGGACGAGGCGACGGCCGGGCGACGGACTGCGGAAGCCGCGCAACGTGAACTGGCCGATCTGACCGCGCGGCTGCAGACCGAACAGGCACACCACGCTGATTTCTTGTCACTTTCCCAGGCCGAACTGGCGGAGAACACGGCGACCTGGCAGGCCCAGTTGGCCGAGGTCGAGGCGCGGGCATCGACAGCGCGTCTGCAACTGGAGCAGGTTCAAGCCAGCGCGGCGCAGGTCGAGGCCAATGTAGCGGAACTGCGCTCAGCATCGTTGGATTCGCAGGTATCGGCTGAACGGGCCGCAGCCGACGTTGCGACCCTGCGCGAAAGTCTGGCCGCGCTGCAATCGGAACGGGACGGTGCCCAAGCCTTGGCGCTGGCAGGCGAAACCGAGGCACAGCAGCAAGTCCAGGCGCTGCGCGACGACCTGCAGGCGGCGCAGGACGCCCTGGCCCTGGCGCGGTCGACTGTCGATGCGGACCAGGCGGCGCTGGCGGACGTTCTGGCGGCCCAGGCTGTGCTGCAGGCGGCGCACGACAGCGCGGTGGCGCAGGCCGCGACGTTGCATGCGGAATGGGAGGCAACTTCGGACCGCGCGGCGGCGTTGGCAGGGGAACTGGCTGCTCTGCAAGCAGATGTGAAGACCGCGCGTGAGGCATCAGCGGCCGCCGGCCAGGAGCTGACGGCACTGCAGGAGCGACTGCAAGGTGCGGAAGCTGCCCACGCGGCGACTGCGCAGGAACTGGCGGCGGCGCAGGCGGAAACGGCGGCGGCGCAGGCGGAAACGGCGGCGGCGCAGGCGGAAACGGCGGCGGCGCAG
>CAYHHL010000256.1:0-7628 GCA_964356325.1 uncultured Enterobacteriaceae bacterium | reverse complement strand
GTCAGTCAGCGTCGCCGCGTCTGGATGCGGTACTTGGTGATCGCGTAGACGGCACGGAAGCCGTCCTTGACGCCAATCTTCTTGCCTTCCGCGTAGGTGCGCCCGTTGTACGAGATCGGCACCTCGTAGATGCGCAGGCCCGGCATCGCCGCGATCTTGGCGGTCATCTCGGGTTCGATGCCGAAGCGGTCCTCCTCCAGACGCAGGGACTGGATCACCTCGCGGCGGAACAGCTTGTAGCAGGTCTCCATGTCGGTCAGGTTCAGGTCGGTCGCCATGTTCGACAATGTAGTCAGGACCTTGTTGCCCACCGAATGCCAGAAGTACAACACCCGGTGCGTGGTGCCGCCAAAGCGCGAACCGAACACCACGTCGGCCTTGCCCTGCAGGATCGGCTCCATCAGCTTGCCGTACTCGCCGGGGTCGTACTCGAGGTCGGCGTCCTGCACCAACACCATGTCGCCGGTCGCCTCGGCGAAGCCACGCCGCAGTGCCGCGCCCTTGCCTTGGTTGCGTTCCTGCAAGAACACGCGAATTTGCGGGTACTGCTTGGCGAGTTCTGCCAGGATGTCGCGGGTGCCGTCCTTGCTGTAGTCGTCCACGATCAACAGTTCGATGTCGAACGGTTGGGCCAGCACCAGGGCGACGATCTCGCGGATGGTCGCCTTTTCGTTGTAACAGGGCATGACTACGGACAGCTTCATGCAACGCCTCGAGAATCAGGGGCGCGAATGATGCGGCGAAGCGACCGGCGTGGTCAAGCCGTCAGAGGCCGGTTCGCGCACAAGGCGATTGACTTCCGAGAGGTCCTGTTCCACATGGTGGCCTCGCGGGCGGTCCGGGCACGAGCGGAGATTTGCGGAAGGGAGGTGGCAATGCGGTCGATGTACATATTCGCACTGGTGATCTTGGGCGCATGCGGGCCCGTGTCACTGCAAGCGCCCGGCGCCTACTACGCCCAAGACACCGGCGGTTCGCTCAGCGCCGACGGCAGCAGCAGCGGTGACACGAAGGCTGTGCAAGACCTGGGACCTCCCGCTGACGTGCCCCCGGGTTCGATCAAGATCGGCACGGCCTGCGATCCCACCACTGCGCCGCCCGGCTGCTCGTCGACCTACAGCGCCGTGGTCCGCTGCGATCTGGCCAGCGGCAAGTACAAGGCCGTGAGTTGCACCGGTTCCACCTGCGAGTACGCAAGCCAGGGCGCGCACTGCATTGGCGACGACGCGCCCGACGTGGTCGCCTCGGACGTGGCTACCTTCGACGCTGTCCAGGACGACGCTGACGCCGACGCCGGGGTGGACGCAGGCAAGGACACGGACGCCAGCAAGGACACGGACGCCAGCAAGGACACGGACGCGAGCAAGGATACCGCCTGGCCGCCGGCTGACACCATGTCGACGACGCCGGCCCAGGCTTATGCCCCCTGCGCTGCGTCGCCAGGCTGTGCCAACGGCGCCAAATGCGCATCGCCCGGGTCAGGATTCGCGGAAATGTGCCAGCCGCCGTGCGAAATGGACATGGACTGCCCGAAGTACGGCGGGGAACTGCCCGCGGCGTGCCTGGAGGGCCATTGCGTCGTCTCATGCTACTTCGGCGACGGCGAGAAGCCCTACTGCCCGAACGGGATGATCTGCCACCAAACCTCGTCGATGACGGGCGTGTGCGGCATGGAGTGGGACTAGCCGTTCGGGGCGCTACTTCGTGTGCGGCTTGAAACCCACGGCGATCAAGCTCTTGCCCGC
This sequence comes from uncultured Enterobacteriaceae bacterium, assembly GCA_964356325.1. GTDB lineage: Bacteria > Myxococcota_A > UBA9042 > UBA9042 > UBA9042 > CAYHHL01. The sequence goes on along the minus strand of CAYHHL010000256.1, from coordinate 5,883 downwards.
GGGTGGCTCGAACCAGTCCTCGACCAGGCGGGTCAGCGGCACGCCGACGCGATCGTAAAGCGCGGCGGCGTCGGGATCGAAGCGCTTCTGCTTGACCACGCGGCCGGCGACGAACCAGGGCAATACGCCCAACGCGTCGAAATACCGTACCTTGCCGATGCCGAAGCCCGCCTCGCGCAACCGTTCCGCCAGTTGTTCGCGGGTGTAGCGGCGCACGTGGTGCACCAACGTGTCCAGGCTTCCGTACAGCCACGGCAGCGCGGGCACGAACAGCAGGACCGCGCCGCCCGGCTTCAACAGGGCGTACAGGCGGCGCAAGACGTCGCGGTCGTCCTCGATGTGCTCCAACACGTTGACCATGATCGCGGCGTCGAAAGGTTGGGCGGTCTGCCGCGGGTCCAGGTCTTCCAGTAGCGCGCACGCCGTCGCGACATTGGGCCGCTGCCCGAGCCGTTCCACGAGTCGTTCATGGAGGTTGTGCGCCGGTTCGACCAGCAGCGCGTGGCTGGCCCGGTCCACGTAGCGCGCCGAGACGTTGCCGATGCCCGCGCCGACTTCGATGACGCGACCGTGCAAGTACGGCTCGAAATGCTCCAGGATCCAGCCGGTGTAGCGCGGCAGATCACCCAGGGCCTCGAGATCCTGACCGTCGTAGTGCCTGGGGTCGGGCGTGGCAGGCGGCATGGCAGGCTCCGGCAGCGGGGGCCGCAACGTAGCGGCGGGGCGAGGCGTTGTCCACGCATTCCGCGGCGAATCTTGACGCCACTGCCCAGGTGCACGACCCTGCGCCGCCCGCCAGTTCCGCCTGCTTGCCCGTACATCCAGCTACCTCCGGAGCCCCGCGTGGTGAAGAGCGATCCAGCGCCCATGCCCCACAACAAGGCGCGGATCGCCCCGGATTTCTGGCGGTGGGTGGCGATTGTCGCGGCGACGGCGCTGGGCCTGGCGACGCAGCGCTTTCCGCACGCCCTCGAACTCATGTACGTCCTGAAGTTCCTGGCGCTGGTGGCGGTTTCGGTGTTTTGCGGCATTTGGCCGCTGGTGCTCGGGCTGGAGATCGCGCTCGGCCTCGCCTGGCTGTTCGTGGTGCGGCGCCACAAGCGTTCGTTCGCCGCGCGGCTGGTGGTCGACATCAACCGGATGCTCGGTCATATCGAAACGTTGGGCCCGCTGCTGGTGCTGGCGATGGTGTTGGAACTGCCGGCGTGGCTGCGATTCGGCGTGATGGCGACGCTGGTGGCATGGGGGCCGTGGCTGCTCGACCGCTGCGTCGCGTGGCTACACCTGCGTCGCCATGGTCTGGAGCCGACGCCCGCGTGGATCCGTCGCGCCCGCCGTCTGCCGATGTACCTCATGACGCTGACAGGCATTCTCTGCCTGGGCGCCCTGGCCCCGCTGCAATGGCAAGCACTGGCTCCGTTGGCGGCGGCGATCCTGGCGGGCATGGCCCTGCGCCTGTGGGCGACGTTCACACCCTCGGCCTCGCGATCGGGCATGACGAACAAGCAGTTCGACCAGTTGACCGACGTGGCGGTGACGCTCGGCGTGGTGGTGACCCTGGGCTACGGCGCGTGGGTGCTGGCGCAACCGCCCAAGGGATTGGTGCTGAGCCCGCGCATCAGTGCCGCCCAGTGTGAGCAGGACGAGAAGCCGGGCCCGCCTGCGGGACCGCCGATCCTGGCGACGTACCTGATTGGCGACACGCAGTTCCACGAGTTGAGGGGCAAGCGCTCGGCCGCGCACCTGCCGATGGTCGACGCGGTCGTGCCCGTGGCGGTGCGGCCCGTGGCGTTGGATCTGCTCTCGGGGGTGACGCTGGACCAGTTCGCGCACCTGTTTCAGCTCTACGCCAACGCCAATAAAGACACGCAGTTGACCTGGGCGCACCTGGGCGATCTCGGCGACATAGGCTGTTCGACGGAGATCGAGCGTTATCCTGCGTACTTCGAGCGCTTCGGGCCGAACAAGCTGGCGGGCATCGCGTCGGGCAATCACGACAACACTTTCGTCGGCAATTTCGTCTGGCATCCGGACTGGGACACCGCTTGCACGCTCACCAAGCGGGTGCGCGCAGGCAGCCGGACCGAGTTGCGCGAGTATGGCCACCGGCTGGACAAGGCTAGTTCGGACGCGGCAATCCACAATCTGGTCAAGCAGTTCGGTACACCGTCCGTGCAGGTGCGGCCCACTGAAGGCTGGGCGGCGTGGGTGCAGGGTCGGCCGGCGCTGCCGATGGTTTCGCAATTGGGCAGGCTGCCGGGCAAGCCGTCGCGGCCGGTGTTCGGCGTGTTCCTGGACTCGGGCGACAGCGCGCTGCTGCAATTCGGGGTAGCCGGCGTACAAGGCCATGTCTCGCAACGGCAACTCGACGCGCTGGATGGGCTGGTGCCGCAAGACGCCTGGATCGTGCTGTTCGTGCATCACCCGCTGTCGGCGCTCGGGACGTTCACCCAGGCGCGACTCGGGCGGCTGGCCGAGACTTGGGGCAAGCGCCTGGTGCTGGTGGTGTCGGCCCACACGCACGTGGCGTTGTATGACCCGGCCTCGCCGCTGGGAAAGTTGAAAGTACCAGAGTTTACGGTCGGTTCGGCGATCGATCCGACCCAGGAAGTGGCGATCCTGGAGTTTCGCGGCGATGCCCAAGATCCCGACGTGCGCGTGGTGACGGTGCCGGCGGTGAAGCGCGTCGGGATGGACTGCAGCGGCCTGAGCGATGTCGACGTGACGCAATGTGAACCGGTGCTGGCGAGCCTGGCGGCCGATTGCACGGTGGTCGACCAGGACGACTGGTTCCTGCGCCTGCGTCAACCGGATGAAATGACGGAGTATCAAGCGAAAGTCGCGGGCCAGCTGTTCACGTGCATGGGCATGGTCTCGACCAGCGATCCGCTGGACCCGGAGGTCTATACGGCCTGGGCGCGCACGGATCCGACGTTTCGGAAGCGGTTGCTGTGCGTGTCTTGGGCGTCGTCGCTGCTGCAAGGGCGCAAGGGCGTCGGCTGGCGGTATGCGGACGCGATGCGCTGCGTGGGCGAAAAGTCGGGTAGTCTTGGTGGGTTGGGCGTGCGGGTGCGCTAGGGGCCGGTCGTTCAGCCCTTCACGCCACCCGCGGTCAGCCCACCGACCAGGTGCTTCTCCAGCGCGTAGAACAGCCCCATCACCGGCAGCGACACGATGAGCGACGCCGCCGCGAACAGGGCCCACTGCACGTCCTTGTCCCCGACATAATTGCGGATCTGCACGGGCATCGTGTACGCCGTCTCTTGCGACAGGAAGGTGTACGCCAGCACGAACTCGTTCCACGCCGTCATGAACGAAAACAACGCCGTCACCGCGATCGCCGGGGCCGACAGCGGCAAGATGATCTTCCAGAAGATCTGCAGGCGGGTCGCGCCGTCGATGGTGGCGGACTCCTCGATTTCCTTGGGCAAGGTGTCGAAGTAGCCCTTCAGGGTCCAGGTGCAGAACGGGATCGTCGTGGTCGAGTACACCAGCACCAGACCGGCCATCGAATCCAACAGGCCCAGCTGTTTCATCAGCACGTACAGTGGGATCATCGTCAGGATGCCGGGGAACATCTGCGTGGCCAGGAAGCCCAGCAACCCCGCGCGCCGCCCTGGGAATTCGAAGCGCGCAAAACCATAGGCCGCCGTGCACGCCAACGTGATGCCCACCACAGTGGTCAGGATCGACACCAGCAGCGAATTGCCCAACTGGCGCGCGAACAGCCAGTGACCTTGCGCGTCAGTGCGGTTCACCACGGCGGCAAAGGCGTCCAGGCTCACGCGTTCGGGCCACGGCCACGGCGACGCAGACACGCCGCCCACGCCGGAAAGCGCGAGCTTGATCACGTACAACACCGGGTAAAGCGTGGCGATCGTCAGCGGCACGAGCAGGAGATGCGGCGCGAGACGGGCGAGTGTGGACTTGCTTGCGGGCGTCGGTTGAGCAGTGGGCATGGTGACACCTCGTGGCGACGACGGCCGCGCTCCAGGTCAGGTCGAGACAGCCTCGGTCGCCCGCGTCCGCCGGCTGGTGATCACGGTATAGCCGAGCAAAACCGCGAAGATCAGCACGCTGTAAGCCGCGGCCAGACCGGTGCGCCGCAACACCGTGAAGGTGTAGTACGCCTCGGTGATGAGGATGTCGGTCTTGTGCTCCGGCCCGCCGCCGCTGACCAGGTAGATGACGTTGAACGCGTTGAAGGTCCAGATGGTGCCCAGGATGATGGCCGGGAACAGCGCCGGTCGCAGCAAAGGCGCGGTAATATGGCGGAACTGTTGCCAGTGGCTCGCGCCGTCGATCTCGGCCGCCTCGTACAGTTCACCCGGGATCGACTGCAGCGCCCCCAATGAAATCACCATCATGAACGGAAAGCCGAGCCACGCGTTGGTCGCGAGATTGGCCACGAAGTTGGTGACCACGCTGTCGCCCAGCCAGTCGATCTTGGCCACGCCCAGCGCCGCCAACATCGCGTTGATAGGACCGTATTGCGTGTTGAACAGCCACTTCCAGGTCAGCGCGGTGATGTAGCTCGGCACCGCCCAAGGCACGATCAGCAGCAGACGGTAGATCTTGCGGCCGCGCAGGTGCTTGCGGTTCAACACCAACGCCAGGCCCAGACCCAGGGCGACGTGCAGCGCGACATTCAGCGCGGTCCACAGCACGGTCATGCCCAGCGTGCGGCCGAAGTGCGTGGAACTGCTCGGGTCTAGCGCGGTGCGAATCACCTCGGCGTAGTTGGCCAGACCGATGAAGGTGCCGTCCTTGCTCACGAAAGACAGTCCGACGCCGACCGCGAACGGCACGAACACCAAAACGCCAGTCGCCAGCAGCGCCGGACCCACGTACAGGTAAGGCGCCACGTCGCGCCGCATCGCCACCAGCACCGCCGCAAGTCCCGGGATGCACAGGCCGAGCAGGGCTGCAAAGCCGAGCGCGCTGCCCACCAGCCAGGGCAGACCGGCCGCCTGCGCGTCCAGCCACGGCCCGTGCGGCACCAGCCAGTCACTGGCCAGGATCGACACGCCGCTCGCCAGCACCGGACGCAATGGCGGCAGCGCGACCACCACGGCCAGGCTGCCGAGCACCAGCACGGCCGCCGCCGCCCGCTCGGGCTTGACCGGCGCCAGGCGCAACAGGCCAGGCGCCAGCACGGCAAGCAGCAACGGGATCAGCCAGATCCACAGCGGCACCTGCGGCAGTGGGTCAGGGTGCAACACGAGCCCCGCCGCGCCGCCGAGCTCCTGGCCGCCCGACTGTGCGCGGAAGGGCAGGGCGATCACCCGCCGGCCGTCGGCCAGCGCCGAGACCAGACGCGTCAACTCCAGCGGTTGGTGGCCCCGCAGCGCCGCCTCGCCCACCGTCAGGGCTTCCTTGCCGCGGTCGATCAGCGCGCCGGCCAGTGGGCCCGCCTGGGCCTTGCCGAAAGTCAGCTCTGCACCTCGGGAAATACCGAACTCGTCGGTGCCGCCCACGCCAGCCACGAACACCAGCGCGAGTTCGGCCGGATGGGCGAGTTGCAGATCGACCAGGGTCTGGTCGCGAGTCTTGAGGTCTTGGGCGTACTTGCCGGCCGCCGTCGCAGCCGAGTCGGCGAGCGCCAGGGCCGTTTGCATGCGCGCGGCGTGCACTTGACCAGCCGAGAGCGCCGCGTGCCCCGCCACCACGCACGCCACGAGCAGCGCCCCGAGCAGGAGCGTAGCGAGGCCGTGGGCTAGTGGATGAGAACGCTGGGTCATTTGCGCTTGGGGCTCCGGTTCCGGCCACGGCTTCGGCTTCGGCCACGGTGACGGGTTCGGGGTCGGGTTCGGGTTCGGGTTCGGGGACTAGTGCCCCAGCTTGCCCACCGCCTCGTCGGCCTGGCGCTGGGCCTCCGTCAAA
>CAYHHL010000255.1:0-7647 GCA_964356325.1 uncultured Enterobacteriaceae bacterium | reverse complement strand
GTCCGTGGCAATACTGGAGAAATTGGCGCTGTTGAAGATGGCGTCCTGCAGGGCCCCCGTCTTCAGCAGCGCCTCTTCTCGGCGGACCTCGGCAACCACCGCGCGAGCGGCTTCGTCAGCAGCACCAGGTTTGTGAGTCTTGACGGACATAGTCCAACCACCATCGCACTCGTCAAGCTCATCGAGGTCGATTGCGCGGTCGACGTCTAGAAGGGCTTGGGTGAGGCCGTTCTGGTCACACTACGCCCTTCCGCATGGCCAGTCAACGCAAATTTCCCATGCTTTTTCCGCAATTCGCGCGCATCAGGCCTGGCTGGAGCCCAGCCGCTAGTCCACCTTGGCAGCCACCATCGCCTCAACCGCAATCGGAAACTGGCGTGTGTCGATGGGCTTGCTGAAGTACGCGTCGAAGCCCAGCTCGAGCAGCGCCTCCCGATCGCCGTGCATCGCGCTCGCCGTCACCGCCGCCACGGGCAGGGCCGCCCACTTGGGGTCCGCCCGCATTTCCGCCAGCAACTTCGGGCCACCGCCACCGGGAACCTGCACGTCCAGCAACGCCAGGTCGAACGTTGCGTTGCGCAATAACAACCGTCCTTCTTCCACGGACTTCGCATGCAGCACGGAATGCCCGCGCCGCTCGAGGATCGCCCGGAACAGGCGCAGGTTGGCGTCGTCGTCTTCCAGGACCAGGATGCGCAGTGCCATGGGACCCCACTTCAGCGCCTACGGCAGCAACTCCGCCAGGGCCCGCACGATTCGCTCCAGGTTCAGGCCGTCCTGCCAGGTCATCGTGACTACATTGGATTGCTGCGCCGCAACCGGCACCTGCGCTGTCAGCACCAGCCTCGGCAGCCCGCGCGGTAATGCGTCCAGGGCATGCGGGGGCGCCGTGCATGCATCGATCACAGCGAGATCCGGGACCTGCGCATGGTCCCCGCCGCGCAGAATCTGACAGCCGATCTCCCGCAACAGCGCTTCGATAGGACCCAACGCCGCCGCATTGGACCCCAACAGCAGAACGCTTCGGCACCGCGGCTGCACCACTGGCACGCCCAGTTCGATCAGTGCTTCCCGTAGTTGCGCAAATGCTACCGGCCGCGCCAGCCGCACCGTGCTCGGCGTCTTCAGCTCGGGACCTATGGTCGCACCCACCACCACGACCGGCACGTCGTGATTCGGCGACAGAGCGCGCAACCTCGCCAGGGTCTGCTCGGACACCGGCGATTCCAGGACCACCACCGCCGGCCGCGCCGCTGCCGCCACCTCGGCCAGGCCAGCCGCCGGCGTCGCTTGCACCGCAAGACCGCACGTCCGCAGCAGGATCGCCAGCCGTTCCGAGCGCGCCGCATCGCCATCGCCCACCAATGCCACCGGGCCAGGATCGCCCAGCGGCACATCGATGCCGGTCAACCGCAGCATGGGTAGACGCACCGTGAACTGACTGCCGATGCCAAACTCGCTTTGTACATCGATCGTTCCGCCGTGCAGGCCCACCAGCCGCCGCGTCAGCGCCAGACCCAGGCCGGTGCCATGCGGCTTGTCGCCACCCACGGTCGCCAGTTGCTCGAACTCCTGGAACAACCGGCCGATGTCCTCCTCGCGAATGCCGATGCCCTCGTCCAGCACCGAAAGTGCAAGCGATTCACCCGCCACGTCGGCCCGCATCAGCACGCCCTTGCCCGGCGGCGTGAACTTGATGGCGTTGGACAGCAGGTTGTACAGCACCTGGCGCACGCGCATCGGGTCGACGAACACGTCCGGGATGTCGTCCGCCATCGCCACGGCCAAGACGACGCCACGCTTGCGCGCGAGGGTTTGCGCGCCCGGCTGCACCTCGTCGATCAGCGATTGCACGGGCACCCACTCGCCGCGCAACTCCATGCGCCCCGCCTCGATCTTGGACAGGTCCAGGATGTCATTGATGAGGCTGAGCAAATGCCGCCCAGCGTGGAGCACGTGACCGACGTATTCCTTCTGGGTGGTCTCGAGCGGCCCGAACGCGTCGTCCTCGAGCAGTTCCGAAAAACCGATGATCGCGTTGAGCGGTGTGCGCAATTCGTGCGACATTCCGGCAAGGAACCGACTCTTGAAGCGGCTCTCCCGCTCGGCACGGTCCCGCGCCACCTGCAAGTCGCGGTGGACCCGCTCCAGTTCGGCGTGCTTGGCCTCGACGTCGGCGAGCAGTCCGGCGCGCGCTTCCGCCAGTTGCCGGGCGCTCTCGGCGCGCGCAGCTTCCAGTCGACTCCACAGCAACTGCTCGCGAATCTGGCGGTTCTCGTCCTCGAACTGCTTGCGTCGCAACATGGCACGCAGCCGCGCTTCCACCACGTCCAGTTCCATGTCGCCCACGATCGCGTCATCTGCGCCCGCCTGCATCGCCTGCACCAGGGTGGTGGAATCGTGGCCCCGCACGCGCACCAACAACGGCAGATCGCGCGAATGGGCCGAAATCTTGATGCGCCGACACACCTCCAGCGCCACCTGCCACGCGTCCTGCGTCGGCGCGAACCCTGGAAACGTAGCGGGTCCGAGCGCATCCAATACTATGACGTCCACGGGTTGCACCAGCAGCAGCGCCGACGCCTGTTCGCCGGTTTCCACCTGGACCGAATCACAGCCGCCACGCAGCAGAACTTCGAGCAGACCTTGGCGCCAATGCACGTCCGTGCTGATGATCAACACCCGGCGCGGCGCCCACTGGGTCGAAGTCGCCATGGGCGCGGGACTTGCCGCCCGTAGCAGCGCCTGCAATCGCGCCAGGATCACCGCGGCATCCCTCTGCTTGTTCTCGAACGCATCCGCACCCGCATCCAAAGCTTCCACTTCGGCTTCCTTGCCCAGCGTGCCAGTCAGCAGCAGGCACGGTGTCCTGCGCAAGCCGGGATCGAGGCGCATGCGCTGGATCACGACCGCCCCGTTCAGGTCCGGCATCACCCCGTCGACCACCACCGCGTCGGGGCGCAGGCTGCTGGCCATCCGCAGTCCTTCCTCCCCGCATGGCGCCATGGCCACGCGCATCCCGGCCGATTCCAGCACGGCACGCAGGGCGTCGCGATAGGTTCGGCTGTCGTCGATCAGCAGGATCAGAGGTTGCTCGCGCGGATCTGGCGTCGGCTGGCCGTCCACGGCATGTCGCGCCGCCAGCAGGTCCCTCGCTCGCGACACCACTTGCACGCTGTCGTAAGGCTTGCCGACATATTCGTCCGCGCCAGTGTGCATGCCCCGGATCCGGTCGCGCACGTCGGCCTCGCTCGATAGCAACATCGCCGGCTTGTGCGCCGTCAGGGCATGCGCCTTCCACTCGCGCAACAGGTCCAGTCCATCGCCGTCGGGCAGAAGCACGTCCAACACCATGAGATCGAAGCCATCGACGACCATGGCCAAGCGCGCCGACGCCAGATCCGCGCACGGCTGCACATGAAACCCTGCAGATTCGAAGGCTTCTGCCAGGTCCATGCGCACGGTCAAACTATCGTCAACGATGAGGATACGCGAGTTCGTCATGTCCGACCTCCCATCAGAGCCAGTTGCTGCAGCGTCGGCGCTATCCGTTGCAACGGCAGGATTTGCCTCGCCGCGCCGAGCAACGCCGCCTCGCGTGGCATGCCGTACACCACCGAAGTCGACTCGTCCTGCGCCAGAGTCATGCCGCCCGCCTGTCGCACCCGCAGCATGCCGGCGGCACCGTCGCGACCCATGCCGGTCAGCAGCACCGCGATCGCGCTCCGGGGCAACTCGGCCGCCGCGCTCCCGAACAGCACGTCCACTGACGGTCGGCAGGAATGCACTTCCGGACTGTCACCCAGCCGCAACCGCCCGCCTTGAATCAGCAAATGCCGACCTGGAGGCGCCAGGATGACGCGACCTTGGCCTGGCTCCGGCACCAGTTCGCCGTCCAGGGCGGTCGTGACACGCAGGGGCGACAGCCCATCGAGCCACTGCGCCAGCGCCGGCCCGAACGCCTCGCCGATGTGGATGACGAGCAACAGCGACAGCGCGAAGTCGCGCGGCAACCCACGCAGCACTTCGAGCACCGCGCCCGGCCCTCCGGTCGAAGCGCCCATCACCACCAGCGAATAGGCGCGCTGCATGCCAGGCTGGATCCGCGTTGGCAGGTCCGGGACGCGCGCCGGCACGAGATGCAGATTGGTTTCCACAGGTTGCGGATTCAGGCGCGCGCGCGGGTGGGTGATGACCTTGATGCGGGCCACCAGCCGCAGCCTATCGGTGAGGCCCTTTTCCCACGCCCCTTCCGCCTCGAGACCGGTCGGTTTCTCGAGCACGTCGACCGCGCCCGCCGCCAGGGCATCGTAGGTCTTGAGCAAAGCTCCGCGGTTGGTCGAGGACGACACGATCAGGATGGGCGTCGGGCACCAGGCCATGATCTGTTCGGTCGCCTGCAAGCCGTTCATCTGCGGCATCATCATGTCCAGCGTGACCACGTCGGGCCGATGCAACTGACACAACGCCACGGCAGCAGCCCCGTCGACTGCTTCAGCCACCACCGTGAAGTCCGGATGCGCCGCCAGCACTTCGACGATGCGGCGCCGCACGGTCAAAGAGTCGTCGGCAACCAGGACGCGAATCGCCATCAGCGATCTCCCGTGCGGTGTTGGCCAGCCCGGCGCGCCAGATGTTCACGCAGCGTGCGCAACAGCAGTTCCTGGTCGAATTCACCCTTGACGATGTAGGCCACTGCGCCCGCCGCCTTGCCGCGTGCCAGATCCTCCGGCGCGTAACGCGACGACACGAGAATCGAGGGAATGTCGCACTGTTCTGGATCGGCCCGGGTCCGCGCGATGAAGCCGAAGCCGTCCATGCCCGGCATTTCGACGTCGACGATGAAGGCTCCGTAGCGCTGTGTCGTGATCATCTCCAACGCCTGTTCCGCCGAAACCGCGGTGTCGACGCGATAGCCGGCCGCCTCGAGGATGCCTTGTTCGAGCATGCGCGTGGTCAGGGAATCATCGATCACCAGCAATGGCGGCGCATCTGGAGGCGGCTGCGGCTGCCAAGGCGTTCGCGAATCGCGCAGGCCCATGGCGTCAATCAAAGCCAGCGGATCGAGTACGAGCTGCGGCACGCCATCGGCGTCCAGCGCGGCGCCCGAGACCAGCGGCGAACAGCGCGCACTTTCGGGCAACGGCCGTACCGTGACGCGCGCCGTGCCCAGCAGGCGATCCAGACCCAGCGCGATCTGGCGTTGGCCCGCGGTGATCAATGCCACCGACCACACCGCGGGCGGCACCGGCAGCGCCTGGCCGAGCAACGCATGCAACGGCGCGAACGGCACCGCGCGACCGTTTGCCACCCAGGTCGGCCCGCGATCGCTCATAGCCAGGCTGGCATGCGTGACGCGCTCGACCCGCACTACCGCGTCCAGGGGCAGCGCGACGGTCACGCTGCCGACTTCGGCCAGCAACGCCTCGACCGCAGCCACCGTCACGGGCAACCGCAGTTCCACGGTCAGTCCATGTCCCGGTTCCGAGCGCACGTGCACTTCACCGTGACATTGCTGCACCGCCGCGCGCACCGTTTCCAGACCGACGCCGCGCCCCGCCACGCCGGTCAACACCGTCGCAGTCGAAATTCCGCCTTGCAGCAGCAGGTCGATTGCCCCAGCTTCATCCAATGTTTCAGGTGCTTGCTGCCAACGTCCGGTCTGCACCGCGGCTTGGCGCACCGCCTGCAAATCCAGGCCGCGACCATCGTCCTGACAACGCACGCGCACGTGGCTGGCGTGGCGCGTCACGGCAAGCTCGATGCTTCCGCCGGCTGGTTTCCCCATCGCCGTGCGCTCTTGCGGCAGTTCGATGCCATGGGCCACGGCATTGCGCACCACGTGCAGCAGCGCGTCCCGGGCCAGCGCCAGCACCGGCGCATCCAGGCGCACCTCACCACCGGTCGCCCGCCAGGTCACCCGTCGCCCCAGCACTTCGGCCGCGTCGGCAACTGCACGTTCCAATTGCGGCAAGATCGTCGCCACGGGCACCAGGCGCAGTCGCCACACGCCGTCCAGCGCCTCGTCCACGTCCCGGCTCGCCGCTTGGGCATGCTCGTTGCACAGCCGCTTGGCGCTCTCGAGCAAGGCGTGCAACCGCTCGCCTTGGCTCCGTGTCTTGGAGTCCTCAGCGTCGGCCAGATCGCGTGCCAATTCAAGCGCTTCGGTCAACGCCACGCTACTGCGCTGCAAGGCCAGAAGGTCCATGCGCGCCTGGCCCAACGGTTCCAGCACGGCGTCGAGATCCGCGCGCGCCACTCGCACCGTCTCGAGTTGCACGGTCTCGAACGGCAAGGGCTCGACTTGGAACGGCTGGCGGGTGGTCGGCTCCGCTGGGATGGGTTGGAGCCGCGGCGCCGTTGCGCTGGGCGCGGCATTTCCAGGCGGCGGGCCAGCCAAGCCGGCCGCATGCGTTTCCATCGCGTCGACGTGGGCTTGAAGCGTGCGCGCCAGTTCGGCGTCGGCTGTCCGTTCACCCTTGCGCAATGGTTCCAGCGCCTCCTCGAAGGCATGCGCCACATCCGCGAGCGCCGGTTGCCGTACCACCCGCGCTGCGCCCTTCAGCGTGTGGGCGTGCCGCATCAGCGTCGCAACGGTATTCTCGATACTATCCAAGCCCTTCGACTCGGCCGGTTCGCCCCGCGCCGACCTGTCCAGCGCGCGCACTCCGGCCTGCAAACCGTCCAGCAGTTCACGCACTTCGATGCGGAAATACTTGTAGGGATCCTTGACACTCATGCCGCCGACGCCTCGACGACCAGAGCCAGACTTCTCGACAATTCACTCAGTTGCGTCGCGGTCTGAACGGTCTGCTGGCTGCCCGACTCCGACTCCCGGCTGGCCTGGGCGACGCTGGAAATGGCGACGTTGACCTGCTCTACCGCGGTCGCCTGCTGTTTGGTGCTCAGTTCGATCTCGCGCGCGGCGTCGGTCGTGGTTTGCACCTGGCTCGCGATGCGCTGGAACGAGGACGCAACTTCGCTGAACTGCCGCACGCCCGCATCCACCGCCTTGGATCCGCTTTCGGTCGCCATGACCGTGGTATTCACAGCGCTGCGGATCTCTTCCAACAGCGTGCGGATGTCACGCGTCGAGCCGGCCACCCGGTCCGCCAGCTTGCGGATCTCGTCGGCCACCACGCCGAACCGCCGCCCCGCATCGCCCGCGCCTGCTGCTTCGATGGACGCGTTGATGCTCAGCACGTTGGTCTGGTCCGCCAACTCGTTGATCAGGTCCAGGATCGCGCCCACTTGCTGCGACTTGCGGCCCAGGTCGACCATGTGCGTCACGATCTGGTCGACCTGCCGACGGATGCTCGCCACCGCCTCCTGACTGCGCCGCACGGATTCGTCGCCGACATCCGCCGCCGTCCCCGTTTCAGCCGCGATCACCGAAACCTGGCGCGCACTCTCGGCAATCTGCCGCGAAGTCACCAGCAGTTCGTTGATGGTCGTGGCAATTTCGCTCATCGCCGTGGCCTGTTCACGCACGCTCGACGCCTGCTGATTGGCTGCCGCCTGCAGTTCGGTCGAGGAACTGCGCACTTGCTGCACCGCCGAGCCGATCTGCGAACCCAGCGTCCGCGTCAACGTCACCGCCACGGCGATGGCCGCGGCCAGGGCCAGCACGCTCAGCCCCAGCAGCAA
>CAYHHL010000254.1:0-7675 GCA_964356325.1 uncultured Enterobacteriaceae bacterium | reverse complement strand
GACCTCAGCAATCTGTACCTGCGGGAATGCGGAGCAATGGGACTGTTGATTGGCGAAGCGACAGCACCGGCGCAGGGTGTTCGATGATCAACCCCGACCGCCCAATGTCTAATCCGGGCCAGCCCTTCTATCCGGGCGTCACGATCAAAGGGCTTTGGGATCTTGTCTTTCAGGCCGATCACACGTACTGGCTACATGCGTGCTTGCGGCGGGCGCAGGCGGAGTCGGAAGCCGGAGACTGGGCCCAAAGTGTCGCTGAATGCAGCAAAGTAATAGTAATGGCGCCCACGTGGGCGTCACCACATTATTTCCGCGTATGGGCGAAATGGAATTCCGGCGACATGGCTGGTGCAAACGCCGATTATGCTGCTGCCCTTCGACTTGATGCGAATCATCCCCTTTCGAACAATCTGAGGGCACTTGGCATGCCGAACCATGCCCAATCTTCGGTCGGGGAAGTGGTCGATCCAGACTGCGATTCTCTATTTTGGGAGTTTGGCACGGCCGGCCTCTCCGAGACGATGCGAAGAGCACAAGCTTCCGCGGAAGGCGGTCACTGGGCCGACGCTATCGTCGAATGCACGCAAGCACTTCAGATTGCGCCCAAGTGGGCAGTCGCATATTTTTTTCGCGCATGGGCAAACTGGAATCTCGGTGACGAGACGGCCGCAGCCATCGACTACGCAACTGCTTTCCGCCTTCGACCAGATCATGGCCTTGCCAGCAGGCTTTGGGATGTTGCAGCACGGGCCAATGCCGTAAAGGCGGCCCAACTCGACCGTGTGCAGCTATACGACGTTGCAGCGCTTCTTGCAGCACAGGCCGATGCCGTGAAGGCGGCCCAACCGGCCGAGTCAGTGCCCTGGCCGGGCTCCGCATCCCGGGATGACGCGGTTAAGGAGTGGAGAATAATGCCTGGCCAGTTCGTGAAGCCTGGCCAATTTGGGCGCGGACCGAGCCACTGCTCCGAGGAAGGCGGGGCGCGATTCGTTGCTGGCGACTACCAGGGCGCAATTCGTGGCTACACCGATACGATCGAAAATCACAATGACAAAGCCAGTTCGTATCTACGGCGAGGTGTCGCCCGGATCCGCCTCGGGCAGGACTTGGAAGCGCTATCAGACCTGAACATGGCGATCGAAATGTGGCCGACCCCTGATGCCTATTTTGAACGCGCGTACGCACGGCTCCAATTGCAAGACTCCGCCGGTGCAATTGATGACTTCACGCTGGCGATCAAGACCGGCCCAGGAATTTACGGCGGGGCTGCTCTATTCACCGGTGAGGCATATTTCAATAGAGCTCTAGCGCATTTCGCCAACGGACACCAGGTGCAGGCAATCGCGGACTTCGACAAAGCGATCACGTTGCTGCCCGCGGATATTGAGCCGCTTTGTTGGCACTCGCTCGCAACGAATACCCCGGGCGCAGACAGCATTCGAAATACTTCCTATTGTGTCGACGCAATTCCGGATCATGCTGTCTTCCAAGATTACGGTCCACACCGTCAAGATATCTACTCGCGTCGCCGCGATGCAAAGCGAAGAACCAGCGACGAGGAGTGCGGCAAATCGGGCGATGCCGCACGCCTTCGGCCTCCGGACGGGAACTCGGGCCAGCTGCGGTCAAATCAGCAAACAACGCCTAATGTCGTGGCCATGAATCCGTCGAGATCCGGCGGGCGAGCGTCCCTGCCAGATGGAAGTGCGCCGCCACCGGGTAGAACCGAGGTCCGAATAGCGACTTTCGGCGAAAGCGCCAAAGTATTGAGGGCTTCCACCGAGTCGTCCGCTTCGCTTCCGCCGCAGTCATGCACCCCCGACTGGCACCAAACCCTCATCAACTCGCTGTCCTACAAAGCCATGCCCACCCACCAGCAACAAACCATGCGCACGAAGGTAATCCCCTGGCTGGACGTCCTGCACCTCGCCGGCGGCACGATGCAACGCGACCGCTTCGCGCAAGAAGTCGGCATCCTGCCAGCCCGCGTCCCAGGCGCAATCGCCACCATGCAGGACTGCCTGTGCACCGACGGGTACATGCCCGTAACCTACGACCCGACATCCGGCACCATCGTGCTGCAGGTGGCGCTCCTCAAACAGATGTACGGCGGGTAACTGATGTCCACGATTCCGATTCTGCGCCGACGCGAGATCATCGCCGCCCTTCGCAATGGCACGGTGCCGCAGTTCGGCCTCGACCAGTTGGCGGTCGGCATCGACCGTTTCGCGCCTGCAATCGACGAGGAACTGGCGCGCGCGGGATCGGGCCACGGCGTGTTCAAGGCAGTGCGCGGCGAATGGGGCGGCGGCAAGACGTTCTTCGCCCGGTGGTTGCAACACCGCGCCCAGCATCAAGGTTTCGCCACCGCTGAAGTGCAGATTTCCGAGACGGAAACGCCGCTGTACCGCCTGGAAACTGTGTACCGCCGGGCGATGGAGAATCTGCGCACCCGCGAGTGGCACGACGGCGCCTTTCGAGCGCTGATCGATCGCTGGTTTTTCGCGCTGGAAGAAGAAGTGCTGGCACGACCGGATGCGCCTGTCGACGCGGCTCCGATTGCAGTGGCGGTCGGCGAACTGCTGGAAGCTCGGCTGGCCAAGGTGAGTGCGACGCAACCGCAGTTCTCGGCTGCCCTTCGCGGTGTCTACAAGGCGCGCATGGCCGGCGACCAGGGCACGGCCGATGGCTTGCTGGCCTGGCTGATGGGCCAACCTCACGTGGCGGCGTCGGTCAAACAACATGCGGGCGTCAAAGGCGACGTGGACCATTTCGCGGCGACGGGTTTCCTGCGCGGCTTGCTGTCGGTGCTCGCGCAGACGGGGCGCAAGGGTCTGGTTCTGGTGCTGGACGAGGTCGAGACGCTGCAACGGATGCGATCTGACGTGCGCGAGAAAAGCCTCAACGCCTTGCGCCAGTTGCTCGACGACGTGGACGCCGGCCGCTATCCAGGGCTGTATCTCGTCATCACCGGCACGCCGACGTTTTTCGATGGACCGCAGGGCGCCCGGCAACTGCCTCCTCTGGCCCAGCGCCTGCACGTCGATTTCGGCGCCGATGCCCGTTTTGACGCCGCGCGCGCGATACAGATTCGCCTGCCACCGTTCGATGAAGCCAAGCTCGTGGAAGTCGGTCGCAAGGTCCGCGATATGTATCCAACCGGGAATGCCGAACGCATCGCCGCGCGGTTGCCAGATCCGGTGCTCGAGGCGTTGGCGCGCAAGGTGACCGGGCATCTGGGCGGCAAAGTTGGACTGGCACCGCGGCTGTTCCTCAAGAAGCTCGTGGGCGACGTACTGGATCGCATCGAGGAGCACCCGGAATTCGACCCGGCCGTGCATTACGAACTGACCGTATCGAGTGCCGAACTGAACGAACTCGAACGCCTTGCCGCTGGTGTGGTCCGCGGCGTCGACGACATCGAGTTGGACCTCGCTTCTGGGGAATCTGCGTGACAACCGGCTTTGACCAGTTGAGCCCGGCGATGCAATACCAGATCGTCAACGGCCTGGGCTTCACGGGCTTGCGGCCGGTGCAGGAACTGACGATTCAGCCGGTGCTGGACGGCAAGAACTGCGTGGTGCTGGCGCCGACCGCGGGTGGCAAGACCGAGGCCGCGTTTTTCCCTCTGTTGTCGCGCATGGACCGCGAGGACTGGCAACCCGTGTCGGTGCTGTACATTTCGCCGATCCGGGCGCTGCTGAACAACCAGGTCGAACGCCTGCGCAGTTACACCCAGTTGATCGGACGGCGGGCGGCGGTGTGGCATGGCGATGTGACGCAGCGCGACCGCCGAGCGTTCCTGAACGCGCCGACCGACATCTTGCTGACGACGCCCGAATCGCTCGAAGTCATGCTGATGAGCACGCGAATCCCGGCTCGGCGCCTGTTCGCCGGATTGCAGGCCGTGGTGGTGGACGAAGTGCATGCGTTCGTCGGCGATGACCGCGGCGGGCACTTGGCAGCGGTGCTCGAACGCCTGTCGCGATTCTGCGGTCGAGATGTGCAGCGCATCGGTCTGTCGGCGACGGTTGGCAATCCGGACGAGATTCTCTCTTGGATGGCAGGCAGTTCCCGGCGTCCTGGGGTAGTGGTGTCGCCGCCGCGACCGCCGGTGTTGCCGGACGTGGTCGTGGACTACGTGGGCAGTCTGTTGAATGCGGCCCGGGTAGTTGCGTCGCTGCATCGCGGTCGCAAACGCCTGGTGTTCCTGGACAGTCGCGCGGGCGTGGAAGCGCTGGGCCAGCATCTCCGCGACCTTGGCGTCGACACGCATGTCCTGCACTCGTCGCTGGCACCGGACGAGCGCCGGCTGACCGAGCGGGCGTTCACGGAGCGCCAGGATTGCGTCATCGTCTCGACGAGTTCACTAGAACTTGGTGTCGACATTGGCGATTTGGACTACGTCGTGCAGATCGACGCGCCCCGTGCCGTGGCAGGGTTCGTGCAGCGCATGGGTCGGACAGGTCGTAGATCGGGCACGACGCCAAACTGCACGTTCCTTGCGACGGACGACGACGCGCTGATTCAGGCCGCGGCGCTGGTGCGGTTGCATCGGGCAGGATTTGTCGAGTCGGTGGTGCCTGTCCAGCGGGCGACGCATCTGCTGGCGCATCAGATCATGGCGCTTGCCCAGCAGGAACAAGGCATTGCGGTGACTGACTGGTGGGCCTGGATCGGCCAGGCGACACCGTTCCACGACGTGACCGAGGAGGACCGCGAGGCACTGGTCAACCACATGCTCGCCGAGGGCATCCTGGTGCTGGAAGGGGGTCGCTACTTCCTGGGACCGCGCGGTGAGACGCTCTACGGTGGGCGCAACTTCCTGGCTCTTTACGCAGTCTTCGATAGCGCGGACTCGTTGGACGTGTACTGGGGACGCCGGTTGGTCGGCAGCATCGAAGCGGCGTACGTGGAGCAGCATGACATCGCTGACCTCACGTTCTCCCTGGGTGCGAGGGCCTGGCGTGCGACACACATCGACTTGCCGAAGCGTCGTCTGACCGTGGTGCCGGCGACGCGCGCCGATGCGCCGTCCTGGCGAGGATCGCCGCTGATGCTGTCCAGGCGATTGTGCCAGGCCATGCAGGAAGTGCTGGCGTCAGACGATGTCGATGTCGGTTGGTCCAAGCGCGCGGTCGAGCGGATGGCGATAGTGCGCGTGGAGCGCGCGGAAGAAGCCCATGCCGGCCGGGCGCTCGTCGCGGACAAGGAAGGCTGGGCGTGGTGGACGTTTGGCGGCGGCCGCGCGAATCACTTGCTGGCGAAGGTGTTGCAGGAGGAACTGGGCGAGCGCGTGACCGCGGACAACCTGCGTGTTCGCTTTCGGGGCGACGCGGCGAACAGTCCGGCGGCGATTCACGATGCCGTCGCGGCGCTGGCCCAGGCGGGGCGGCCGAACGGCGTGGACGCGTTGCGGGTCGTGGGCGATGTGGCGCGTGGGCGGGTGAGCAAGTTCCAGCCGTGCCTGCCGCCGGAGTTGGAGGCGCGGATGTTGGCGTCTAAGCTGGTGGATGTGGGGGAGGCTCGGTTGGTTTTGGGGTGAGGCCTGGGTGGTGATGGGAAACTCGGCGCAAAAAAATAATCGCTCAGAAGCACGATGCCGCAACTGACAAGGACCCTAAGTATGCGACAACACTTGGCGAAGGCGCGTCTGTCCGAGGGTTGCCGTGTGGTCATTGGGGGATCCTCAAAGCAGCGAATAGACAGGCATCGAGTCCTCTTCCCGGCCTCTTCCCGGCAGATGCGCGGCGATTGACGGCGCCCGCCACGCTGTAAAAGGCAGATCGCAGTCACCGTCGGCGGTCAACCTACGCCCGCCAAGCTCCCCTGCCAAGGCACGACAACGGCTCAAAATTGGTCACCCCCCGACATCCAGCGCTCGACGACTGCCGCCACTGCGTCAGGCTCGAACAGGCATCGCCACGCCGGAACGCGCATCACTTCCCAGCCGAGGCCGCGAATGACTCGATCTCGCGCGAGATCTTGGCGTCGTTGGCGGCCCCGACGGTCGATGTGATGCCGACCGTCGACCTCGATATCAAGGCGTCGACCGTCCGCTGCCACAAGCTCGAAGTCCAGCTCATAGCCTTCGATCGTGGGCTTCAACACGGGCGCAATGTCGCGCTCGTACAGGGCATCCTTCAACCGGCGCTCCGCTTCGGAGTGAACGAGCCACGCGGCTTCCGATTCCGGCAGACCGTCGGTCGCCGCTCGATGCAGCGCCTCCAAGGTCGGGGCGTGGACCCGAGCCCTGGAATCAGCGGCGCCAAACACGACGAGAAGCCGGCGCGCTCGGCTTGCGGCGACGTTCACCAGGGTACGCTGCGACTCCAGCCACTTGGCCGTTCTCTCTGGCGTATTCACGGCGAGCACCGTCGAAAACAGGATCACGTCGCGCTCGTTGCCCTGGAACCGGTGCGCCGTGCCAGACACGAACTCGAACGCCGCCAATCGCTCGTCGCCCAGCCGCACTCGTGCTCGCTCACGGATCAACGACGCCTGAGCCGCGAAGGGCGTGACCACGCCGATCGACTCGTCGAGCGCCTTGAAGCGCTCGAGCCAATCAACGACACGATCGGCCTCTTGGATGTTCAGCGCGCCGCCATTCGGCCCCAGGCTCGACGGACCGTCCACGTCAATCCAATGCAAGCCCCGTTCGGCGCCACGCATCCGTGCTACGTCGGTCAAGACCGCTAGGCCACCGTTATAGAAAGCAGTATTGAACCATCGTGCGATCGAAGGATGCGATCGGTAATGCTCGTCGAGGAGCACGACCTCGCGATGCCCTGCATTGACCGCGGCGTGGTCGAAGGCGGTGTACGCCGAGCCCCGCCCGTACTCCTGTCCCCGGCGCTCAAGATCGGCGGCATCCAGCCCGCTTGCCCTCGCGAGCGCAAGCAGCTGACTGCGATCCAGATGCACAACCGGCGCAAGTTGATTGGGGTCTCCGATGATCGCAAGCCTCTTCGCACGATATGCGAGCGGTAGCACTGCGGCGAGGGTGCACTGACTTGCCTCGTCCACGATCACGAGATCGAAGATTCCCGGCTGAAGCCTGAAGTTGCCTGCCATGGACAGCGCTGTGCAGGCCGCAGCAGGGATTGCGCCGCGTGCCTTCTCGAGCCAGCCAACAAATGCGCCGGCGGCTGGATTGGCGTTGCAAAGCGCTGTCAGAATCGCGCGATCGGCGCCGAGCTTGCCGGCAACGACGGTGTGCAGCAGCGCCAGGCCGGCCGCTTGCCGCGCATCGGCTGAGCCACGAAGCGCCTGGTCGAGGTCGCCAATCTCCGCGGCGTGGGTCTTCTGCGCAATACTGAGCCTCCGCCGAGTGGCAGCCGAGCGAGCCCAAGCGGCCAGATCGCCGATAGTCGAACGCTCGTGTGCCTGTGCGCGCTTGAGAAGGCGACGAGCCCGCCACCGCCTCAGAAGCCAAGCATGCTCGACGCCTACCGCCGGTTGCTCGAGATCGATGAGTTGCTCGGAGGCGAGGGGCGATTCGGGCGTTCCCCAGACCGCCTCGCTCGCCGTCTCGTGCGCAAGGACTGCGTCGGCCAGCTCGGACTCAATGACACCAAACCGCTCGACCGCATCGAGCAGATCCGCATGGCGCCGAGTCGCTCGGTCGACGTCTCGTCGCGCCAATGCCTCGGGAACCACGTCTGGACGAGCGACA
>CAYHHL010000253.1:0-7750 GCA_964356325.1 uncultured Enterobacteriaceae bacterium | reverse complement strand
ACCGGCGCCCAAGGCGGTCACGGGCTTGACAAACGTCAAGTGGATAAGTGCCCAGGGCGATTCCACCTGCGCGGTCTTGGCCGATGGCACGGTCAGTTGCTGGGGCGCCAACACCTCGTGCCAATTGGGCAATGGCGACGTGACCAAGCAAGCGAAAGCCACTCCCGTCACGGTACAAGGACTCACTGGCGCAGTCGGCGTCGCGGTAGGCCGGGATCACGCTTGCGCCTGGAAGACCGATGGTTCGATGGCATGCTGGGGCGAGCAAGGCACCGGCGCGTTGGGCAACGGCTCGTCGGTGCCGGGACTCAAGTGCAGCGCCGAAGCGATCCCGTCGCTCAAGTCCGCGGCTTTCATGGCGGCTGGCGATGGCGCGACGTTCATGCACTACGTCCTCGGCCAGCCGTCCTTGAAATCTTGGGGCACCAACGAGTCGGGCATGCTCGGCATCGGCAACTTCTCGACGGCTCCCAAGCTCGACACGCCGACCACGTTCACTTCCGCCGACAGCGGCTTGACAGGCCTGAGCGCGGGCTATCGGCACGCCTGCTACGGCATCAACCAGGGTTACGTCTATTGCTGGGGCGACAATCAATTCGGCCAGTTGGGCAACGGAGGCACCGGCGCGCAGTTCATCGCTCCGTACGCGGCGTCACTGGGCACCGTGTTCGCGGCCAAGTTGGCGCTCGGCTACCAGCACACCTGCATCGTCGCCAAGGACGGCACGGCCTGGTGCTGGGGACTCAATGCCGACGGCCAGTTGGGCAACGGCGGCACCACCAACGTCAACAAGCCAGTCCAGGTCAAGGGTTGGACCACGGCCGCCGACGTCGCGCCCGGTCGCTACCACACCTGTGGCTTGAGCCAACTCGGCGACGTGGTGTGCTGGGGCCGCAACGAGTCAGGCCAACTCGGCACCGGCAAGTTCGGCGCGGTCAACAACAGTTTGATTCCCGTGGCGATTCAGATTGCGCTGGCGCCAATCGGCGACGTCTGCAAGCTCAAGTCCACCTGCGATGACAAGAATCCTTGCACCATTGACACCTGCGACGCCAAGACCGCCGCCTGCAGCCATGTCGCGAGCCCCGACGGCGCGGTCGACCTCGCTGCGCCACTGCAGTGCCCGTTGAGCGGTCAGGTCTGCTCTAGCGGCGCGTGCAAGCAGCCACAGTTCAAGGCGATCGCCTCGGGCGACGATTTCACCTGCGCGCTGAGCTACGGCACCCCTACCCTGCTGTGCTGGGGCTACAACTTCTACGGGCAGTTGGGCAGCGGCCAGTACGGCTTCGGCGGCAACAAGTACGCGTCGGCTCCGCCCACCGCGGTCCTGCTCGCTTCGACCGGCAACGTCTTGTCCGGGGTGACTTCATTCGGCGCGAGCGGCAACCACGCCTGCGCGGTGCAGGCCGGCGGCAAGGTGTACTGCTGGGGCAGCAACAACGTCGGCGAGGCAGGTACGGGCGAGACGGGCAACACTTACAACAAGGCCATGAGCACGTTGGGCGTGACCACCGCGACGAGCATCACCGCCGGCACCAGCCAGACCTGTGCGCTGTTGGGCAACGGCACGGCGACCTGCTGGGGCCTGAATGACAAAGGCCAATTGGGCGGCGGCACGACGACCGTGCAGACCGGCCTGGTCGCCGTGCAAGGCCTGATCGGCCTGACCGGAGTCAGCAGCGGCCAAAAACATGCCTGCGCCGTCGGTTCAACTGGCGCGGTCTGGTGCTGGGGCGCGAACAGTTTCGGCCAGTTGGGCAACGGCAACGCTGTGAACTCGCCCACGCTGGCGAGCACTCCGAGCCTCGTCCCGGGCATGACCGAGGCCGTTTCCGTTTACGCCGCCGACGAACACAGTTGCGCGCTGCGCCTGGACGGCACTGTGAGTTGCTGGGGCTCGGGCGCGAACGGCAAGACGGGCACCGGCTTCGGCGGCAATTCCAGCATTCCGGCGCAGATGCTGATCGTGAGCGGTGTGACGCACATGGCGGTGGGCGACAAGTCGACGTGCGTGGTGGCCAAGGGCAAGGCGTTGTGCATGGGCCTCAAGGGCTTCGGGCAGATCGGCGTCGATCCGGCATTGGACGTGCTGACGGACAAACCCGCGGTGATTACCGGCCTGGACGCCGTCAAGCAGGTCTCGGTCGGTCAGAACCATGCCTGCGCATTGCGGATCGACGGGTCGGTATGGTGCTGGGGCAAGGACGACCACGGCCAGTTGGGCGACGCCGGCTTCGGCGGGCAGTCATTCATGCCCAAGCTGGTGTTGGCGACGGCGCCCAAGTAGTCCAGGGTTCCGAGGTGTTACTGCCGCACGTATTCGCCGCGCACCGCCGTGGCCCAGATCGGACCGCCGCGCGCGTCGTCGGCGCCGGCATGAGCGCGGAACTCGATGCGAAACTCGTAGTAGCCGGGCGTCAGGAAGTCGTACACGTAGCGGTAGTCGGCCTCGTCGCCGGCTATCTCGAACGTCAGCGTGTCGCCGTGCCAGGTTCCGCGCGCCGGCACCAAGGTCGGACATGGCAGCACGGTGTCGAACCAGTACATGCAATAGCTTTCGTTCACCGAATCCCAGGCATACACGCCATGGCCGCGGAAGACGATCTTGCCTTCGCGCTCCTCGGCGTAATCCGCCAGCACCGCCAGCCCGCCGATGCCCGGTCGAGCCTGCGTGCGGCCGATCGCCCTGCCGCCGCGCGGATCCCACGGCGTCGGATGCAGCGTCTCCTCGCCCAGCCAAGTGCCGTTCATCGCGTCGAGAAGTCGCTGCTGCTGTGGCGCAATCTGCCCGGGTGCCGAAGTGTCCATGCCCGTGCTTGTATGCGATGGACTCGCGGTCCGGCAAGGGCTCAGTGCGTGCTCGCGCAAGCGCTGGCGGTGGCCGTCGCGGCGGCGGGGCTGTACGGGTGGCCGCGGTCGTGACATAGACTTGCGCCCCGACTGCTGGAGGCCGCCGTGCTCGATGCCCAAACGATTCGTGAACTCGCCGTGTACCTGGACCAGGCCCGCCTGCAACGCCGCGAGGTCGAACGGTTGACGGTGCTGCACCCGGACCTCGAACTCGACGATGCGTATGCGATCCAGCGCGCGGGGCTGGCGTTGCGGCAGGAACGGGGCGAGGTGATCGTCGGCTGGAAGATGGGCCTGACGTCCAAGGCCAAGCGCGAACAGATGAACTTGCGTGCGCCGGTGTATGGCGTGCTGACCGACGCGATGCAGGTGCACGGCCGGTTCGAGATCGGCGCGGGCATCCACCCGAAGATCGAGCCGGAGATCGCATTCCTGACCGCGCACGCCCTGCACGGCGCGGTGACGTTGGAGCAAGCGGCGGCGGCGGTGACGGGCGTGTGCGCGGCGATGGAGATCCTGGATTCACGCTACGTTGGCTTCAAGTACTTCTCTTTGCCGGACGTGGTGGCGGACAACAGTTCGTCGTCGCATTTCGTGCTGCCCTGGGAGGCAGGCTCGATCGCGGCGGGCAAGTGGCGGCCGCTCGCGGGCCTGGATCTGGCCAACCTGCAGATGACGATGTCGGTCGACGGCGTGGCGGTGCAGTCTGCGAAGTCCCATGAGATTTCAGGACATCCGCTGGAGTCGCTGGTGCAGCTGTGCGCGATGCTGGCGGCGCACGGCCAAGGTCTGCCGGCGGGCAGCGTGGTACTGGCGGGCGCGGCGACGGTGGCGGAGATGCTGCGACCGGGGATGCGGGTGCGGCTGGAGGTGGAAGGGTTGGAGAGTGTGGAGGTCTTGGGCGCCTAGCCAAAACAAGCG
This sequence comes from uncultured Enterobacteriaceae bacterium, assembly GCA_964356325.1. Classification (GTDB taxonomy): domain Bacteria; phylum Myxococcota_A; class UBA9042; order UBA9042; family UBA9042; genus CAYHHL01. Next base: position 3,979 of record CAYHHL010000253.1, on the reverse strand, counting down.
TCATCCCGGGGGTATCCGAGGAAACTGAGCGCGGAATCGTGCTGAACGTCCATCGTCTCGAAGCCGCGTTGTTCCTTCGCCCTTGTCGCTTTCCATCAGCCTCGTTACACTTCGCCACCTTCCGCGCTGTCGGAACGCCCGCGAAATTCAATGACAGCCGCTTCCGCACCTCGCAACTCCTGGTCCACCGGCGACGTGATCGCGGGGCGGTACCGCGTCACCCACGTGGTAGGGCGCGGCGCGATGGGCGCGGTTTACGGCGCCGAACACGTCGAGACCGGCCAGGGCGTTGCCGTCAAGTTCATGCTCGTGTCGGACGCTGAGGGCGACCAGTTCGTGCGCCGCTTCAGCCAGGAAGCGCGCGTGATGGCCAGCCTGCGCAGCCCCAATACCATCCGCATCTATGACTTCGGTCGCGATGACGACGGCGCCTTGTACATGGCGATGGAACTGCTGGAAGGCGTCCCGCTGGATCACCATATCCGCGACCTGCAGCGCCACGGCAAGACCATGACGGAGCACGAGACGCTTCAAGTCGGCTTACAGATCCTGCGCAGCCTGGGCGAGGCACACAGCAAGGGCCTGGTGCACCGCGACATGAAGCCCGGCAACGTGTTCCTGACCGACGACGGCAGTGGCGAAGTGCTGGTCAAGGTGTTGGACTTCGGCATCGCACGCGTGGCCGACTCGTCGCTGACCAACGCAGGCAACATCCTGGGCACGCCCACTTATATGAGCCCGGAGCAGTGGGAAGGTGGCGCGCTCGACGCCCGCGCGGACCTGTATGCCGTGGGGTGCCTCCTCTACTGCTGTGCGACGGGCCAACCGCCGTACAAGGCAGGCGAGAACGTGCTGTCGCTGATGACGAAGCACTGTTTGTCGCCGATTCCAGACGTGCGCCAATTCGCCGCGGAACCGCTCTCGGATGGCTTCGCGCACGTTCTGCAGATCGCCCTGGCCAAGGACCGCGCGGAACGCTTTGCGGATGCCAAGGCGATGCGCGATGCGCTGCAGGCAGTGCTGGGCGGGGCGTGGGCGGGAACTCCGGAGCCTCGTGTACGAATCGAGGGCGAGGGCACGGTCCGCTTCGGCTCCGCAGACGACGACAGCGCACCGACGCTGTCGCTCGGCAAGACGACCGGGACGAAGTCGCGGGCTGGTCCAGTCTTCGAGATCGCGAACGAGTCTGAAGTCTTGGCACCAAGCTCGCCGAGCGTTGCCCGAAAAGTGCTGCTCGCTGCGGTGATCACCATCGTTGCCGTCACGGCGTGGTTGGCCTTGCGCCGGGTGCCGGCGCCTCCCCTTGTCGTCATTCCCGCGAAGGCGGGAACCCAGGCTGATGCGCCCACGAACTCGGTGCCGGCCATCGCCGCGATTGCGCCTCCGGTTCCTGCCTCGGTTCCTGCCTCGGTTCCTGCCTCGGTTCCTGCCTCGGTTTCGGCCTCGGTTTCGGCCTCGGTTCCGGCACCGGCCCCGGTTCCGGCTCCGGCCGCCGCCGCGGCCCCGATCCTGCCTGTGGTTCTCCCTGTCGAATCCCGGGCCACGCCGGGGCAAGGTGTGCGTACGGTTCCAAAGTATGGAACCGAAAAGCCAACTGGACGCCGCCCCCCTACGGCCAAATCGCCGAAGACGAGGCCCGATGGCCCGACCTACAACACCGTCGACTAACCGCGGGCTGGCCCTTGTAGCGCTTGGCTTGCTGGTGGCGGGTTCCGCAGGCGCGCCCGCTCGAACTGCCTGGGCCGCTCCCCCTGCCAAGGCCAACTCTGCTAAACCCAACGTAGTGCGCGTGCTGCTGACGGCCGCCCAGAAAGAGTTCGACGCTGGCAACTTCGACCGCGCTGGCGAGTTGTTCCTGGAAGTCTGGCGCACCGACGCCGACGCCAGGCCTGTGCTGTACAACGCCGCACGCGCCTTCCAGTTGGCTGGCAAGATCGACAAGGCCGAAGAACTGTACAGCGAACTGCTCGCCCTGCCCGCCCTCGATTCGGCACTGGCGGCCAAGGCCGAGATCCAAGTGGCTGTGCTGCGGACCAACCGGGCCGAACGCAAGGCTGACCAAGCCGCGCAGGCCGAGCGCGACGGGCAACACGCTGACGCCGCCGCGCTGTGGGCCGAGGCCGTTCGCTTGCAACCCACGAAAATCGCTTGGCTGGCGCGCCAGGCTCGAGCGTTGCAGCGTTCAGGGCAGGCGGAGTTGGCCGCCTCCGTCTTCGACCAGTATCTTGCCCAGGCGCCAGCCAACGCTCCGGGCCGGGCCGAGGCCCAGGCGTGGCGCAAGCAGTTGCCGAGTCCGAAGGCGGCGGTCAAGACGCCAGTCGCTCCAGCCCCCACCGTGGTCAAGCCTCCTGTCGTTCCAACGCCCCCCGTCGTCAAGGCCCCTGCCGCCCCGATACCCAGCGATGTCAAGGCGACGGAGCCGCCGCAGGTGCAACCGCCTGCGCCCGTGGTGCTGACGCCGAAAAGACTCGTTCCTACCCCGGTCAAGGTAACGTATTCGACGCCCGCGGCTGCTGTGTCCCAGTCCACGCCTGCCGGTTCCGCGGGCGCTTGGACCGTATTCGGCCTCGGTGCGGCGGCAGCGCTGGGAGGCGGAGTGGTCCTGGCGCTGGCCAACAGCGACGACAACGCTTTGCAGCAGAAGTATGGTCCACGCGGCATTGACGGCACGATCGCCGGCATTGGCCGCGACCAAGCCCACGCCGAGGCCGCGCGGATCGAGCAACAGTATCTCATCGGCTGGGGCGTAGCCGGTGCCGGGGCGGTGGCGACCGTGGTGGGCTTGGTGCTCGCCCTGCGAACGCCCTCGCCGACGGTGGCCGTTGTGCCAAACGTGGCTGGCGCGCAGGTAGCGTGGCGGTTTTGAAGGGGGCAGCGGTGGAAATTCGAGGCGCGTGGGCCATCGTCACGCTGGCTGTGGCAAGCGCGTGTACGGTGTATGTACCGGCGGATGATCAGTTTCCGCTGCCCGGCGCGCCGGTAGTCAAAGAACAGGCCGACGGCAGCGGTATGGATGTCGCCATGCTCGCCGAAACCGTGGTTCAAGACAGCGCCGGCCCGGTATGCGGCGATGGCAAGTGCGAGTCCGACGAGTCCGCGAACACGTGCGCGCAGGACTGTGCGAGCGCTCCGGTGTGCGGCGATGGCAAGTGCGAGTCCGGCGAGTCCGCGAATACCTGCGCGCAGGACTGTGCGAGCGCTCCAGTGTGCGGCGACGGCAAGTGCGACCCAGCCGAAACCTGCGCCAACTGCGCTTCGGACTGTGGCTGCAGCGGCGGCCAGAACTGCAGCGCGGGCTCGTGCGTGGCTGCGGGCTCAGCCCTGTGCAGCAGTTGCAGCCAGGCGTCGGACTGCGCATCCGGATCGTGCGCGGGCTATGAGAAGTTCCCCGAGGTAGGCAAGATGTGCAGCCCGGCAGGAAGCTGCGACAGCGATGGCGACTGCCCGCCTTCCTGGGGATGCCAGGTCAATGGCAATATCTGCTGGGCGAAGACCACATTCGTCTGCAAGAACACCACGACGCGGGCCTACAGCGACAACTGCGGGAACATCTTTGGCAGCTTGCCATGCGCCGCGGGCCAGACCTGTTCCGGCGGTCAGTGCAACGCCGTCTGCGGCAATGGCATTTGCTCGACCGGCGAGACCGCCAGCAATTGTCCCGCGGACTGCAAGACGGGCCCGACTTGCGGCAACGGCATCTGCGAGTCCGGCGAGACCGCCAGCAGTTGCGCGAAGGACTGCAAGACCGGCCCGATCTGCGGCAACGGCACTTGCGAGTCCGGCGAAACCAGCAGCAATTGTCCTGGGGATTGTGGCAGTTCAGACACGGTGGACGGCTCATCGAGCGAAGTCTCGCAGAACGATGTCTCCTCGAGCGACGCCTACGCGAAAAGCGACATCTACTACCAGCCGCAGGACGCCTGCGACGGATGGTGCGGGACCGGGTTCTTGAATTGTTCTTCGACCGAATGCCTAAGCC
>CAYHHL010000252.1:0-7770 GCA_964356325.1 uncultured Enterobacteriaceae bacterium | reverse complement strand
GAGCCGGGGCCGGTAGGTCCGGAGCCGGGGCCGGTAGGTCCGGAGCCGGGGCCGGTAGGTCCGGAGCCGGGGCCGGCAGGTCCGGAGCCGGGGCCGGTAGGTCCGGAGCCGGGGGCGGCAGGTCGGGCACAGGGATCTCGCCCAACGCGTCCAATGGCGCGGGCGGCGCGGCTGAGTCGGCGTCCACTTCCGCAAGCGCGGCAAGGTCTTCCACTGCGGTCGCACCGCCCTCGACTTCAGCGTGGCCCTGACGCGCGGTATCGCTCAGGCCGGTCTGCCCCGCGCGCAACTGCCCGCCCTGGGTTTCCGAGTCCAAAGCCTGCTGCGACTGCTTCAACTGGACCTGGGTGGAGGCTTCCGGCGACGGCGCAAACCCGCATGCTGGCAGCACAGTCAGGATCGCGGGCAGGAGCCCGAGCGCGCGACGCCAGCATGCCATGGTGCCCCTGGCGAACAGCGCGACGTCGCGGGAAGACACCCACGGAACGGCGCGGCCGGTCGGTACCTTCCATCGTGCAAATGCAGCCAAGGTGGTGCAACTGGGGCTTGCACCGCGGCGGCGACGTCGAACACTTTGCCGGCGGATTGCGTGGCCGTGCCCAAGTCGTCGTGGTCGGTGTTCCAGGTCCAAACGCGGCCGGAACTTGCGAGTCGCGCGACAGTGGCAATGCGCCCGTCAAAACCCCGCCACGCCCAGCAAGACCCCGGCCCACAGCCGCACCCGCACCCGCTGCGGCCCGTCCGGGGCCTCCACCAGCACGCCTTCGCCCAGGATGTCGCGATCGTCGGGCGCAATCAGCACGTTCCACGTCGGCCCGGCGAAGACCGATAGCCGCCCCAGCACCTGGGCCCCCACCAGCGCTCGCAGTTGTGCCAGTTGCGCCGGCATCTTGCCCTTGGGCTCCCGGGTCGTGAACAGCACGTGGTCCAGCGCGTCGAAGTCCAGATGCCACCGCTGACTGAGCCGCAGGCGCAAACCGAAACCCAGCGCCGCGGCTGGCTTCCAGCTCTGGTCCTGCTGGAACGCGCCGACCGCCAGCACGGTGTGGACCACGCTGATGCCAAGCTGAACGCCCGCCAGCACCAGGCCCGATTCCTGTACCCACGCTGCGATTTCCGCGCGACGGCTGCTGACCTGGCCTTCGGGCGGGGTGAAGCCGTACTCGGGCACGGCGTCGGCGGTCACGTCCGGGTCCAACACGACGGCCGTTGTCGGTTCGTCCACTGCGCTGGCCGGGGTCGCTTCAGCGGGCGCGGGCTGGGCCACGACGGCGCGCGACCGACGCAATTCGCCCAACAACTCAGCGGCTTCATTGCCCACCAGGTTGGCGGCCAACAAGGCCACGGTCTCCGCGGCGCGCGCCAGTTCAGTCGGCAGGACCACCGCGCGACCGGTGACGTGACCGTCGGGCGCGCGGAACTCTACCGTCGCCCGCCCGCTGCCGGCAGGACGCACCGACAGCACCGCGTCGCCCGCAGCCTGGGCCGTGCCAAGGCGCACCACGACGTCCAGCTCGCGTTCGAGCGCCAACTGCAGCGTCGCAGCCTCCGGAATGCCCTGCCCTGGCTCAACCACGAGATACAGAGCGCGGTCGCGGACTGCCTGGGCCTCGCACACGGCAGGCAGGCCGACCAGGAGCATGCATGCGGCGACCAAGACCCGCGCGTAACAGTTCAGAATCAGCTTACTGTGGCGCATCGTCCAACGCCTCCAGCAAGGCGCGCGCTTCGGCCTGCCGGTAGCCGTCCGAGCCGCGCGCAAACGGTTCCAAGGCCCTGCGCGCCGCTGCGGTGCGGGCCAAGCGGACCAGGCAGATGGCCCGATTCCAGCGGGCTTCCGGCGCAAGTTCGCCGTCTTTCGCGACGGCGAGGTAGGCGTCCCAGGCGGCCAGGGCGCGCTCCCAAGCCTTCTCGACGTGGAGGCGCTGGGCCGTGCGGAAGAGAGCGAGGGCATCAGGGCTTACTGGCGGCGGCGCGGGTTGCTCGGGCGATGGACGCAGGGCGGATGCGGGAACCGCAGTGGATTTGGCGGGTTTTCGGGGCGGAGGGTTTGGGGCTACGGTTCGCGCTACGGCTCCGGTTCCGGGAACGGGAACGGGAACGGGTTCGGGTTCGGGTCCGGGTCGGGGTCCGGTTCCGGCTCCGGCTCCGGCTCCGGTTCCGGCTCCGGCCCCGGCTCCGGTTCCGGCTCCGGCCCCGGCTCCGGTTCCGGCTCCGGCTCCGGGTTCGGGTGCGGGTTCGGGTTCGGGTTCGGGTACGGATTCGGGTGCGGGAACGGGCTCGGCAACGGCAACGGCAACGGGCTCGGCTGCGGATTCAGGCTGTAGGGGTGGGCTTCCAGCCCACCCTCCTCGAGGCACCTCCGCCCCTCTGCGCCCACCACTGGCCTTCGCTTTGGCCTCCACGGCCGCTGGCTCGCTCGGGCCTGCCTCCACTGGCGCCAGGGTCGCTCGCACCGCCTGCCACAGCTTGGGTAACGCACCCGAAGCCGCTGCAATCGCCGACGAAGCCACGAACACCACCGCCAGCGGCACCAACACCGCCAAGCGCCGTTGCCTGGTCCGCCTGTCCTCGACGATGCGCGCGATCACCATGTGGCGTCCGTCCGCGCCACCGCCGTGAGCAGTGTCGGCTTGGTCGCGCAGGGCCCTGGTCGCGCGCTGCAACAGCTCGTCGCTCATCGCAAATCCTCGCTGGCAAACAACTCGCGCAGCTTGCGCCGGGCGTGGAACAGTCTGGTGCGCACGGTCGCCTCCGGAATCCCGACGATCGCCGCGACTTCGCTGGCCGACCGCTCCTCCACCTCACACAACACGAACACCCCGCGCTGGTCCAGGGGCAACTTGTCCAACGCTTGCGTCAATTGGCGCGCCAGATCGCGATCGGTCGCCGATCGATCCGGAGATTGCCCTGCATCCTCACGACCTTGTGCACCCTTCTGCCACGCGTTGCGCCGCCGCATCGCACTGCGCACGTGGTGTCGCGCGTGGTTGATCGCCAGGCCGATGAGGAAGGTGCGCAGGCTCGAACGCCCATCGAACTTGCCAGCAATCCTCGGCAGCATCACGAACACGTCCTGGGTCAGGTCTTCCGCCGCCGCGTCATCGCCTACCAGCCGCCGGGCAAAGGTGCGCACCGCCACGTGATGCAACTCGTACGCCTCGCCCACCGCGGCCAGGTCGCCCGAGCGCAGGCGATCTTCGAGCCCGACCCCGGTGGTCGCTGGCTTACGTCGCCAGAACATGGGTATTTCCGCAACGAGCTGACGAGGGATCATGGCCGGCGCGTTCCCAGGCTCCGGCAATCGCGACGCGCCGGATCGCAGGTGGGTGCCCGCTGCCGTTGCTTTCGTTCAATGCCGCGCGCGCCTGCATGGCTCTTTTCCCCCAAGCGTCGCAACGGGTGACCACTGGCCGTGAAGTCGGCGCCGAACGGTAGCCCGACGCGGGTCCGGGTGCAAAGGCCCGGTCGCGCGGCGGGTTCGGTCGACGCGCACGAACGCATTGAACGGTTCGCCGAGCAGCGGGCACGGACCGTGTCGGATGCCACGTCGGCGCCCGCCTACCCGGAGGAAGTCTCATGAAGTTTCGAATCTTTGCCACCATCGCCTGCCTGGCCACGCTGTTCCTGCTCGCGTCGTGCCGTATCGACAGCCACCGCGAAGGCGGCTGCGAGGGTGACCCGTTCGGCGACGACGGCCCCGATCCGGCCGGCAACAAGGCCGAGCGCGCGCTGGTCTGCACCGGGTTCTGCACCCGGCTGGCGACGTGCGGCAACATCGGGATGGAACAGTTCGATACCTGCGTGGACGTGTGCGGAACCAAGTACGACAAGAACGCGGCGACCACGCGTGCAGGCTGCGAGTGCGTCACGGCTTCCACCTGCAAGCCCGCGTCGAGCTACCTCTGCCCCGGCGCACCGCTGACCGCCGCCATCAACGCCGGCCAGACGGCCGCGACGCCAGCGACCGGCAGCCAGACCGCCGACGCCGGTTCGAGCGCGCCCGACACCACCGTCACGCCGATGCCGCGCAAGTCAGGCGCATACGTGTGCAGCGTAGGTTCGGACTGCGCGTGGAGCGAAGACTGCGTGTTCGGCGTGTGCCAGGTGCGCTGCAAGGCCTCGTGCGACTGCCACACCGCGGAAGTCTGCACCGGTGGGTTCTGCGCGCTGCCCGGTTCCGCGCCGGTCAAGCAGTCCTGTGCCAGCGATTGCGATTGCCCGGCGGGTGGCAAGTGCGCCACGGGGACGTGCCTTTGAACCAGCCGCGGCCGGCCTGATCCGATCGCAAGACGCCCGATTGCGAAGCTCGCAAGATGCCTTGCAAAGCCACGCGAGCGAAGGCATACCCATGGCCTGAGTTCGAAGCGTCGGCGCGAGCGGAGAGGCACACCATGGGTCACGTACGTCATTGGACAGCAGTCGGTTTCACCCTCATCGCGGCCCTGGCAGCCGGCGCGGCGCAGGCCTCGGTGCCGAACGCCTCGGTACTCGAAGGCACGCTGAACACGACCGGAGGCGGTCCGGCGGCTGACGGCAACTACGCGATCACGTTCTCGATCTTCAAGGATGCCAACGATCCGAACCCGCTGTGGCTCGAAGGCCCGGTGCAGGTCCCGGTCAAGAACGGCCAGTTCAGCTACGTGCTCGGCGGCACCACGCCACTGAAACCGTCCGTGCTGGGCGCCGGCGCGTTCCTGTCGTTCAAGATCGGCAGCGATCCGGAATTGGCGCGCAAGCCAGTGAACGCAAGCCTGTTCTCGCTGCGGGCCGGCATCGCCGAGGGCGTCGACTGCTCAGGCTGCATCCCGGCCAGCGCCCTGGAAGGCAATGTATTGGCAGCGTATGCAAAGAAGTCCGACCTCTCGGGCGTGGCGCTCTCGGGCAATTACTCGGACCTCGCCGGCCTGCCCAACCTCAGCGGCTTTGCCAAGACCGCGGATCTCAACAAGGTGGCCACCACAGGCTCCTGGCTCGACCTCAAGGACAAGCCGGTCGCCGCCGTGGTCGGCAAGTCGTGCGGCACAGGGCTGGTGGTCGCCGGCATCAAGGCCGACGGCTCCTTGGACTGCACCCAGGGCGGCAGCGCCGGCAGCTTGCCGGTGGACGGCATCGACGAAATCTCCAACAACCTCATCTTCAACCAGTTCACCGACGCCTACCCCAGCCCCAAGCAGCCGATCGACATCCCCGACAACAGCCCGCTCGGCATGTTCGACACCATCGTGGTGCCCGACGCGGGCCTGGCGCAAAAGCTGTCGATTTCGCTGACCTTGCTCAACAGCGACATCAGCAAGATCCAGGTCACGCTGTTCGACCCCAACAATACCGAGTACTTGCTGTACGACAAGACCGGCAAGAAGGGCGATGGCATCATCACCACCTACCCGGACAACACCAAGTCGGTCTCCGGCGACCTGACGACATGGGTGGGCAAGAACCCGAAAGGCAACTGGATCATCAAGGTCGTGGACTCCAGCTTTCTGGACAACAAGGTCGATGGTCAGGTCCAGAAGTGGTCGGTCAACATCGTGACCTTGTCGAGCAAGAAGATCCTGATCAAGGGCGACCTGATCGTCGAAGGCAAGATCACCGTCTTGGGCGGAGCGAACGATGCGTTGGCCGGCCAGCTCTTCCAGACCTGCGCCAACACCGACCTGACCGGCCCCTGCGTGGTGAAGGTCAGCAAGGGCCGCACGTTCCTGGAGGCGGCCACGTTCTGCGCGTCGCTGAAGGGCGACCTCTGCACGGACAGCCAGTCGTACGCGGCCCGGATGAGTTCGATCTCGGCTCTGAATGCGAACTGGACCAACTCGTACTCGGACAACGAGAGCGGCACGTGGAATTTGGTCAACGGCGGCACCGGCGACAACCATTCGAACGCTTCTCCTTACCTGACCGCGTGTTGCTTCAACTATTCACCCGTCGTGGCCGGTGAGCAGACGTACGGAGGCGTTCGCGTCCTGAAGGTGAACAACAGCGCGAACAAGACCTGGGCCGAGGCTGTCACCGCGTGCCTTTCGGTGAACGCGGACCTCTGCGACAAGGGCCAGTACTACACGATCCGGCAGCAGGGCGTGATCAGCGCGAAAATGTGGGCCTCGGACCATTCGGACAACGACAGCAACTACAGCAACAGTTCGATCGGCAGCGTGGACGATGACCCGTCACCCGGCCAGGCGTATGGGTACGCGTGCTGCGCCACCAGCCGCACGTCCCTGGTCTGCCCGAACGGCAGCACTGACATGGGCGGCGTGTGCGTCGCCAAGATCGTCAACTCGGGCTCGGCGTTCACCACCGCGGCCAATGCCTGCAGCACTCTCGGCGCGCGAATCTGCTCGATTTCCCAGACGGCCGTGTTGCGGTCCTTGGGCGCGGTGACCATTGCCGGATCCTGGACCGCATCGCATAGCGACAACGACAGCAGCCAAGCCTCGATCGGCGTGGGCAATGTCAGCGACGACCCGCAGGACGGCAGCGGCTACGGCTACGCCTGCTGCTTCTGAGCGGGTGACCGCCGCCCGGAATCGACGACCGCCCAAGTTTCGTGGCAGTTGCAATGCCGCACCGGCATAGGCATACCTACGCCCTGGGTTCGAAGCGTCGGCGCGAGCGGAGAGGCACACCATGGGGCATGTACGTCATTGGACAGCAGTCGGTTTCACCCTCATCGCGGCCCTGGCAGCCGGCGCGGCGCAGGCCTCGGTGCCGAACGCCTCGGTACTCGAAGGCACGCTGAACACGACCGGAGGCGGTCCGGCGGCTGACGGCAACTACGCGATCACGTTCTCGATCTTCAAGGATGCCAACGATCCGAACCCGCTGTGGCTCGAAGGCCCGGTGCAGGTCCCGGTCAAGAACGGCCAGTTCAGCTACGTGCTCGGCGGCACCACGCCACTGAAACCGTCCGTGCTGGGCGCCGGCGCGTTCCTGTCGTTCAAGATCGGCAGCGATCCGGAATTGGCGCGCAAGCCAGTGAACGCAAGCCTGTTCTCGCTGCGGGCCGGCATCGCCGAGGGCGTCGACTGCTCAGGCTGCATCCCGGCCAGCGCCCTGGAAGGCAATGTATTGGCAGCGTATGCAAAGAAGTCCGACCTCTCGGGCGTGGCGCTCTCGGGCAATTACTCGGACCTCGCCGGCCTGCCCAACCTCAGCGGCTTTGCCAAGACCGCGGATCTCAACAAGGTGGCCACCACAGGCTCCTGGCTCGACCTCAAGGACAAGCCGGTCGCCGCCGTGGTCGGCAAGTCGTGCGGCACAGGGCTGGTGGTCGCCGGCATCAAGGCCGACGGCTCCTTGGACTGCACCCAGGGCGGCAGCGCCGGCAGCTTGCCGGTGGACGGCATCGACGAAATCTCCAACAACCTCATCTTCAACCAGTTCACCGACGCCTACCCCAGCCCCAAGCAGCCGATCGACATCCCCGACAACAGCCCGCTCGGCATGTTCGACACCATCGTGGTGCCCGACGCGGGCCTGGCGCAAAAGCTGTCGATTTCGCTGACCTTGCTCAACAGCGACATCAGCAAGATCCAGGTCACGCTGTTCGACCCCAACAATACCGAGTACTTGCTGTACGACAAGACCGGCAAGAAGGGCGATGGCATCATCACCACCTACCCGGACAACACCAAGTCGGTCTCCGGCGACCTGACGACATGGGTGGGCAAGAACCCGAAAGGCAACTGGATCATCAAGGTCGTGGACTCCAGCTTTCTGGACAACAAGGTCGATGGTCAGGTCCAGAAGTGGTCGGTCAACGTCGTGACC
>CAYHHL010000251.1:0-7833 GCA_964356325.1 uncultured Enterobacteriaceae bacterium | reverse complement strand
CCGAGGCCGCGCCCGGAGCCGGAGCCGGAGCCGGAACCGAAGCCGCAGCCGGAACCGGAACCGCGGCCGACCCCGGAGCCGCGCCCGAACCCGCGGCCGGAGCCGGAGCCGCGCCCGGACCCGCGCCCGAACCCGCGCCCGAACCCGCGCCCGAACCCGCGCCCGAACCCGAACCCGAACCCGCGCCCGAACCCGCGCCCGAACCCGCGCCCGAACCCGAACCCGAGCCCGAACCCGGACCCGGACCCGGACCCACGTCTGGCACATAGCCAACCGCGGCAGGTGCTCGCAGCGTGACCCATTAGCGCGAACCGCGCCCTTTGCAACCACGACCGCCGACTTCTTGGACTTCACCGCCACCGCGGGCATGCTCGCCGGCACCCTGCGATGCCGCAGGCTGGCGATGCCACGTCCCTGAACCATGCTCTGTCAAACTCCACCCGGTCAAAGGACCCGATCATGAAGAAGCAAAGCGTCGACACCGTGCTGCGCCTGCGCACCCTGCACAAGCCCGGCCAACTCGCGGCCCTGGCGACGGCCGTGGCGCGTGAACAGGGCCTGCTGGGTGAAATCATCACCGTGCGCCTGGGCGAGGACTACACGGTGCGCGAGGTGACCATCGAATCTTCGGACGATGAGCACACCCAACGCATCCTGGCCGCGGTGCGCGCGACTCCGGGCGTGGAAGTGCTGCAGGTCATCGATCCGGTGTTTGCGATTCACGAGGGCGGCAAGATCCACTCGACCAGCCGGGTCAAGATCGAGCGCGTGCACGACTTGCGCTACGTGTACACGCCCGGCGTGGCGCGCATCGTCCGGGCCATCGAACAGGAACCCGAGCGGGCGCGGACGCTCACGAGCATCGGCAACTCCGTGGGTATCTTCACCAATGGCACGCGCGTGCTGGGCCTGGGCAACGTCGGGCCGTTGGCGAGCATGCCGGTGATGGAAGGCAAGGCCGTGCTGTACGACGCGTTTGTGGGCATCAGCGCGGTGCCGATCCTGGTGGACACCTTGGATCCCCAGGAGTTCGTCGACACCGTGGTGCGCCTGGCCCAGACGTTCGCGGGCATCCACCTGGAGGACATCCGCGTGCCGGACTGCTTCTTCATCGAGAACGAGCTGAAGCGGCGCCTGAACCGTCCGGTGATGCACGACGACCAGCATGGCACCGCGACCGTGACCCTGGCTGCGATCATCAATGCCTGCAAGATGACGGGGTTGGACCTGCGTCAGGCGTGCATGGGCCAGATCGGCCTGGGCGCGGCGGGCAGTGCAATCGTCGACCTGGCGCTGGCGTACGGGGTGGGCAAAGTCCTGGTGTTCGACATCGATCAGGCCGCGGTGGCGCGCTCGGTGCAAGGTGGCGCGGTGGCGGCGGATCTGCCCGGGCTGATGCAACAGGCGAACATCGTGGTGGCGACCACGGGACGGCCTGGCCTCATCCAGCCGGCGATGGTGCGGCCGGGGCAGGTGATCTTCTCGCTGTCCAATCCCTCGGCCGAGATCGAGCCTGCCGATGCGATTGCGGCGGGCGCGGCGGTGGCGTACGACGGCCGGTCGATCAACAACGCCTTGGCTTTCCCAGGGTTGTTCAAGGCAGCGCTCGAAGTCCGCAGTCGCTCCATCACCCACGAAATGCTCGTGGCCGCAGCGGAGGCGATTGCCGCCCAGGCCAAGCCGGGCGAAGTCGTGCCCTCGCCGCTGGACAAGGCGGTGCATCGGGCAGTGTGGCAGGCGGCGGCGGCGGCGGCGCGGTTGCAGGGCCTCGAGGGCACGGCCAGCATCGGCCGTTGAGCGCGCAGGGGACCCCTCTGGCTCTCAAACGACCTTCTTGTCCGCAATCTCGGCTTCGATCTTCGCCTGACACTCCGGGCAGACGCCGTGGCTGAACGTCGCCGCGGTGTGCTCGGTCACGTACGCCTCGATTTGCTTCCAGTAGCCCGCATCGTCGCGCACTTTCTTGCACCACGCGCAGATCGGCAGCAGGCCCGACAGCGTGCGCACGTTGGCCAGCGCGCCCTGCAATTCGCTGATGAGTCGCTCCCGTTCGGCCGCGGCGCGCTGCACCTCCGTGATGTCCCGGGCGATCGCCGACGCAGCGACCGCCGCCCCTGTGGCGCCGATGACCGGCGACAGCGTGAACGCGATCGGCACGGTGCTGCCGTCCTTGCGCACCCGCACCGTCTGTTTGGTCTGGACCCGTTCGCCGCGGCGGATCAGCCCCAGCAAGTCGCTCGCCTCGGCCAGCAACTCGGCGGGCACGATGCGGAACAGATCCTGCCCCATCATCTCGTCGGCGCTGTAGCCGAAGATGCGCACCGCCGCCGGATTCCACGCCAGCACTTTGCCGTCGAGCGAAAGCATGATGATTGCGTCGTCCGTGGACTCGACCAACGCCACCAGTCGAGCGCGCGCGTCCAGGGCTCGCTTCGCCGAGATCAAGTTCGCCGTCCGTGCGCTCAACTCCTCGATCTGGAATGGCTTGATCATGAAGTCCTGGGCGCCGCTGCGCAGCATCTGGACCCGAAACCTGTCGTCGGCCTTGGCAGTCAGCATGAGCACCGGTGTGGTATCGAGCGCGCGCTCCCGGCGGATCGCCGTGACCATCTGTTCACCCCCGACTCCCGGCATCATCGCGTCGGTCAGCACGAGGTCGGGCGCCAGTTCCAAAGCCAGGCGCAGGCCTTCCTTGCCGTCGAACGCCGCTGCCACGCGGTAGTCTTGCTGCAGGCTCTCGCATAGGAAGTGATTCATGTCGGGGTTGTCCTCGACGACCAGGACGAGACCGCCGCTCGCCGCACCAGCCTGGGTCAGGAGAGCCGCGGCCACGTCGGGCACCGTCTTCGGTTGGACTACAAGGTCGTCGGCTACCGCGTACTCCACCGTCGCGGGCGTCCGCGCCGACACTTCGGGTGCCACGGTTCGACCCGCCGGAGCTGTCCGCGGCACGTCGACCAGGAACAGGGCACCGCCCTCGGGCGCTTGCGCCACCGTCAGTCGTCCTGCGTGCAAGTGCACGAGATCTCGCGCGATGGCCAACCCGAGCCCGGTACCGCCGTGCGCCCGGTTCGCGCCGCCCTCCATCTGCCGGAAGCGTTCGAACACCGCCTCGCGCATGTCCGCTGGGATGCCAGGGCCGCTGTCCGCGACCTCGAGGTGAACGCGATCGCCCGCTTCCCGGATCGTCACCCGCACGTGCCCTCCTTCGGGCGTGAACTTGAAGGCATTGGACAGCAGGTTCAACAGCACGCGCATCATCTGTTCGGGATCGACCTGCGCGCGCAGCTCCGGGGGCGCCTGCACTGCGAAGGTGAGGCGACGCTCCTCGGCGATCGTTTCGAACTGGCTGGCGGTCAATCGAGTCAGCCGCGCCAGATTCATGTCCATGTAAGCCGGACGCATTTCTCCGGCCTCGAGCTTGGAAGCGTCGAGCAGTTCGCTCACCCGCCGCAGCAGCGCCCGCGCGTTGCGGACGATGACTTGGAGGTCGACGCGGGCCCGGTCGGTCGTCTCGACCTGCGCGAGCAGGCGTTCGGCAGGCCCCAGAACGAGCGTCAGGGGCGTGCGCAACTCATGGCTGACGTTGGCAAAAAACTGGGTCTTCAGTTCGTCGAGCTCGAGCGTCCGTTCGTACAGGCGCGTGACTTCGGCGTTGACGGCGTGCAACTGCTGGTTGGTTCGCCGCAAACGACCATTGAAGACGCTGAACAGGGTGCCCATGAACATGAGCACGGACAAGAGCCCCTTGGCGTCGGGCTTCAGCCAGATCGTCAACGGCGGAATGAACCAGTACCAAGCCAGCAGGGCGGAGACGGCCGTCGCGGTCAGACCGACCCGCAAGCCGCCGAGCCAGGAGCTGGCGAACACCGCGGGGTAGAAGAGGAACCAAGCAAAGGGACGCACGACGGGCCAGACCGCATGCTGCAGCCCCAGCGCGATCAGCGGAAGGAGCAAGGCGACGGCGACCCGACCCCGCGCGAGCAGCCGGGCCCGATGCAGCGCGAGTGCAGGCGCAGGCATGGGTATGACCTTCAACGGCGAATGGACCGGTGAGAAACTATACCGCGCGGCGGTCCGGTTGCACAAACTCGGGCGCGGCGACGCGGGTTGGCACGGGTTCCTGGGCGCGGGCAGAAAGAAAAACCATGGGAAATTGGGTTTGACCGGCGATTCGCGAGAACGTACCGTGCCGCGCGCTGGTGCTCGATGGTGGTTCGCACCGGTCGCTGAAGCTGGTTTGGCGGCTGTGGCCTCGTCCATGTCGAAAGGTCCCAGGCGAAGAGCGACACAGAGGGAGGTGCACGCATGGGCGCTCTTGTTACGCAGGTTTGCTGGTGGATCGTCTTGGCCTTGGGCCTGCTCGGTTGCCGCAATGAGCCTGCGCCGCACACCAGCGCCGTGGACGCGGCGGTCGCAGGCGGCGCAGACGTGAATCGGGCACTGCCGGCCTGCGCCGCGGTGCGTGCGGTCCGCTTGAGCTCACTCCCCGGTGGCGGCGCCGGCCTGCTCGTCGGTCCGCAGGCGGTCGCGGGCCAGAGTCCGGATGACGTCGTGCTCGACAACGCCCACGTCCGGTTCGTCGTGCGCGGCGGTCCCACCGGGGTCGCCATGTACGGCACGACGGGTGGGCATCTGGTCGACGCCGGTCGTGTGCTGCCGGGTGGCGATTGGCGCACAGCTCCGGTGCAAACCGATGATCTGCGCGAGGTTGCCATCTCCGTTGGCATGCGCGTGCTGCGGCCGAGTTCGGTCGAAGTGGTCGCGGACGGTTGCGATGGCACGGCGCGGGTGCGCGTACGGGGCGACTTGGTGGCATTTCCGACGTTGCAGGAGGTGCTGGACGCGGATGACCCGAAGGTGATCGTCGAGCACGAGTACGTGCTGCGTGCCGACAGCCCCGCGATCGAAATTCGTACATCCATGTTGCCAAAAGAGAAATCAGCGCAGGTTCTCGTGGCCGACGTGCTGTTCTGGGGTGGGGAAGTGGCCCTGTACCTGCCTGGTTACGGCGACGCGGACCTGCCGGCCACCAGCCAGACGTCGACCGTGGGGCTGACGCCACGGCGATTGCTGGGTGCAACCACCTCCGATGCAACGGCATACGCCTTTGCCGCCAAAGACAAGCTGCTCACGATCGATGCCGGGGCGCTGCACGCGTTCTTGCACGGCACTCTCGAGATCGACGCAAAGGGATTGACCCTGGTGCGGCACCTCGCAGCCGGTCGGGACCTGGCAGCGGCGATGGCCGCCGCGCGAACTGCCGCGGGACTCGACGATGCGACGCGACGGGTGGCCGGCAAGGTCCAGGGGACTGTCGCGGCCGTGGTGGTCGAGGCGCTGGACTCCGAGGGTAAGCCGCTGACACGCTGCGCCACCGACGGCCAAGGTCGCTTCGACTGCCCAGTGCCGGTGTCCACAGCAGAACTGCGCGCCGGGTGGATCGGCGATGGCGGCCGCGGGCTTGGCGGGGCGGGCCAAACCGATGCGGCCACTGCGACGCTGCTGCCCCCCGCGGGCAAGGATGCGGGCGGCAAGGCGACCGCACTCGACTTGTCTGTGGCGGCGCCGGCGCCGGCCAAGCTCGCGGTCAGCGCCACCCAGCAAGGCAAGCCGCTGGCGGTGCGGCTGACCCTTTGGCCCAAGTCGGGGGCCAAAGGTCCGCGCCGCGTGTATGCCGACGTCGATGGCGCGACGGTTCATCTGGTGCCGCCAGGACAATACGATTTGTGGCTGCACCACGGTCCGACGTACTCGATGCACCACCAGACCGTGACTTTGATGGCGGGGGCGACCACCACGGTTCAGGCCGAACTGGCGCAAGTCGTGTCGACTCCAGGCTGGCTGGCGATGGACAGTCACGTTCACGCTGAACAAAGCTCCGACAGCACCCTGCCCGTTGAGGTGCGGCTGGCTCAAGCAGCGGCCGAAGGGCTGGACTACCTGATCGCTACCGATCACGACCACTTGACGGACTACCGCGCCTGGCTGCCACAAAGCCCAATGCTGAAGACCGCCAACTCGCCTGGCAAGCCTGATTGCAGCGCGATCGCGGTGGGCGCTTCGGGCGCGGTCGTGCAGACGGCAGTGGGGGTCGAGGTGTCGACGATCAAAGCCGGCCACTTCAATATCTGGCCCGCGACGCCGGTCAGTTGGTACCAGTTGGCGATCAACGCCTTGTTCGACGCCCTGGGCGCTGGCCAAAAGGGGCGCGTCGTCCAGTGCAACCATCCGCGGTTTGCGAGCTTCAGCCTGTTCACCGCGATCGACTTCGACGCGGCCACCACGACCGCCTCGACCCTGCGTTGCGGGGCGCTGGAACTGATCAACGGCATCGACCACAAGGCGACCCCTCAGGTTGTCGCCGATTGGCTCGGCCTGCTCGACCGCGGCATCCGCATGACCGGAGTCGGCACCAGCGACTGCCACAGTGACATTGATTTCGTAGGTAATCCAAGAAGCTGGGTCAAGATGGGTGACAGCCAGGCGGCGACTGCAGCGTGCGCATTCGCCGGCAGCGACGTCGATTCGGCGTTGCTGGCAGGCAAGGTCATCGCCAGCGCTGGCCCGTTTCTGGAGATCGCAGCGGTGGCAGGCGGCAAGGTCGCCGCGATCGGCGAACTGCTGCCGACGCAGGGTTTGGCAGGCAAGGCGGCGCTGACCGTGCACGTCAGGGTCGCCGCGCCGGACTGGTTGCCGCTCGGCCATCTGTTGGTATTCTCGGGAACCCAACAGATCGCCGACATCGACGTCAGCACCACGCAAGTCAAGTCCGGCGCTCGCGACTACGCCGTCGACCTGCCCATCGCCGCATCGACTGCCGATGGCGTAGTCGTGGCCATGCACGTTCCCGGCGAGTCGGCAGCGCCGGGACTGTACCGGCCAGCTTGGGCCGTGACGAACCCAGTGTTCTTGGACTGGGACGGCGACGGCCTCTGGTGGGGCCAACCGTTGCCGGCGGCCAAGACGCAGCCTTGAGAATCCGGTTGATGCCGACCGCACCGCTGCCACTGTCAGAGCCTCCCTCGGATGCTCCTGGGCTCCGCAACATATTCTCACACTTGCCGCCAAGCGAGTGCGGATTCGCGGGATTGGCCATGCCTCGCCGCTTGCCTGCAGAACCTGGCTATCTAGTAAGTTGGCATTTTATCATAGTGATTCTCCACCAAGCACGTCATCGCTTCAGCCAATCCGGCCGCACGGCAAGGAGCCCTCCGAGGGCCGGACAGGTGCCTGCGAGGCGCGGGCTCGGAGAAGATTCGCGGCGTGAAGTTTGTCGCCGAGCTCGACAACCTGTATCACTGCGGCGTTCCACAGCGCCATGCTGCGGACTGGAGACCTGAAAATGCGTTCGCCTTCGCTATATCTGATGATTTCCGCAACACTATTTGCTCTTGGCTGCGGGGATACCAAGGAATCGCCCAAGGGCCAACCAACGGCGGACGTCCAAGGCGCGGACGCGACGCCGGGCGAAGATGCGGCGGATTCGACGGCGGATGCGGATACCGGTGTAGATACGGGCGGTCAAGATGTGGGACCAGGGACGGATGCGACGGGCGACACCCAGGATCCGGACGCGGTAGCCAAGTGCGTGCAAGGCGGTTGCGATGACGGCAACGTATGCACGGACGATAGTTGCGACGAGGCGGTTGGATGCGTCCACCTGGCCAACGCCGCCAGTTGTACGGACAGTGATGCCTGCACGATCGGCGACGTCTGCGCCAACAGCCAGTGCCTGCCCGGCGGCGCCACGGCTTGCGACGACGGCAACGTGTGTACGGACGACAGCTGCGACAAGGCCAATGGTTGCGTGAACTTGGCCAACGCTTCGAC
>CAYHHL010000250.1:0-7893 GCA_964356325.1 uncultured Enterobacteriaceae bacterium | reverse complement strand
CGCCCGATTGCCTGGCTCGATTTCGCCCGCTAGTGCATCGCGACGGACCTCAAGCCGCCAGGCCGTTTGCCAGCAGCCGATTCGAACTCCAGGTCGTTGTCATCCCGGTGCGTCATCTCGAAATCGAAGCGCCTGGCGATGTCCGCCAGCGCCGGCTGGTCGAACTCTTGCTTGCGCACGTCAGTTCCGAGTACCGGCGCCACCGCTGCCGCGCGCACCAGGCTGGGGTGCACATCGAAGCCGCCCCGTACCGCACGGACCCAGCGCTCGACGTGCAGGCGGCTACCCATCAACAGGTCGAAAAGCAACAGCAACCGCCCGGACAGCGGTAGCCAGCGCTCGCGGGGCAACGACGTCACGCAGCGCCGCGCCGCCAGCATCATCGCGCCGACCGGATTGCTGCCATCGATCGTCACGATCTCGCCGCCGTACAGGACGTCGACCTCTTGGCCGAGACCGGCGCCGGACCAGCCGGTAGCGCGGGCCACGGTGAAGCAGTCCAAGAGGTCCTCGGGCGATACAGGTGCCCAGGCCTCGCCAATGCAGGCGGGAAGCGTCATGGGGAGCCTCGGTTCGGAAAGTTCGAATACGGTGCTGACACATTGCCAGACCGGTCCGACCTAAGCAAGCCGCGCTCCTAAGTGCGCAAACCTCCGCACGCCTCTACTTCCCGGTCACCGGATCCAGCGCATTCTTGCCGGCATAGTCGCAGTGGCGCGCGTTCTTCAGCGGATCCGCAGTCCACAGCTTCGGGTTCCACGCGCACACCTGGGCCAGCATCAGCTTGGAATCCCAGGTCTTGAACACCTGCACGTTGCCCGTCGGTCGCTGCACCGCGCTCTGGGTCGGGTAGTCCACGTCCACCAGCTTGCCATTCCACGAGTCGTAGCCTGGGATGACGTCGACTTGCAGCTTGCGCGTCAGGCTCTCCCCCGAGTAGTGCGGCTTGCTCATGTCGATGCCGGCCACGTGCGCCAGTTCAACCACGTGTTCGCCCTGCATCCGATTGCAGCCGTGCGAGACTGGACCGCGCAACAGCTTCCACTCGCCGTCCTGCGCCGTGATCGGACCGTGAAACGCCAGGCCCCGCTTGGCATTGTACGCCATGAACGGGAAGCCGCCCCACGCCGCCTTGTTGGTGGTCGCCACGTACGGGGAGACGAACAGCGTGGTGTAAGTGCCCGGACCGTTGGAAGTCGCCACCGCGCCGGTCGCCACCGGATACACCAGGGTCACCCGGGTCTTGCTTCCCTCGGGCGTCGCGACCACGTAATACGGCAACTTGCCTGCGAATCCCGGCTTCAGGTAGCCCGTGACGCGCGCGGTGTGGCCCTTGAGCGAAACGGTCACCTTCACGGTATCGAGCGCCGGCATCAGGCCGTCGTAGATCCACTTGGGACTGCCGCCGGACTTCAAGTCTTCTTCCTGATCCTCTACTTCGGTGGGCATCACGTCCGTGCAGGCGGGCAGCGCGGCGGGCAGGATCGCGCAGGCCACGATCGCGTGACGCAGCCTGGTCAGGGTCGAGCTCAGTCGGGTCAGGCGCATGGACGGCATGGCGAACTCCAGATTCGGGTGCGGTAGCATGCCAGCGACGGGCTTGGCCGTATAGTGCAATCGGCACGACGCGCCTCAGCGAATCTGGCAGTCGGCGCACGCTCGCGGTATCCTGCCCCTCCATGCTTCGCGTCTGCCTCCGCCTCAGCTTTTGCCTTCTCGCCGTGTCGCTGCTGACCGCGCCGCCCGTGCAGGCCGCCGCTCGCCACGACCTCGGTCCCGCGCGCTATCTGCACCGGCAAGGCACGAAAACGCTGGCGGAACTTTTGCGTGCGGAACTGGATGCCGCCCTCAAGCACCACCAACACGTGCTGCTGATGTTCACGGCGGATTGGTGCGCGCCCTGCAAGGAGGTCAAGCAATTCGTGGCGGGCAGCGCGGTCGTGCGCAAGGCCTTGAGCCAAGGCCGGTTTCTGTACATCGACGTCGACGAGTGGCGCGGGCCGGCGCAAAGGCTGCTACCCGGCGTCGACGCCTCCAAACTGCCGACCCTGGCTTTGGTCAGCGCGGACGCCAAGGCCGCCCGCACGTGTTACGGTACGGATCTCGGCCTGTTGAGCGAGGACGCGGTGGCGCACAACCTCAAGCGTTTGCTCGCGGGTCAAGCGCCGGAGAAACCGCACTACGCGGACCAGCCCGAACTCGAACGCACCCTGATGCTGCAGCACGCCAGCGCGCAGGCGGCCCAGACCAAGGGCCTGGCGCAACTGGAGCTGAAGGCTGGCGAAACTCGCGCCGGCGTGCGTCACGTCAAGGTGGTGATCCGCAACCACGACGGGCCGCGCCGCTGGTTCCTGGTGCCCGCCCGCCTGGATGTACCGCTGTCGGAGCACCCGACCGTCAAGACCTGGCAGCAGGTGCGCTGGACCGAGCACGTGCGCGCCGACTTTTTGCACTTTGGCGGAACTCCTGAGTTCTACGCGATTCCCGTCGCCGGCTTCGGTTCAGTGGTGCTCGAAGACTGGCCCCTGCTCGGCACGGCGAAGGGCGGCAAGTTCGAGGTGTGGGAGCTCGACCGGCTGGCCCTGGACGGCCAGGACCAGCAGTTCCAGATGAAGCTGCCGTATGAACTGAAGATTGCCCATCCGGACCAGCAGGCAGTCGGGCGCACGGGCGGCGCGGCCAAGGTCGAACTGCGGGTACACGCTAAGCATTCGGTCGCCGCGCCCAAGTAGCCTTCAGTCGTCGGTCAGCTTGGCCATGGCCTTGGATCCGCCCGCCGCCACCGTCACCACCAGCACGCGCGGCCCGCCGATCGTGTACAGCTCCTGATCGCTGAGTTTCAAGGTGAACTCCGCCTCGCACGCCGTCGCGCACGCCGTAGGCACCTGGCCCAGCAGTGCGCCGAGCCACGTGCCGCCCACGGTCGCCTTGAAGGTCACCACGCCGCCCACGGTCTCGGTCATCGCCGGCACTGCGCGCCGCATACCATCGGCATCGTTCACCAATGCGAATGCCGCCAGCCCGCCGTTGGCGGTCGGCAGGATCACCAGGCGCGCCGCCCCGAGCTGCCAACTGCCGACCAGCCAGTCCATCGACCGCAGCTTGGGCAGCACGCCGATCACGCGCAAGTCTGCCTCCAGATTGGCTAACGTCTTGAGCATCACTTCTTGCGCACCGCCTTTGGGCAGCAACAACCGCTCGTCGCGCCCCGTGCCGACCGTGTACAGCACCGTCACGTCGCGCCCGCTGGTGTTCTTGAAGGCCACCCGCACCGGCGTCGGCGTGCCCGCGACCGGCTTCTGCAGCACGGTCAGCTTGCCGTTCAGCGGGCCGACGTCCTCGGCAAGTCGGCGCAACCGCTCGCCGATCAGGTCGATGTACACCTGGCCCAAGCGCGTCCCCGGCAGCGACTGCCACACCTTGGCCAGCGTCTCCAGAGGCGCCAGCGGATCGCCCGCGCGTTTGTCCACCGCCAGTTCCGCCGTCGCCGGCCGCAGCCCGACCACGCGCGTCGGCCCCGCCAGCGCGCAAGCGTAGGTGTACTCGACCAGACCCGCGGTCACCGTCTTCTGGGGCAGCCCTTCAGGCTGGCAACGCAGCGATTCCTTGACGGTTCCACTCTGCTTGGCGGTCAGGAAGCGATGCGTATGGCCGCCGGGCAAGTCGACGTCGACCACCACCGGCAGCGCCGTCGGGTTGCGCACCGTGAACGTGCAGCCCACCTCGCGTGGCAGCACCGATCGCCAACGCGTGGTTTTTGCTTCGTTCAGGTCGGCTTGCAGGCTCGGCGGTGGCATGCGACGTTCGAGGCGTTCATTGGATGCCGCACACTTCACCTCGCTCAGCCAGTTCGCGCTCTCTTCGACGGCGGCGCGCTGCAGGGCCGCGAACACCGCGGGCGACTCCTCGGAATCCGGCCATTTCGCCAGGAAGTCCAGTTGCGCGGCGCTGGTCTTGTCCTCGATCGCCTGCTTGGCCGCGGCCTTGCGCTGCGCCACCGCTTCCACCGCGGCCAGCTTGTCGCCCTCAGCCTTCTGGCGCGCCGCGTCCTCCTGGGCGAGTCGGGCCTGGTTCGCCGCGGCTTCGGTGGCCAGGCGCGCTGCCGTCGCGGCGGCCTCCTTGGCCAGCCGGGCCTGATCTGCCGCGGCTTCGGTGGCCAGACGCGCCTCGGTCGCCGCCACTTCCTTGCGTTTTCGCTCAGCTTCCTGGCGTTCTGCAGCCCTGTTGGCGGCTTCTGCCTTTTCGCGCGCCCGGTCCGCCGCGGCATTCTCGGCGACGATGCGCTTGCGATCCTGTTCCGCTGCGGCAATCTCGACTTCCAGGCGCTTGCGATCGCGCTCGGCGTCCGCCGCCTGCTTGCGCAACTGGATCGCACGTTCCTTCGCTTCGGCAACGGCATCCTGCGGAGCGACGACCGGTGGCGGCGCGGCAACGGGTGGCTGAGCCGCGGCGCCCTTGGCATTGTTCGCGTCCTTCAACGGGAAGTTGGCCGAGCGCACGCATTTCGCCACCCACCGGTAGCCGCCCCTACCTTGGGTCACCGCTTCCTCATGGGCAGCGACCAGCGCATCGCAACCGTACCGCGACGCCTGGTCCGCCAGGTCAGCCAAGGCGGTGGCCTGCTGGACGGGCTTGACCGTCACTTTGCGCACGACCGTGCCGAGTTCGATGACCGGTTGCGCCAAGGTCCCGGCGTCCTCCACGACCACGATGGCGGTCTTGCGCGGGATCGGCTGGAGACGTGCCCTGGCGTCCTGGGGCTGGAATTCCACGCCACTGCAGGCCGAAAGACCCAGCAGGACGCAAATCGCCAGCACGGAGCCGTACATGGGGACGTTGCCCCGGCAGACTGGAAGCGGATGGGCCATGGCGGACCTCAGCGGCGGCAGAGAGTAGGGGAGTTTCGGAGCAAGTGCGCGAAACGACGATGCCCGCGGAACCTTGCGGCGCCGCGGGCATCGTAGATCTTCTGACAGGGAGCCTTTGCAGGCCGGACCAGACAGCAGACTGGAGCAGTCAGAGACTAGCGACCGCCGCCGTAGCCGCCGCCGCCGCTGCGACCACCACGGTCGCCGCCGCGATCGCCGCCGCCGTAGCCGCCGCCGCCGCTGCCGCCACCGCCGTAGTTGCCACCGCCGCCGCCGCCGCCGTAGCCACCACCGCCGCCGCCGCCGCCGCCGTAACCACCACCGCCGCCGCCACCGCCGCGGGGGCTACGCTCCTGCGCTTCGCTGACCTTGACTGCGCGACCGTCGATGCTCTGGCCGTCCATGCGGCTGACAGCCTCACGCGCGCCGGCTTCGTCCGCCATCGTCACGAAGCCGAAGCCGCGCGAACGACCAGACTCGCGATCCATGACCACTTTGGCCTCGGTGACTTCGCCGCAGGCGGCAAACGCCGAGCGCAACGACGCGTCATTCGTGTCCCAGCTAAGACCACCAACAAAAAGCTTGCTACCCATGAGCCGATACCCGTTCCCATAGTGCCTTTCCGGCACAGTTGTCACCCGCATCACAAAGCGTTCATGAAGGCGTGCAAGCACCGTACACGGGTTACGGGCGGGATGCAACGGCCTTTGCGGCTGGTGGTCAAAAAACTTGCGCGTCCAAGCTTTTGCACATGCCTTGCTCGCATTGCCCGCCGCGCGACGCCGCCGATTTGAGCCCAAGCGCGGGTTTTCCTATGCTGCAGGCTGTCCAACCGACGATCGCATCGCCTTGCCAAGCCGCGCCCGCATGGCCGAAATGGAGTGTCCATGCGCATTACCGTCTTGAGCAGCGTCGAGACCGCCGAGGAAGAGCCCGACGTCGTCGTGGCCCAGGTGGCGCGCGCCCTGCGTCAGGGCGGTCACGAAGTCGCGACGCTGGTCGCGCACGGCGATCTGGTCCATCTCGCCCAGGGACTGCGGCGCCGCAAGCCTGAGTTGGTGTTCAACCTCACGGAACAATTCGGGACCAACGTGTTCGGCGACATCGGTGTGGCGGGCCTGCTCGACCTCATGGGCCTGCCCTACACCGGCTGTGGCCCGGGCGAGCTGTATCTGGCGCAGGACAAGTCGCTCGGCAAGAAGCTATTGGCTTTCGAGGGCATAGGCTACCCGCGCTTCGCCCTGTTCTCGCGCGATGCCGGGTTGGAGACGGGCGGCAACCTGCACATGCCCCTGTTCGTGAAGCCGGCGCGGTGCGACGCGAGCATCGGCATCGACGTGAAGTCCCTGGTACACGACGCCAAGGAAATGATTCGCCGGATCAGCCTCATCCACGACACGATCAAGGACGACGCGCTGGTGGAGGAGTTCGTGCCCGGCCGCGAGTTCTACGTCGGCTTGCTGGGCAACAAGGATCCGCTGGTGCTGCCCGTCATCGAGATGGACTTTTCGGGGATGCCCGAGGGAGCGCCGCACATCCTCGATCAGAAAGCGAAGTTCGACGTCCACAGCAAGGCGTACAAGGGCACCAGGCCGGTGGTGGCGGATCTTCCGGACGAGTTGCGCGCGAGGATGCACAAGGTCGCGCTGGACTCCTACCGGGCCCTGCGGGTGCGCGACTACGGCCGCGTGGACCTGCGCATGACCACCACGGGTGAGCTGTACGTGCTGGAAGTCAATGCGGGTTGTTATCTCGAGGAGCGCGACGAGTTTCCGCTGGCGGCGATGGCGGCCGGCATCGCCTACCCGGAATTGGTGCAACGCATCGCGCAGTTGGCGGCCGAGCGCCAGGGTCTTTTGCCGCATTCAAGGTAGGTAGCTGCCCTTGTGCACGTGATTCACCGCCAACGCCGTGACCAGGGTGGTGATCGCGATGATCGCCGGCACCTCGCGATCGGCCGGGTACACTTGCAGCAGGGCGTCGCAGCGTTGGGCCAGATGCCGGAGCAAAGGCCGCGTACGCTCAGGAAAATGCCCGGTCCAGCGGTACACGTCGTCGATCAGTTGCCGCTCGATGCGGTGCAGGAGCTCGCTCGCCGGCAGCCGTGGCGCCTGGCTGTGGTGCTCGCGTTCGCCCAGATCCTCGAAGATGGTGCGCAAGGCCCCGTCCACGCCCGGCGGCAGGTCGGTCGCGGCGAAGTCCAGGTCGCCATAGAACTCATCCAAGGAACAGGTCAATTCGCTCACGTCCACGTCCAGTTCGTCGGCGGTCACCACCGGTTGCCGAGCGCTGAACTCGCGCATCAGGGCGGCGCACAGCTCGAGTTTTTGCAGCGCTTCCGGCCAGTCCGCGTACTCCATCCGCCAGTCGCGGCCCTGGGGCGTCAGCCATACCGCAAAGGTTTCAGCCCAGTCCTCGTCGGGATGCTTCTGCGCGTACCAACCGGGCAGGTGGCGCACGTGGCGGCGGCTGAACAGCTCCGGGCGGTATTCGTCCACGTAAGGCTGGGTGATGGCACCGAAAGTCTCGATCCAGCGCGGATCCTCGTACAGCCGGTAGCCATAGTTGACCGCGTGGCCTAGCTCGTGGCGCAAGTAGCGCAGGATGTCGGGGTCGCTGAGGCCCTCGACATGGCCGTAGCGATCGGCGTGCAGCTCGGTCAGGTCAGGCCGCGCGAGGTAGAAAGGCATGGCGATCGCGATGGTTCCGAACGGTACGCCCCATTCGGTCGAGAGGTAGAACCGGCAGTGAAGATGGAGCAGGCCCACGGCGGCCATCTCGCGCTCGAGGCGGGCGACCAAGGGAGCCAGGCGCGTGCCCGCGATGGTCAGGCCCAGAGCGCGGATGGGCGTGGCGCCCAGGGTGGACTCGTGGAAGCCGGTGGGATCCATGCGATCGAGTGTACAGGGCGCGTGAGGGATCAACGGGACGGGCGCGGGGAGTGCTGTGCGATTGCTGGGGGTTTTGGGTCGGGTGCGGGTGCGGGTGCGGGTGCGGGTGCGGGTGCGGGTGCGGGTGCGGGTGC
>CAYHHL010000249.1:0-7903 GCA_964356325.1 uncultured Enterobacteriaceae bacterium | reverse complement strand
CGGTGGGCGTACATTACTGGAACGACCACGGTTTCGGCCCGTCGTACGCCACGGTCACGGTGTTCCTGCAGGGCGTGGTGGCGTTCAAGGTCGGGAACGTCAAGATGAACCCGCTGGACATGTGGTACGTCGGCAAGATCAACTGGCCCAACGTGTTGACGGGCGGTTCGTTGCCCGCGATGTCGATGTGCTACCAGAGCGGCGACGCCTGCCTCGGTCTGGCGGATCCGAGCAATCCCAAGGCCGGCAAGCTGTGGCAGCCGGTCGGCGACTGGTGCATCACCAAGTGCTACGCCAATGCGCAGTTCACCGCAGTGGCGGGCGGTAAGGGCCCGATTGCCGGCTGCAAGTAAACGCGCAGGGCCTGTTGTCCCGCTTGCGCACGCCGCCGTCGCTTCCTATCCTGCGCATCGGTCACTCGACGCCTCGCAACGTCGATACCCCCGGGTTTAGCCACCCGGATTCGGTGCTTTCGCGTCATGGGGCGCGACGGGCACAGCAGCGGTCGCACGTCCTCGGCACGCAGCGGCGACAGCGCGCGGAAGGGATTCCGTGCAAATACCTTGTCCGTAAAAGGAGGTGATCAAATGCCTTGCGATTGTCAATGTTCCATGACCGGTGAGGTGATGTCGCGCTAGCGGCTCTCTCTCTTCTGGGCTCCTCGCTCGGGGCCGGCGATCTTTCGGGGTCGCCAGAGCCATTTCAAGGAGTGTGAGCGCGGCAGCTAGCTGTCGTCCCAGGCATCACCGCCCCCGTCAGGCATCGGTCTGGTCCACCGGGACAAGACCCCGAGCTGCCTGGCGGGGGTTCTTTTTGCCTTGCCTGTTGCCGACAGCCAGGGCGACCCCGGGTTGAAACCCGGGGCTCGCAATTGAAAAGTCCGCCTTCGCGGACTGACGCAGCCGAATTCCCGACCCTGAATCCAACCGGTAAGGCAGGTTTTTTGCCCGCCTGAAAGCCTTGCCGCAGCCATGCCCCGCTTCCGCTCCCGGTCCGTCGGCGCTATCCTCCGCGCCCCCTACCTTCGGAGCTTCCCCATGACCTCCCCGACCATCGTCCTCGTCGCCGGCAAACGCACCCCTTTCGGAGCTTTCGGCGGCGCGCTGAAGGATCTCTCCGCCACCGACCTCGCCGTCGAAGCCAGCAAGGCCACTTTGGCCTCCATCGGCGCCGATCCGGCTGTCGTGGACGCGGTCTTCGTCGGCAACGTGCTGCAAACCTCGCAGGACGCCATCTACCTCGCGCGCCACGTCGGCCTGCGCAGCGGCACGCGCCAGGACGTCCCCGCCTTGACCCTGAATCGCTTGTGCGGCAGTGGCTTCGAAGCCATCGTCCAGGCCGTGCAGGCCATCCGCCTCGGTGACGCCGAAGTCGTGCTCGCCGCTGGCACCGAAAGCATGTCGCAGGCCCCGCACGTCGTTCGCGGCGCGCGTTGGGGCGTCGGCCTCGGGCCGGGCGCCAAGTTCGAGGACACGCTCTGGTCCTGCTTGACGGACACCACCACTGGCATGGCCATGGCCAACACCGCGGAGAAGCTCGCGCGCACCCACGAGATCTCGCGCCAGGACTGCGACGACTACGCGCTGGGCACGCAGCAGCGCTTTGCCAAGGCCCAAGCGGCCGGCGTGTTCGAGAAAGAAATCGCGCCCGTGACGATCGCCGGCCGCAAGGGTCCGACCGTGGTGGCCAAGGACGAGCATCCGCGCCCCGAGACGACCGCCGAAGTGCTGGGCAAGCTCAAGGCGGCGTTCGAGAAGGACGGCGTGGTCACCGCGGGCAACGCCTCGGGCATCGTCGACGGCGCGGCGGCCGTGCTGGTCACCACGCTGGATCGGGCCCGTCGCGAGGGCTGGCCGGTGCTGGCCGAAGTGGTGGCGTCCGCGGCGGTGGGCTGCGATCCGACCGTCATGGGCATCGGCCCGGTTCCTGCGATCAAGGCAGCGCTGGCGAAGGCGGGCCTGAAGATCGAGCAGATGGACCTGGTGGAAGTGAACGAAGCCTTTGCGCCCCAGTACCTGGCGGTCGAGAAGGACCTGGGCCTGGACCGCGCCAAGACCAACGTACACGGCGGCGCGATCGCGCTGGGCCATCCGCTGGGCGCCTCGGGCACGCGCATCATGCTGCACTTGGCGTTGGAGTTGCAGCGCGGCGCCGGCGAGTACGCGGTGGGCAGCGCTTGCATCGGCGGCGGGCAAGGCATTGCGGTGGTACTGCGCAAGGTGGCTCAGGCTTAGGCGGGAACGGGGGCGGGCACGGGAACGGGTTCGGGTGCGGGTTCGGGTTCGGGTTCGGGTTCGGGTTCGGGTTTACCCCCAAACTGTCATCCCGAGTGCATCCGAGGGACCTCACCCCCTCTGCATTCAGCCATTTACCTCGGACAGCACCAAGCCCGTCCCGGTCCCGGCTCCGGCTCCGGTCCCGGCTCCGGTCCCGGCTCCCCGGCCCAGCTACTTCCGCAACGGCGCCTGCCTACCCGCCCAAGCCCGCGCCTTCCCCACGCAAGCCTTGAACATCTCCTCGGCTTTCTCGCCCGCTGGCTCCTCGCAATAAAACGCGTCGCTCCCGGCCATCGCCAGCATCATCAGAGCCTGCACCGCCGCGTGACCCACCGTGCGCAGCGATCCCGCCACCGCCGTCACCGTCGTCTCCAGCTTCTCACCGTCCAGCGCCGCGGGGCCCGGCACCCTCACCTCGGTGGTGGCCGTATCGTCCAGCAGCACCAGCAACCGCTGCATCGCCCGAGGCTGCGGACTGCGCAGCAGCGCCATCGCTCCCGCCGCCCGCAGCGCCGGCTGCGCATCGTCCAGCAACGCCACGAACTGGCCCAGCACCGCCGACCGCTCCGGCTCCTCCACCGTCAGCACCACGGTCGCCAGCGAAGTCGTCGCCACCACCCGCGTCGCCAGATCGGCATGGCGCATGCCCGCCTGCAGCACTTTCACCACGCGCGCTTGCCCCGCCGCTTTGATGAACCCCGAGGACGTGCCCATCACCTGCAGCAGCGCCAGCGCCTGGATCCGCACCACCGGCTCTGCATCCGCGCACGCCGTCAGCACCGGCTCGGCCAGCCCCGGACTGGAGCGCAGACCGCTCAGGCTCACGTGGCGCAACGTCCGCACCGCGGCATGGCGCACCGCTGCGTCCTTGTGCGTCTTCAGGATTTGGGTCAGCGCCACCAGCGTCGCCACGTCCGCGGTCTTGCCGCCGACGAGCGGGGCCGTCGCTTCGAACGCTTCGTGCTGCACCAGCCGACTCGGGGCGAGCATCCGGGCGACGACCACGGTGCGATAGTCCGGCGTCACCGGCAGGCGATCTTCGGGCACCGGCTCGGGCGCGCTCGCCTCGCCCAGCGCGTGCAGCGCCGCCGCCACCACGCGCGCAGGCCGCGGTCCCGCGGCGAGATCCAGGAACAGCGCCACGTTGGCCTTGTCGTGGATCAGTTCCCAGGCGAAGTGCTCACCGGGCAAGCGGGCCAGCAGCGATGCCTCGGCCTCGACCTGGGCGGGCGTCAGCCTCTGCGCGATCGACACCGCGGGTTGGAGATCGCCCTGCCCTTGGCCAGGTTCGGCGGCGAGCGCGGCGGGCAGGTGCGCGAGCAGCAGGGCCAGCGCGACCAGGTGTGAACGCATGCGGGGACTCCTGGGAGTGATTTGGGCAGTGGATCTTGGCGGTTGTGCGGTGGCACCGTCAAGGCCCGCAGACGCCGGCGGTGCAGGACTTGCCGCCGCCGCACGCGCTTCCGTTCGTGAGGTTGGTGTGGGTGCAGCCGGTCTTGCCGTCGCAAAGGTCGGCGGTGCAGGGCTTGGCGTCGTCGCAGTCGGCGAGGGTCTTGCTGGCGCAGGGGCCGGCCTCGGCGCAGGAGATGTGGCCCCAGGGGTCGGTGCGGAGGAGCCAGCCGTCAAGTAAGCCAGCAACCTTTGGGCCTCCCGGTAGGTCGGTCGAGGCTGTCGTGCCTGCCAACGCCAAGCCTCCGTCAGATAGCGCCGCAACCGCAAGAATGGCGTCATACCCCGAACCGCCGTACGTCCGGTTCCACAGCGGGTTGCCGCCGGCATCGGTCCGGACAAGCCAGCAATCCTGTTTGCCGCCCGGCTCGTCGCTCGATTCCTTCGTTCCCGCGAGCACCAAACCGCCATCGGCCAGCGACGTGAGTCCGAATGCCTCGTCTCTGAACGGGCCGCCGAAGGTCTTGTTCCACAGCAGCTTGCCCGCGGCGTCCGTGCGCACCACCCAGAAGTCGTAGTCGCCTGCGGTCGTCTGGCCGCCCGGCAGGTCAGACGAGTTCGTGAAGCCTGCCAGCGCCAGGCCGCCGTCCGCCAGTGCGGTCACGGCGAAGGCTTCGTCGTTGCCCGAACCGCCGTAGGTCTGGTTCCACAGCAGCGTTCCGTTGGCATCGGTGCGCACCAGCAACATGTCGTAGCCTCCCGCGCTTTTCTGGCCGCCGGGCAGGTCTATCGAGTTCGTGGCCCCGGCCAGTGCCAATCCGCCGTCCGCTAGCGCAATCATGGCAGCCGCGTCGTCGTTCTTCCAGCCGCCGTAGGTCTGGCTCCACAGCAGTTCGCCGTCGGCGTCCGTGCGCACTAGCCATACGTAATCATCTGACGTGTTCACCACGCCAAAGCCCGAAAGGGCAAAACCGCCGTCCGCAAGCTCGATCACGCTGAACGCGCCCTCGAAGCTTTGCGCGCCGCCGTAGGTCTGATTCCACAGCAACTTGCCGGCAGCGTCGGTGCGCACCAGCCAGAAGTCGCTCCAGCCCGCACTCTTCTTTCCGCCAGGCAGGTCGGTCGATTGGGTGAAGCCCGCCAGCGCCAATCCGCCGTCCGCCAGCGCGGTCACAGCACTCGCTTCTTCCCAGCCCGCGCCGCCGTAGGTCTGGCTCCACAGCAGGTTGCCGCCGGCATCGGTGCGCACGAGCCAGAAGTCCTTGTTGCTCGCGCTCTTTTTGCCTCCGGGCAAGGGCACAGCCTCCGCGAAGCCTGCCAGCGCCAGCCCGCCGTCCGCCATGGCAGTCACGGCCTTCGCATACTCGTAGCCCACACCGCCATACGTCGCGCTGAACAACTTGCCAGGCCCAGTGACACACGAACCGCCCTTGCAGACGTCGACCGTGCACGCGCCACTTGCGTCGCAGGGCGCAGTGTTGTTCTCGTGCGTGCAAGCGCTCGCCATGTCGCAGACATCGTTCGTACATGGGTTGCCGTCGTCACAGCCCCCAGGCGTACACGCAGTCGGCAAGGCCACGTCCACCCAACCGGCGTCCGCATCGCTCGCGCCGGGCGCGCTGGCATCCGTCCCCCCTTCTCTGGCAGCGGAATCGGTCGCGTCGCCCCCCTCGACCTCCGCATCCGCCAGTGCCGCATCCACGGTCGGTCCTTGCACGCCGACCGCAGGCTTGCACGCAGCCAGCACCACCACTGCAATCAGCCAAACCTGCCGCACCTCAGACCTCCGCCCAGCGACTGCACGCGCGCTACTTCACCCAAGTCCCACACTGGCCAGCGTCGCACCGCACCGCGATGGCGCTGTCGTCAGCGGTCTTGCCATCCTCGGCCTGGGTCGGGAACTGCGCGCAATCGCAGTCCGGGTACTGGCTCGCGCACGTCGCCTCGGCCTCGTCGAGCGCAGCCTTGGCGCCACTGGCGATGCCGATGGCGCGCTTGGTGCCGCAGCAGTTGATCTGGTGTAGGCCGATCGCACAGTCCGCGTCGGCCTGGCACGCCTTGGCGAACGTCGGGAAGGAGGGTGTCGCGCCTCCGCATTGCACCGCCGTGGCCGAGGCGTCGCTGCCGATGTCCGCGGTGGCGTTCGCGTCGACATCGGCGACTGGTGCCGCGTCCGCGTTGGTGTCCGGGACCGATCCCGCGTCCGCGCTGGCGTCTGGCGTGACCACGTCGTCGGCGCTAGCGTCCGGCGTGGTCGCGACGTCGCTGCTGTCGGTCAGCGTGGCATCGCCCGCGCCGGTATCGTTAGCCGCGACCGGGATCGGCTTCTGCCCGCTGCCACAAGCCATCAGGAACACGGCAATCGCCAGGAGAACGCGCATGGGGTCACCTCGACCGCGAGATTACGCTGGCTCGCCGGCTTTGTCTCGGCCCAGCCTGGCTGCCGCCTACTTGTCGTACGCCGAATCGTGGTCCGGATGCAACGACACAATGCGCAGGAACTCGCCGTCGCGAAATGCGATCGCACGCATCTTCTGGCTCAGCCGCAGCGAGTGCGCCTTGGCACCGGTCGGCGTCGGGATGTGGTCCACGGCCTCCCAGTGCAGGCCTTTGGATTTGTACACATCGGCCCAGGTCATGCGGCGCAGGCGTTGCAAACCAGCCACGACCTGGGACAGTTCGCTCGACGGCAGGTCGAAAAACACGTCCAGGAATGCCGGACTGTTCAAGTCCAGGCGCAGCTTGGTCGGGTCAGCCACCCTTGTTTTCCTTGGCATTCCGCTCCGCACGCTGCACCAGCGCGTCGACGTCGGTCTCGCTTGCCGCGTGGGCAGTTGCATGTGCCAGCCCGCGCGCGATGGCGGTACGGTGCGGTTCCTGCACGGTCCACATCTGGTGTTCCGGCACCACCACCACCGGCGTCAGGAGCATGCTGCCGTCGGCCTGCACGGTCACCTTCAAGGTCTTGCCGGCATAGGCTTTGCCGATGGAGATCTGGCCACTGCTGCCGACAGTCTTGAGCGTGTACGATTCGCTGCGAACCGATTCTGAATTCATGGCCTCTCCCGCGGGCACCGGATCGTGCCGTCATGCAGCATGATAGCGGCACCTGATCGCGCGCACAACGAGGAACCAGCACAAGTCACCGACTCAAGGCGTCATGCCACTGACGTGCCCTGCCACCGTCTCGAAGTCGAACGACACCGACACGCAGTCGTTGATGCCGTCGCCGTCGCAGTCGATGTCCGGCTTGAGGATGCTGTCTACGAGGGTGCGGCCGTTGTCGACGATCGCGACGAAATCGCTCTTCAGCAGAACGCCGCACAGCCGCCCACCGGTCATGGCGTGCCAGGACTTCTCGCCGGTCACCGTCCCCGTCACCTGCACGTTCAGCACCTGCAGTTTCAGGTTGATGCCCACAACGGGCACGTCCACGACGAGCTTCGGTATCGTACCCACCAGTTGGTCGACCGTCACCGCAGCGGCGATCGTCGTCTGGT
This sequence comes from uncultured Enterobacteriaceae bacterium, assembly GCA_964356325.1. Taxonomy (GTDB): domain Bacteria; phylum Myxococcota_A; class UBA9042; order UBA9042; family UBA9042; genus CAYHHL01. The sequence goes on along the minus strand of CAYHHL010000249.1, from coordinate 738 downwards.
TCTGGCACGGGCCCTGCGCACCGACGTAGCTCGACTTCGCCACCGTGTAGTTGCAGTCCGCGCTCTCGCTTTGCACGTCGCACTTCGCATTGCTCGGGTGCAGATCGCCTCGCAGCCAGTGGATCTGCAGCGGCGAGCCGTCGGTCGCCCACGTCACCGGTTCCAACATCAGCACCAGCGTGCCGTCGAGCACCTTGTCGTTCAACGTCTTGTTCAGGTCCTTGTACAGCGTCCCGACCTTGCCCAGCACGTTGTTCGGCACGCCATCGCCGTCCAGGTCGCAGCCGTCCAGCACGTCCTTTTCCGCGCCACCGACGTTCGCTTTGACCATGGTGTCGGTGACCTTCAGCTTGGAGACCTTCTGCACCGCGCCTTTGCCGTCGACGCCCCACGCCGAAGGAAAATCGCAGGTCGGCGGTCCGACTGGCGGCGGCGGCTTGGCCACGTCGGTCTTCTTCACGTCGGGCGGATGGCCGGCGTCGTAATACGCCACGGTTTCTTTCGCATCGGTGACGGCATCGGTCGCGGCGCCGCCATCGTCAGGCGCTGGCGTGTCGGCCAGGACGTCCGGACTCGCTGTGGTGTCGGTCGAGGTATGGCCGGCTGGGCTGCCGCAAGCGCTGACCGCGGCCAGGCAGGCGACGGCGAGCAGGGAGACGAAACCTCGCGACATGGCGGCACCTCGGCGGTGGACAGAGGGTCAGAGTACGCCGCTTTGGTCGCTGGGTCGATGCGCCG
>CAYHHL010000248.1:0-7913 GCA_964356325.1 uncultured Enterobacteriaceae bacterium | reverse complement strand
CGCATCAAAACAGCCACCTTGCATCCAGCCCGAATGCCACCACGTCGCCCCACGACTGGAAGCCTGGAAAGCCCGGGCTGCCCGTCTGCACTCCCTCGGCCTGAGGAATCGGCTGACCCGTGGCGTCCTTGGCGTCGTTCGCCAGTTCGTCGCACAGGGTTGTGACGCCCGGACCGCAGCTCTGGATCTGTGGCGGCGGCGTTTTGTTCGTGTCCCGCGCGATCAGGCGTTGCCACTGCGCATGCCAGCCGAGTTGAACCTGGCGGTCGAACAGCTTGACCTGGTGCACCGCGCCGACCGACGCCACCAGCCGATCGTTGTCCACGTAGCTCGTGCGACCGCTCTGGTTCGGCACTGGGGTGGGTTCCCAGCCCAGCCCGGCCATCAGCGTGCGCTCCGGCGTCGTCTGCCATGCCAAGCCCGCCCGCAGGCTGGTGGTGTCCTGGAAGCCCGCGAACTCGCCCTGGCCGTTGCGATAGCGGTGCCACAGCATGCGCACCACGTCGGCGGAGAGTTGCAGCGACCCAGGCCGCCAACTCGCGCCAGCGGTGAACTCGTGCGGGTGGAAGTTGGCGACGATGTCGGTGCGCTGGTGCACCGGAAATGACTTGAGGTCGTTCTGGAAGCCCTTGATCTGGATTTCGTTGTCGAGAATCACCTCGAAATAGTTCTCACCGCGCCAGTTCAGGCCGAATTGCCAGGGCTCGTCAGGGGTCAGCAACAGGCCGGCGTGCTGGACGAACCGGCCGACCTGATCGTTGTGCACGACCATCTGCAGGTTTTCCTGACGGGTGGCGTCGGCGAGGTAGACCTGGCTGTGCGTCGTCGCCTGGGGCAGGAACGCCAGGCCCGTGCCCAGCGCGAGCCACGGCGTCATCTGGTACGCGAGGCCCGCCATGATCACCTGGTGTTGCGAGCGCTGGCCGATCAGCTCGAACTGCAGGCGATTGCTGAAGTACTGCTCGCGCTCGTCAGGAAAGTGGCTGTCCTGCGAGCCGATGTGGTCGATCGGCAGGAACGCGACCAGGCCCAGGCGCAACCTGGTGAAGCCCAGCGAGCCGACGATACCGAAGTGCAGCCCGTAGGTATTGGGAATGTCCGTGGTATCCGTGCGTGCAGCCAGGCGGTGCTGACTGCCGACCACCGGGCCCGAAGCGCCCAGATCGGGCAGGTCGTAGCCGGCAGGACGCGACTTCAGGTGTACGTGCACGTCGTCGTAGGCGAGAAGGAGCCCTGCGCCCATGCTCGGTTGCGCGCGCGCCAGGCCAGCGACGTTGTAGTAGACCGCGGTGTAGTCGTCCGCCACCGCCACCTGAGCACTGGCCATCGCCGCGCCGCGCGAGCCGAGACCGAACACGTCCAGGGGATGCGCTACCGCCGGTCGAGGCAACGCGGCGACGAGCAGGCCCGCGAGCGCGGCGAGAAGCAGGAGCCAACGGAGCGGGAGCGGCACGAGAACTCCCTGCAACATCAGGCTTCGATACGCGGCAGGTAGATGCTGAAAGTGGCGCCGCAGCCCGGAGCGCTGTCCACGAGGATGACGCCACCGCCTTGGCGAACGATGCCGTAGCAGGTCGCCAGGCTCATGCCGGTGCCGGTACTCTTGGTCGTGAAGAACGGTTCGAACAGGCGGGCTTTGACGACCTCGTCCAGGCCGATGCCATCGTCGGTGACGCGCAGGAGCACGTAGGGCCCCACAATCAGGCCCGATCGCCAGGCCGCGAGCGCCGCGTCGACTTGGGTGTCGACAATTTCGATGGTCAGCCGGCCGCCGTTGGGCATGGCGTCATGGGCGTTGGCGGCCAGGTGCAGCAGCAGTTGCTCCAACTGGGTGGGGTCGACGCGCACGCTGCCGACCGGCGCCGGCGCCAGCACTTCGAGCGAGATGCCTGGGCCAATGGTCCTTTCCAGCTGTTCGCGCATCGTCGCAACCAGCCGGTCGACCTGCACCAGTTGCGGCGCGCCGTGGCTGCGTTGCGAGTAGGTCAGGAGTTGTCGCACGAGTTTGGCAGCTTTGCGGGCGGCCTGCTGAACGCGGGCAAGGTCCTCGTGGGCCGGATGCTTGGCATCGAGCGTGTCGCGCGCCAGGCCGGAACAGCCCAGGATCACCTCCAGCAGATTATTGAAGTCGTTGGCGATTCCACCAGCCAAACGGCCCACCGCCTCGAGCTTCTCCGTCTCCTCGTGCGCGACCCGATTGTGGGACGGCTGGGCTTCCGCGCGGGTTTCTTGCGGCTCGGACCATTGCGACCGCGCCAAGCTGCGGCGCACCGCCCGCCTCAGCCGAAGTGTGTCCAATCTCGCGAGATCCAACACTTCGGCCGCGCCCAGACCAAGGGCCCGCTCGACCGCCGCGTCGTCCAGATCGCCGGCCAACAGCACGATCGGCGCACCCCGCGCGGCGTCGAGCAGTTCGGCCAGGCCAACCGTCGACGCATGGCACACGGCGGCCCGCGCCCCCGAGGTCAGCGCGGCGCAGGTCTCCGCCAAGGTGCGCACGGTCCTGACCGGCAGGTCCGCGGGCCAGGCAGCCTCGAGGCGCCGGAGTATGGCATCATCTGGACTATACAGGCAAATCTGAGTACGCATCGATGCGACCACTGCAAGACCTAGAGTCAAGGTCACGTGGCATTGTGCGCTGGATGCGGCCTGTGGAAAAGAGCCGTTCTAGCGTTGCGCCACGTTCCACTCCTGCTTGGCGCACGGAACCCATAGCAGCGCATCGCCTGCAAGCGCATGCAGCAGCGGCGCAGACTTGCCGGTCACCCACTGCCCGTCTACGATCTTGGCGTCCACCGCGAGCAGCAGCTTGCGCACGGCTTGCTGCGCCGGGGCCTGGAACTTCACCGGACCTTTCCCCGCCAACACCGCCATCACCTGGGCGGCCCCAAGCCACTGCGCCAGTTGCACCTTGTGCGCCGTGCTGATTTGCCACTTGGGCAGATGTTGGACGCGCCACTTCAGGTGCCACACCAGCCACGGCAGCGTCGAGAGGTCCGCGCGCCACGCCTCGGTGTGCCCCAGGTGATCGCCGGTGCCGACCAGGAAGCGGCCATTGCTCGAGATTGCCGTGACTTCCCGCAAAGTCCAACCCGCCGGCAGCGTCACGCCGTAGTTCGCGAGCACGTCGACCACGCGGCGCATGTCATGGATGGCGTCCCACAGCATCGCCTCGTGGCCCGCCGTCGTGCTGCCCCAACCGACCACGCGCGCGCCGCTGCCGTCCAGCGCGGTCGCCCAGCTCTGGCTCGGTCCGCCGGGCAGGTCGCCCAGATCCAGCCGACCGCCCGCCACAGTCCAGCGAAATGCCAGCGAATTCGCGACACCAACGACCACGTTGGCGGCCTGGTTCAGCGCGGTGCCGATGCAGCCGAAGCCCTCGACGTCGGGGTCGCACAGCTGGAAGGAGGCGAGCAGGGTCCAGAACATCCCGGTCGGCTCCGGGTTGACGTGACTCGTGGCGACGACCGCCGTGCCAGCGAGATTGATCATGGCCCGGTTAGTGTTCTGACCGACTTCGGGCAGACCGGCGATGTGCGAGTAGCCGGCGGTGGCGGACCAACGGCAGTGGTGGTTGAACGGCGACGGGTTGGCGCCCAGGCCGGTGACCAGGCTACCGTCGGCGCTGATGCTCGATGGGCGCGAGCAGTCTTCGCCAGCGGGGCTGATGTCGACGATGCCCCCAGCGGCGGTCCAGCGGAACATGCGCTCTTCATCGCTGACCCAGTGCTTGCCGGCGACGACCTGGCCGTTCCCTGAAACAATGGGCTTTTCGTACTGGGTGGCAGTGGCGCCCAGGCCGACCATGCCGCCCGCCGGGGTCCAGCGAAAGGCGGTGCCGTCCGACCAGCCGACGACCACGCCGTTGGTCGAAACGTCGGTGGCGCCGCTGTCGGTGGTCAACACGCCCAAGCCGGTGAAGCCGACGGCGCCCGCGTTCAGGGGCACGATAACACCCAACCAAGCCAGAATGCTGACGATCCGCTTCATGCTGTCCTCCCGGCCCCAGATCGTCCTCGCGACGCGGGGTTGTCTCCACGGTACGGCGTCGCGCGCGCCCGAAGAAAGGCTGCGCCGGCTGCGACCGCCAATCGTGCGTCAGGTCCGCCACGTCCGGGCCGCGCAGCCTGTCCGGTCGCGCCAGTTGCCGTCCCCGTGGCTGACAGGTACCGTGCCGCCATGAAGTACCCCGCCCTCGCCTGGTTCCTCGCCGCCCTCGCGCTAGCTTGCACGGGTCCCGCGCCGGTCTCTACTGCCGAATCGATCGCGTGCGTTGACGCGGGGTTGTCGGCGGACATCGAGCTGCCGCCGGCTTCCGCTGCGTGCAATCCCATCGCCGCCGAGTGGGACTGCCTGATGCCGTGGCCGAGCGACTGGGCGCGCAACCCGGTGACACTTCAGGTCCGCGTGCCCGAAGTGGCCCAGCCGCACATGGCTGACAACGGCAAGGCTATCGACTTCCAGCAGGACCATCCGATCGACGGCTTCTCGCTGCTGCCGACGATTGCCGTGCGGATTCCGGGAGGTATCTCGGCCGATGGTCTAGTGCCGTTCCCGCTGGCCACGCCGCCGACGGTAGGTCTGGAGGCCTCACTGCAGCCTGCGAGTCCGACGCTGCTCGTGGACGCGGAAACCTCAGCACTGGTGCCGCACTTCGCCGAGATCGACCCGCGCCCGGCCAAGATCGACGATCGCGTGCTGCTGCTCCGACCGGTCACGCGCTTGATCCCCGGCCATCGCTACATCGTCGCCTTGCACGGCCTGAAGCACCCGGACGGCACCGCGATTCAAGCGCCGCGCGACCAGGCCAACCAGCCAGGGTTGTTCGAGAAGCTGCGCGACAAGGCGGCGAACTGCAACACGCCGCTGCTCGCGCATTACGAAAAGGCCGTGTTCCCGCCCCTGGTCAAGGCCAAGATCGAGCGCAAGTCCTTGATCCTCGCTTGGGATTTCACGACCCAGACGCAAGCCTCGGCGCAGGGCGACCTGATCGCGATGCGGGATCTGGCGCTGGCGGAAATGGCCAAACTACCGGTGGCGGTGACGGTGCTGTCTGTGGAGGAAAATCCGAGTCCGCACATCGGCCTGCGCATCGAAGGCGAACTGACGGTGCCGCTGTTCCTGGATCAGGCGGGGCCGGAAGGGCGACTGGTGCGGCTCGACGGCAAGGTGCAACTGCATGGGACGGCGCAGGTTCCGTTCACGATGCTGGTGCCGCCGAGCGTACTGCTGGCTGGCAAGCCCGCGCCGGTCTTGCAGTTCGGTCACGGCTTTTTCGGCACGCGCCACGAGATCGACGATCCGGGGGCGGTGGTCGACAAGTTCGGCGCCGAGACCGGGCGCATCGTCGTGGCCGTGGACTGGTGGGGCATGTCCAAGCCCGACGTGACTTCGATTACCATGCTTTTGCTCAATGATACCGGGCATGCGATCGGTTTCGTCGACCGCGTGAGCCAGGCGATGATCAACCAACTGGCGCTGGCCGAGGCGGTGCACGGGGCGCTCAAGAACCTGCCGCAAGTGCAGAAGAACGGCCAGTCATTGCTCGATCCGACACGGCTGACCTATTACGGCATCAGTCTCGGGCACATCCTGGGCGCCACGTACGTCGCGCTGTCGCCGCGGATCGAGCGGGCGGTGCTCAACGTCGGCGGCATGGGGTTCGGGCTGATCCTGAGTCGAGCCAATCCCTTCGGGCCGTTCCTGAACCTGCTCGACATCGCCACCGGCGACGCCGCGACTTCGCTGCGCGTGACCTTGCTGCTGCAAACGACCTTGGACCGCATCGATCCCATAGTGCTGGCGCCGCACCTGCTGGCCGACACGCTGCCTGGATGCCCGAAAACACGACGGATCCTGCAGCAGGACGGCAGGTCCGATACCCACGTGCCCAACGTCGCCTCGCACGTCCAGGCGCGCACGCTGGGGCTGCCGCTGCTGACGCCCAGTTCGCGCGAGATCTTCGGGCTGACCGGCAAGCCGGCGCCGATCGAGGGGTCGGCGCTCGTGGAGTTCGACTTCCACCTGCCGGCGCCTGACGTGCTGCCGGTGCCGGTGGAGCAGACCAGCCCGGTGCATCAGGCGGTGCGCGCTTTGAAGGCGGCGCGGGCGCAGATGGATCAGTTCCTGGCAACCGGCGTGATCCAGCAGACTTGCGATGGGGTGTGCGATCCGGAGTAGGCGCCGAAGCGCGCGGTCCCGCTGGCGCTGCCGCCGCCGCTGACGCCGGGCGTCCCTCAGTCAGGACGACGCTTGCACGCCCGGCGCGGCGCGTAGAAGCTGGCTGCATCCAGTGCCCGACTCGAGCCCCGAACCGATCCCTCGCACGCAGTGTGCGCTCGGGGACCGGCACGCGCTCACGCAAAGGTCGGCGACATTTGGCCGCAATCCGGCCAGCCCGAGGCAGTCATGGCGATGCAAGACAAGTCCAACGTCAGCCCAAGCGGTACCATCCACCCGGCCGGTTCGAAGCCCGAAATCAACGCCCAGGTGGCCCGTTCCGTGTACGACGCGTTCAACCAGAAGCAGTACGACCGCTGCGCGGCGCTGGCGTCGGACAACATCCAGTGCACCACGGTGGCGTTCGGGGTCACGGAAAAGGGCAAGGACGGCTTCAAGCGCTGGCTGAGCAATTGGGGCACCGCGATGCCCGACTGCACGGTGTCGCTCAAGCGCCAGTACGCGACCGACGACGGTGTGGTCAGCGAGTTCCATGTCACCGGCACGCACAAGGGGTCGATTCAGACGCCGACGGGCGTGCTGCCGCCGACGGGCAACAAGCTGTCGATCGACGTGATCGAGGCGTGGGAGCTGAAGGACGGCAAGATCGAGAAGATCCGCTGCTACTTCGACGGCTACAACATGCTGAAGACCTTCGGAGGTTTGAAGTAGGAGCGGCTCGAAGTGGCGGTCGCCCGATCGCGCACCCCTCGTTGCAGGCGGTGCGCGGTCGGGCTACCAGATGCGGCGGACACCGAACGATTCGAACAGCGCCTCGTTCGTGACGACCGGCACATCCAAACGCAACGCTTGTGCCATCAGCATGCGGTCGAATGGGTCCTTGTGCGCCCCCATGAGGTTGCCGGCGCGCTGGCCGTCCGCGACCGTGATGTCGAGCGGCGTGAAGCCGTGGGCGTGGATGACCGCCACCATCTCGTCGGCGGCAGCTTGCACACCGGGAAGCTTGCCGATGCGGAACTTGGTGGCGATTTCCCAAGCCGTCGCCGCGCTCACGAGAACCTCCGTATCGTCCGCGGCGATGGCGGCGCGCGCGGTCAACGTGAGGTGGGCACTGCCTTCCAGCCACCAGATGAACGCATGTGTATCCAGCAGGATGCGCATCTAGTCGCCTTGCCCGTTCCACAGCGCCAGTTCGTCGTCTGGCAAGGGTTCGAAGAACGAGTCGTCCAGGTGAATCCTGCCCTTCATCGAGCCGAACTCGCGCTTGGGCTTGGGGGTGATGAGTATCAGCTTGACAGTGGGCTTGTCGCCGCGCGCGATCACTACCTCCTCGCCCGCTTCGACCTCGGCGATCAGCTTGGACAAGTTCGTCTTGGCGGCGTGGACGGTGTACTGCTTCATGATGCGGCCTCCTGGCTAGGAGGTTAGCCAAGCCCGCAGCGCTGGTCAACGTGGATCAGTCACGGTCGCATGGGCCTCGACAACGAGCGCGCGCCCCGCGTGGTCCGGCCCCGAAAGGCAGCCAAACCGGCGGGACGCGCGCCATGCTGACCGCGGACTACGGCCGGCCTAGTGCGGGACGCTCGGAGGGCTTTCCTGCCACTTCTTCTCGGCCTCGTCGGCGGGCTTGTCGATGTGCACGCCCTTGGCGTCGACCTTCTTGACCCACTCGAGCGGAATCCAGTGGTGAGCGCCGGTTTTCTTGTCCCGGGTCAGCTTGATGGTGTTGGTGC